>CACAPU010000005.1 GCA_902534465.1 uncultured Pelagibacteraceae bacterium
GTTTTTATAAATGAACTACTAAATAATGAAGGTATGTCTTTAATTAATATATGGGCTTCCTGGTGTTTACCTTGTCGGGATGAGCATGCGTATTTATTAAATTTAAAATCTTTAAACAAATTAAGTATTATAGGTATTAATTATAAAGACGATGAAAAAAATGCTAAACAATTTCTTAGTGAACTTGGAAATCCTTATACAAATATAATTACTGACCCCAAAGGGATTAATTCAATTGAATTTGGTGCGTTTGGTGTACCTGAAACTTATTTGATTGATAATAAATCTAAATTGATTATTCAAAAATTTATTGGTCCTTTAGATGATAAGGCATTTGCAAAAATTATTAATATAGTTCAATGAAAAACAAGAAAATATTATTAAGATTGCTAATTATTTTAATATTCTTTCAAAATTATTCTTTAGCGGAGACCTCTCAAGAAGTTGATAAAATTTCAAAAAATCTAAGATGCTTAATTTGTCAAGGACAATCAGTTTATGATTCTCAATCGGACTTTGCATTAAGTATGAAAATTCTAATACAAAATAAAATTGATGAAGGTAAAAATGATGAACAAATCTATGAATATCTTAAAGCCAAATATGGCGAATGGATAGTTTATGATCCAGAAATTAATAAAAACACAATTTTACTGTGGGTATTACCTTTGATTTTGTTTGTTTTTGGCGGTATTTTAATTCTTAGAAAAGTATCTATAAAGTAGATAAAATTTATGCAAATTTTTTTTAAAATAATTTTAATATACTTTTTGCTAGCATTAAATTTAGCAAATGCAGATGGACATAATTCTAATGAAAATTGGAGTTTTTATACTGGAACTTTTGATTTTAGTGATGATGGAAAAAAAGCTACCTTATTTGGTATACAACATATCAATACTGGAAAAAATAAAGAGAGTTTTTTAGGAACACTTCAACCCGTAACGGGTTTAATGGTAACAGCTGATAATGCTGCATATATTTATACAGGGTTTCAGATTTACAATGAGGGACCACTAAAATTTACTCCAAGTTTTACACCTGGATTATATGCTGAAGGTGATGGTAAAGATTTAGGGCATGTGATTGAGTTTAAAACTGAAATACAAATATCATATGAATTTACAAATAATAGCGAAATAGCAGTTTCATATAATCATATATCTAATGCTAGTCTTGGAGATAAGAATCCTGGGGCAAATAGTTATATGTTTAATTATATAAAAAAATTTTAATTTAAAGATATGAATTTAAAAGATTGTCACAATTTTAGTGATTTTAGAAAATTAGCTAAAAAAAAATTACCTTCTCCAATTTTCCATTACATAGATGGTGCAGCAGATGATGAGATAACATACGCTAGGAACACAAGTGCTTTTGATGATGTTGATTTAGTCCCAAATGTTTTAAGAGGAGTAGAGAATGTTGACCTTTCAACAACAATATTTGGAAAAAAATTGGACCTACCGTTTTATCTAGCACCAACAGCCTTACAAAGACTTTTTCATTATGATGGTGAAAGAGCAGTAGGAAAAGCTGCAAAAAAATTCAATACAATGTTTGGTGTTTCAGCTTTAGCAACTGTGAGTGTTGAAGAAATATCATCAATGATTGATACACCTAAAATGTTTCAATTTTATTTTCATAAAGATAGAGGTCTTAATGACTCTTGTCTAGAGAGAGCTAAAGCAGCAAAGTTTGATGTCATGGCATTAACAGTAGATACTATTACTGGTGGAAATAGGGAGAGAGATTTAAGAACTGGCTTTACATCGCCTCCAAAATTAACTTTATCAAGTCTATTTAGCTTTGCCACAAAGCCTATGTGGGGAATAAACTATTTAACAAAAGGTAAGTTTGAATTACCTCATCTTCAAGATTTTGTTAAAGAAGGTACCAGTACTAACTCTTCGATTGGAAGTTATTTTTCTACCATGTTAGATCAATCTATGAATTGGAAAGATGCTGAAAATCTTTGTTCTAAATGGGGAGGTCATTTTGCTCTTAAAGGTATAATGAGTGTTGAAGATGCAAAAAGAGCTGTGGATATTGGATGTACTGGTATAATGGTTTCCAATCATGGTGGAAGACAACTTGATGGATCAAGGTCTCCATTTGATCAATTAGCAGAAATAGTTGATGCTGTTGGAGATAAACTTGATGTTATATGTGAAGGAGGAATTCACAGAGGCACCCATATGCTTAAAGCATTATCTCTAGGTGCTAAAGCATGTTCAGGTGGAAGGCTTTATTTATACGCACTAGCTGCTGCAGGCCAAGCCGGTGTTGAAAGAGCTTTAAACCAATACAAAACAGAGTTGCAACGTGACATGAAACTAATGGGTTGCACAAAAATTAGTGATCTAAATAGAAGTAATTTAAGATTCAGAAGATAATGAGTCTAAAGAATTGCTACAATTTCGAAGACTTTAGAAAGCTAGCAAAAAAAAAATTACCTGCCCCGATTTTTCATTACATTGATGGTGGAGCTGACGATGAAGTCACAATGAATAGAAACACAGATTCATTTAATGACTGCGATCTAGTCCCAAATATTTTAAATAGTGTTGGTGAGCCAGATTTAAAAACTGAGGTTTTCGGAACCAAAATGGACATGCCAATTTTTTTGTCCCCTACTGCAATGCAAAGTTTATATCATCCAGATGGAGATAAAGCATCTGCTCGTGCAGCAGAAAAATTTGGTACAATTTATAGCATGTCTACAATGGCATCTTTTTCGATCGAAGAAATTGCAAATCTTTCAAGTGGACCGAAAATTTTTCAATTATATATCCATAAAGACCAATCTATAACTGATGACTTAATTGATAGATGCAAAAGAGCAAACTTCAATGGTATGTGTATTACTGTTGATACAATTGTTGCTGGAAATAGAGAAAGGGACCACAGAACAGGTTTTACAACACCTCCAAAATTTACATTAGATAGTCTAATGAGTTTCGCAATGAGACCGCAGTGGGTATTTAATTATTTTACAAATAAGAAATTTGAATTAGCTAATCTGAAAGATAAAGTTGAAAAAGGAACAAATATTGCTCAATCTGTTATGGGATATATAAATGAACAGTATGATCCAGCTATGAATTGGAAAGATGCAGAATACTGTATCAAAAAATGGGATGGTCCTATTGCTCTTAAAGGAGTTATGTCAGTTGAAGATGCAAAAAAAGCTGTAGATATTGGATGTACAGCTATAATGATATCAAATCATGGAGGAAGACAACTCGATGGATCTAGATCTCCATTTGACCAGGTAAAAGCTATTAGGGATGCAGTAGGTGATAAATTAGAGGTTATATTAGATGGGGGTGTTAGAAGAGGTACACATGTATTGAAAGCACTTGCAGCGGGTGCGACAGCTTGTAGTTTTGGTAAAGCATTTTTGTTTAGTTTAGGGGCCGGCGGACAACAAGGTATTGAAAGATTATTACAAAATATGCATGATGAAATAAGACGTAATATGATATTGATGGGCTGCAAAAGTATCAAAGACCTTGATGATTCAAAAATTATTTTCAGAAAATAAATAAAAATTACTAATATAAAAAATAAGTAAAAAAAATTAAATATAATAGACATACACTAACTTTTCAGCTAGTTTTCACACCTTAAAATTAAAGTTATGAAATTAGCAAAAAGTTTAGAAAATTTAGGAACAGAATCTGCTTTCAGTGTGTTAGCTGAGGCTAAGGCGTTAGAGGCAAAAGGTCATCCAATGATACATTTGGGTTTAGGACAACCGGATTTTAAAACTCCAAAACATGTAGTCGAGGCTGCTAAGAAAGCTTTAGATGACGGTCATCATGGTTATGTAATGTCCAATGGAATTCCAGAATGTAGACAAGCAGTAACAAGATGGATTAAAAAACGTTACAACACAGATATAGATTTTGAAAGAATTCTAATTATGCCAGGTGGAAAACCAACAATGAGTTATGCAATTCAGTGCTATGGGGAACCAGGAGCAGAAATAATCCATCCTACACCTGCATTTCCTATTTATGAGTCAATGATAAACTATACTGGTTCTACTCCAGTACCTTATGATTTAACTGAAGATAAAGATCTTAAGTTTGATCCTGATAAAATACTTTCACTTATTACTGATAAAACAAGATTATTAATTTTGATTAATCCTAACAATCCTACAGGCAGTTTTGTTGAGAAACCAGTTATAGATTATTTTGCAAAGGAATTAGAAAAACACCCGCATGTCACTATTTTAAGTGATGAAATCTATAGTAGACAAATTTTTGATTACAAAGAAATGCCATCATTCTTTCACTATGAAAATTTAAGAGATAGGCTTATTGTTTTAGAGGGTTGGAGCAAAGCATATTCAATGACTGGATGGAGATTAGGCTGGAGTTTTTGGCCAAAAGAACTTGTTGAACATGTAAACAAACTACTAATTAATAGTGTATCTTGTGTAAATGCAGCAGCACAGTTTGCTGGAATAGCAGCTTTAGATGGTCCGGACGACTCAATTAAAGACATGTTGGATAAATTTACTTTAAGAAGAAATTTAATCCATGCTGGTTTGAATGATTTACCTGGAGTAGAGTGTAGTTTACCAGGTGGTGCGTTTTACGCTTTTCCAAATGTAAAAGGAACTGGAATGACAGGAGCTGAGTTTTGTAAAAAAGCTATGCATGAAGCTGGAGTAGCAATAGTACCGGGAACTGCATTTGGTCAAACTTGTCAAGATTATGTAAGATTTAGTTTTGCCGCATCTAGAGATAACATACAACAAGCCTTAGAAAACATAGGCAAGATGCTTTCTAAATAGACTGTATTTTTTAAAAGAAACTTCTATAATATTTAAATATGAATGAAACTGTTCAAACAGAATTAAAAAAGATTTTTAATGGAAGATTTTCAACCTCAGAGTCTACAAGAGCAAATTATGCTAGAGGAGAAGATACTTATGATCCAATTCTCTCAAAAGCTGTAGTATTTCCAGAAACTAATGAAGAAGTATCACAGTTATTAAAGTTATGTAATGAACACAAAATTCCGGTTGTTCCTTTTGGTACTGGAACTTCATTAGAAGGTCATGTTGTTGGAAATCAAAATGGAATAACAATTTCTCTTGAAAAAATGAACAAAGTATTGAGTGTCAATGCTGAAGATTTTGATTGTAGAGTACAAGCAAATGTAACTAGAAAACAACTAAATGAATATCTTCGTGAGGATGGAGTATTCTTTCCAATAGATCCAGGAGCAGATGCTGCTCTTGGTGGAATGGCTGCAACATCGGCATCAGGCACAATGGCTGTGAAATATGGAACTATGAGAACTGTAATCTCAGGTTTAACAGTTGTTCTTCCGAATGGAGATATTATTAAAACTGGAGCCAGAACAAAAAAAACTTCTGCTGGATATAATTTAACAAATTTATTTATTGGTTCTGAAGGAACTCTAGGAATAATCACTGAAGTTCAATTAAGGTTATCTCCGATACCTGAAAGTATAATGAGTGCAGTGTGTTACTTTCCAGATTTAGACTCAGCAGTAAAAGCTGCTCAAGAGGTTATTCAATATGGTGTCCCTATAGCTAGAATTGAAATGCTTAATAAAGATCAAATGGAAATAAGTATTAAATATTCAAAATTAGATAACATAAAAGCATCACCCACTTTATTTTTTGAATTTCATGGTAGTGAAAATTCAAACAATGAGTCAATAGGTATAGTTGAAGAAATTTCAAAAAGTAACGGTGGAAGTGATTTTCAATGGGCATCTTCACCTGAGGAACAGAAAAAATTATGGAAAGCAAGACATGATGTGTATTACTCAGTTAAAGCTTTGGGTAACGATATGAAGGTTTATTCCACAGATGTTTGTGTGCCAATTTCAAGATTAGTAGAATGTATTTCATGGGCAGAAAAAGAGGTACAAAAGTTAGGATTAACTGCACCTATGGTAGGACATGTAGGAGATGGAAATTTTCACTCAATAGTACTTTATGATCCAGATGATGAGGAAAAACAAAAAAAAATCAGACAATACAGTGATGACTTAATTAATAAAGCTCTTGAACTCGAGGGAACGATTACAGGAGAGCATGGTATTGGACTTCAAAAAAAACATTATTTACTTAGAGAACATCCGGATAATGTTCCTGTTATGAAATCTATTAAAAGATCATTAGATGTTAATAACATAATGAATCCTGGAAAAATCTTTGATTTAAACTAATCAATTTGTATGAAAAAAATTTTAGTTACTAGAAGATTGCTAAGATCTTGTGAAGATCGAGCAAAAGAAATGTTCGATGCAAATCTAAATTTAAATGATGAACTTTACTCACAAAAAAAATTAATAGAAATGAGCCAAGGTTGTGATGGTATACTTTCAGCATTAACTGATAAGTTGGATGCTGATACAATTAATCAATTACCAGATAGTATTAAAATACTTTCAAACTTTGCAGTTGGATTTGGAAATATTGATTTAGAGGCGGCAAAAAATAGAGGTATTGCTGTAACTAATACTCCAGATGTTTTAACAGATGCTACTGCTGAAATTGGAGTATTATTAATTTTAGGTGCATGTAGAAGAGCTTCAGAAGGAATTGAGCAAGCAAGGCAAGGAGGATGGGTTTGGTCAGCTGATCTTTTAATCGGGAAACAACTTACAGGTACTAGATTAGGAATTTTAGGAATGGGAAGAATTGGACAAAAAATTGCAAAAGTTGCAAAATCTCTTGGTATGATAATTCACTATCATAACAGATCAAAACTAACTGAAGATAAAGAGCAAGGCGCTATTTATCATGATAATCTTAAAGATCTTCTATCTGTATCAGATGTACTATCTGTATGTTGTCCAGCATCAAAAGAGACAATTGATATGATTAACAAAGATACAATTGAATATTTACCAAAAGGAGCCGTTGTCACCAATGTTGCAAGAGGAGATATAATTGAAGATGAGGCAATGATTGATGCGCTCAACAGAAGAAAAGTTTATGCAGTTGGGTTAGACGTTTATAAAAATGAACCAAATTTAAACAAAGGCTATTACAAGCATAAAAGCGCTTTTATACTTCCCCATTTAGGTAGTGCTACAAAGGAGACTAGAACAGCCATGGCTAATTTAGCTATTGATAATATTGATGAATTTTTCAAAACAGGAAACTGTAAAAATAAAGTAAATTAACAATCTGGAGTTGTATTTCACTGGATATTAATCATTTTTAAAATGACTCTAAGTAACATATGTGTTTAATATCCTGCAGTTAATTAACTAAAGAGGAGAAATAAATGATTAAAGACAAAAAGCTGAAGGTTAAAAAAACACCTTCAAGACGTAAGTTCTTTAAAGCTGCTGCTGCAACTGGTGTTGCTGCTGTAGCTGCATCATCTTTAGCTGCTCCAGCTGTTGCTGCTGAAAGAATTGAAGCATCAATGGTTGCTACTTGGGGAAGAGATTTTCCAGGTTTAGGAACAGGAGCTCAAAGATTTGCACAAAGAATCTCAGATATAAGTGATGGTAGAATTCAAGTTACTTATTATGCAGCGAACGAAAGAGTTAAAGCATTTGACTCATTTGATGAAGTTGCATCTGGTAACTCGCAAATGTACCATGCTGCTGACTACTACTGGGTGAAGAAAGATCCAGCTTGGGGTTATTTTACAGCGGTACCATTTGGTTTTACTTACACTGAAATGAATGCATGGATTAGATTTGCAGGTGGTCAAGAGTTATGGGATGAACTAGCTGACAAATTTGGTCTTAAAAACTTTATGTGTGGAAGCACAGGGGTTCAAATGGGTGGATGGTTTAACAAAAAGATTAGAAGCCCTAATGACTTCAAAGGTTTAAAAATGCGTATGCCTGGTTTAGGTGGACAAGTAATTGGTAAACTTGGAGGATCTCCAGTTTCGTTACCTGGTGGACAAATTTATGAAAACCTAGTATCTGGAGCAATTGATGCTACAGAGTGGGTAGGTCCATGGAATGATGAAGCTATGAAATTCCAAGAAGCTGCTAAATACTACTACTATCCTGGTATGCACGAGCCTGGATCAATGTTAGCATGTGGAACAAACAAATCTTGGTTCACAAGCTTAAACAAATCTGATCAATTATTAATTGAAGCTGCTGCAGCAATGGAAAATGACGTAATGATGTCTGAGTACAATGCTAAAAATGGTGCGGCTTTAGCTAGATTGATCAATGATCATGGTGTTAAACTAGAGAAGTTTAGCGACAAGGTTTATGATGGCTTTGCATCAGCTGCTAACGAAGTGTTTGAAGAAACAAGAGCTAGCAGTGGTCTTGCTGAAAGAGTTCATTCAAGCTTCTTAAAAGCAAGAAAAGACATTGGATCTTGGACTAACTTGTCTGACTCACCTTACATTTCTCAAAGAAACAGAGCATTAGGAATGTAATCAAACTTAATTTGATAATTAAAAGGGCCCTTTTTGGGCCCTTTTTTTTATTTTAAAATTAAGTATTACTTAGAGAAATTTAAATTCATATGAGTTCAGAAAGCAGCAAAATATCTTTATATTTAAGAATTTTAAGCTACTCAGTATTAGCTTTCACCCTAGCATTCCTAATAAATAATGTTTTAACAGTTTGGAGTGATTGGCCTGGAGTTAAGAAAATTTTCTCTCATTATGAAATGTTTGGTTTCAAGAAAAAGGCACTTGATGGATCTGCTTTAAATTACGGTTTCATGCAAATTGGAGTATATTTAATATGCATAATTGCAGTTATAATTTATGTTTTTAAAACTTACTCTCAAACTTTAGAACGAGACTCAGAGTTATTATCAAAATTTTCAGCTTACTTGGTTAGATCATCTTTTTGGGCGGTCTTTTTAGTTGGTGTTGCAGACTTTATAATTTCGTTCATGGTTGTTGAAAGATTATGGGAAGTAATATTCAGTCCAGAAGTGAAAGCCTTTATGGTGAAATCACCAGAAAGAATTACATTTATACATTTTCCAATTATATTAATTTCATTTGTAATTGGTTACTTTACAAAATCTGTTGGTTTTATTTGGTTAGCAGTTTTAGTCGTTGTCAGTGAATTCATAATTGTCTTATCTAGATTTATATTTTCTTACGAGCAAGCTTTTCAAGGAGATCTTGTTCGTTTCTGGTATGCTGCACTATATTTATTTGCAAGTGCTTATGCTTTAATTCACGAAGGTCATGTAAGAGTAGATGTGCTATACTCTTCCTTTAGTGAAAGAAAAAAAGCTTGGACAAATCTTTTAGGCTCTGCTCTTCTAGGTGTTCCACTTGTATTGATAGTTTTATTTTTAGGTCTTAATGGAAAAGCAAGTATAATAAATGGACCAGTGGTTGCCTTTGAAGTTACGCAACAAGGATCTAATGGTTTATACCTTTTATATTTGATGGCTGTATACTTAGCAGTATTTGCAGTTACTATGCTTTTGCAGTTTACAAGCTATTTCATGGGTAGTAGTTATAAAATTTTAAATGGTAAGGAAAATTAAAGTATGGAACTATTTTTCTTAGCAGTTTTAGTCTTAATAATGATAGTTGCTCTTGCTTCTGGATATCCTGTAGCATTTGCGCTTCCTGGTTCAGCTATAATATCAATTGGATTAGCTGCATTTTTTGGATATTTATTTGAAGGTGATGCAGATGCTTATTTTGCAGTTGATGGTCCGATAGAATGGCTTGTTGCTGGTATTACAAATTTTAGGAGTAATTATTGGGATGTTGAAACTGACACCCTAATTGCAATTCCTTTATTTATTTTTATGGGAATTATGCTGCAAAAATCCAAAATTGCAGAAGATTTACTAATAACAATGGGTCAATTATTTGGTCCAATTCCTGGTGGTCTTGGTATTTCAGTAATTTTCGTTGGAGCATTGTTGGCAGCAACTACTGGTATTGTTGGGGCAACCGTTATTGCAATGGGATTAATCTCATTACCTACTATGTTAAATAATAACTACGATAGGAAACTTGCCAGTGGTATCGTGTGTTCATCTGGAACGTTAGGTCAGATAATACCCCCATCCATTGTTTTAATTATTATTGCTGACCAATTAGCTAGCGCATCTGATGTTGCAAATAATATCCGTCAAAATGATTACAAAGCAGTCACTGGAGAATTTAACATGCCAGGAGAATTTAGAGTTGGGTCTTCAAGTGCTGGTGATATGTTCCTTGGCGCTCTTTTGCCTGGTCTCGTTTTAGTTGCGCTTTACATGATCTATGTATTTTTCTATGCGAGAATAAAAAAAGGTGTAGCTCCACCAGTTCCATTTAAAGGAGAATTTAATTTTAAATTTTGGTTACGAGTAATTGTTATAATTATTCCTCCTCTTGCACTTATTTTTGCAGTTTTGGGTTCAATTTTGATGGGTATAGCAACAGTTAACCAAGCTGGTTCAATTGGAGCAATTGGAGCAACGTTGATGGCTGGTTATAGATTATTTGAAGGTAAGAAAAGTGCATTTTATCCTTTAATTCTTATAATTGGATCATTAATACCTATTACTTTTCTTGCATCAACATATGAACTTAATGTTAAAAATTTAGAAGAAAGAAATTTAGGTGCTATCTATATTACCGCATTTTTTGTAGCAATTCTCGTTTATGGTATTGCATGGAGTTTTTGGAGAACATTTAAAACTGAAAACGTTTTAAAAGAAGTAGTTACTGAGACTTGTATTACTACTTCAATGGTATTTATAATCCTTCTTGGTGCTGCGATGCTTACATCAGGCTTTAGAGCATTTGGTGGTGAGGAATTAGTAAGAGATTTTCTTCAAGATTTACCAGGAGGTTTTTGGACTCAGTTTGTTGTGGTCATGATTGTAATTTTCTTGTTAGGTTTCTTTTTAGATTTTATTGAGATTGCAGTTGTTGTTGTACCAATAATTGCACCAATATTGCTAGCTGAAACAGGAGCAAATGTTACAGCTGTATGGCTTGGAGTAATGATAGGTGTTAATTTACAAACTTCTTTCTTAACACCGCCATTTGGATTTGCTTTATTTTATTTAAAAGGTGTAGCTCCAAAAGTGGTCCAAACATTAGATATCTGGAAAGGTGTTGTTCCTTTTATTGTCTTACAACTTATCGGTTTAGGAATTGTGGGCGCATACCCTAGTCTAGTAAATTATTTACCAAACAGGGTTTATTTAACATCTAATGTTGCTCCACCGCCGATGAATCCAAAACTACAATATTGCTTACAAGAGTATAAATTTGCAAACTACTCTAATAATGCTGATGTAATAAATAAAAGTATAACTGACTTTGACGACATTATTCTAGCAAATTTACCAGCAGATAAATTAAGTTATTTCCAACGCCATGTTGATAATTCTAAGTACTCTTTTGAACTTGTTAATGAGGTTAAAAGTACAGAGACATTATATAACGATTATGCAGTCGATTACAGAGACTTACATTTTAAAACAAGAAAGAAACAAAAGAAGATTTTAAAATTAAATAAAAAGATAGATAAGTATAAAGCTGAGATTAGAAACTTAGATGATGAAGATGTTTCAGATAAAAACAAACTTGAACAAAAAATTGAAAATGTGAAACTAGAAATAGACGAAATAAGTAGTCAAATCCCAGAAGAATGGAAATCAAAAAATGATGAATTTAATAAAATTAATAAAGCTAAAAATCTTGCAACAAGAAAATATCGAAAAACAGTTGATAATGCTTACGAAGATTTATTGTTGATTAAGAGTTTTATAAATGATGGTGAAAAATTTGAAGAATTAGAGCAAGAAATGAAACTTCTTAAAAATAAAATAGATAACAGAGGTTACATTGATGCAATAGAGTTTATAGATAATATATTTGAAAAAGTCGGAGAAATTTCTGGATCTGATGAGTTTGCCGATAAATTAGATTATCTTATCACTTTAATGGATGAGGACGAAGTTGATTTTGAAAAACTTCAATCCTCAACGGTCGATACTATTGCGTTATTTGAGCAAGAAGTGAGTTGGAGAAAAAATTTCAAGAAAAAATATATGGATAGAATAAATGCTCATGACAAAGTTATTAGTGAGACTATTGGATTAAGATTGCAATCAAAACTTACGAAAGAACAAGCTATATATGTTTCTAAATGTAATTCTATACACAGAGATATATCTTTAAACTTTTAATTATTTTGTGATTTGATCAATTAATTTTGATCTTTCGTATAAACCAAGATTTTCCGCTTTTGTTTTTAATTTTTCGTACTCAGATTTTAAATTTTCGGTTTTGATGTTAACTTTGTTACCAATTTCAATAAGAGAACCAATAATTGGATCAATTTCTAATGGACGTTTAGCATGTAAATCTTGAGTTGTTGATGGTTTATGACCCTTAATAGAAATCGCAGCATTTATTCTATGATCAATAGAAACATTAAATTTTACACCAATTTTTTCACCTACTTGCTGGCATTCCTCCATCAATTTTCTTACTATTTTTAACAATTCTGGATCATTTCCAATTTCATCTAAGGTTTTATCATAAAGAGCACTAATAATATTAAATGAGCAATTACCCCAGAGTTTTATCCAAATTTCATCTCTTAAATTAGTTTTTTGAGGAGCTTTTAAGCCGCCTGCAATTAATAAATCAGCAATGAGTTTAAGTCTTTCTGATTTAGATCCATCAGGTTCACCAAGTGTAAATCTTTCTCCTCCATTATGTTTTATTACACCTGGTTCGGTTATTTCAGCAGCTGGGTAAACAACACAACCAATAGCTTTTGCTGGGTCTAAATGTTTCCATATTTTTCCCTCGGGATCCACACTATCAATATGATGGTTATCTAAATTCGTTCCAGTATTTGCTTTATAAAAATACCACCAAGGAAGGCCATTTACAGCTGATATAATCGAAGTTTTTTCTCCAATAATATTTTTTAGTGAATCAACAATATTTGAAATTGCATGAGCCTTTACAGAAATAAATATATAGTCTTGTACATCTAATGTTTTGGGATCATCGGTTACTTTTAATTTAAAGTTTTCAGACCTACCCTCTTTAATTAATGTCAATCCATTTTCTTCTATCGCTTTTTTATGTGGTCCTCTAGCTATAAGAGATAAATCTATATTTGTTTTACTTAAACAAGCTGCCAAATATCCACCGATAGATCCTGCACCAAATATACAAATTTTTGTCATTAACTACTTAAACCAAATTTTTTTGCTAAAACGTTTCTTTGTAACTTACCAGTTGCTCCCTTTGGAATTTCATCTACAAAAAAAATTTTCTTAGGAATTTTAAATTTTGCTAATTTTTCTTGGGCATATTTCAATACATCTTCTTCTGAACATATCTCTCCGGACTTAATAATTATAGCGCTTGCTATATTTTCACCAAGCATTTTATCCTCATAACCAAAACATACAGCTTGGTCTATTGATGGATGATCCATTAAAACATTATCAACCTCTAAAGGAGATATTTTTTCTCCACCCTTATTAATTATTTCTTTCAATCTTCCTGAAATTTTCAAATATCCATCTTCGTCAAAATATCCTTGATCACCAGTTCTAAACCAACCATTTGTGAAACTTGTTTTGTTTGCTTCTTCATTATTTTCGTAGCCAAGTGTTACGTTTTCACCCTTTATACATACTTCGCCTTCTTCACCTTGCTTCATCATGTCACCATTTTCACTCATAACACATACTTCTGGACCTGCTGGTAGGCCTACAAATCCTGCTTTTTGTTTTTTTGGTGGTAATGGATTTGACGTCATTTGATGCGTTGCTTCAGTCATCCCATATGCTTCAATAACAGGGCAATTAAATGCTTCATTTAAATCTTTAAATACAGCAGGAGGTAATGAAGCTGAGGAAGATCTAATTAATCTTAAATTTAAGTTTTTTGCTGCCTCTTTATTTTTATTTGCTCTTAATAAGATTGCTTGATGCATAGTTGGTACGCCTGAATACCAAGTAATTTTTTCTAATCTAGCCAAATCAAGAAACTTTAATGCATTAAAACCGCTAGAGGCACATACTGATGCACCAACTTTCATTGATGTCGCTAAAACTGCTATAAGTCCATGAATATGAAATAATGGCATAATATTTAAACAATGATCATTATCAGTAAGATCTAAACTTTTTGAAATATTTTCAGAAGATGAATAAATATTATTATTAGATAACGGCACAATTTTTGGCCTTGAGGTAGTTCCTGAAGTATGCAGGACTAAAGCCTCATCATTTTCATTTGGGGATGAATAATCACTTTTGTTATCAAACAAATCAAACAAACCTTCAGGTTGATCTTTATGGATTTTCAATTCACAAATTTCTATATTTAATTTTTTTGCAACTTCTACTGACGGATTATTTGAATTTTTTTCAACAATAATAATTTTAGGATTTAAATCCTTAAGATAAAACTCATACTCTTCTGATTTATATGATGGATTAAGAGGAGCAGCAGACATGTAACTTGAAATTCCTAAGAAACTAGTGGCCATATATGGTCCATTCGGTAGAACTATTGCGGCTCTATCTTTATTAGATATACCATTTCCTGATAATTGTTTTGAAATATCTTCAACAAATATTTTTAAATCTCTGTAACTAATTTTTGAATTGTTTTCAGACGAAATTGCAATTTTATCATTTTCACTATTTTCAAAAATGTTTTTAACAATTCTTTTTGACACTTCTAATATCCTTTTGCGTACCCATCTTTTCTAGGATCTGATCCACCTAATAGATCACCTTCGCTTCTATTAATTTTTATTGCTTGCCCTCCACCATGTGTACCATCAATATATTCTACATTGTGACCTACTTCTTTAAGACCATGAAAAATCTCTTTATCAACAGTTTTTTCGAGCTTATAAATATTATTAAAATGAAATGCTCTAGGAAAGCTTAAAGCTTCTTGCGGTCCCATCCCATAATCAATCATATTATTTAAAACATGAACTTGTCCGACTGGTTGATATTGACCACCCATGACACCATAGCTTAAGGTTGCGTTGTTATCTTTATCAATGACCATACCTGGAATAATAGTATGCAATGGTCTTTTTAAGCCAGCGATACAGTTAGGGTGCCCATGCTCTACTCTGAAATTTGTACCTCTATTATGCAAAAGTATTCCACTTTTATTTGTTGTAATCCCTGATCCAAAAACATAACAAACAGAATTGATTATTGATACGCTATTTAAATCTTTATCTACTACTGTTAAATAAATTGTCTCTGGGTGAGCTGGAATATTTAATTCACCAACATCACTGCATGAATTTAGATTAATTTTATTAAAAATATCTTCAATATTTTTATCACTTAAAATTTCATCCAAATTAATATTTGCAAAACTTGGATCACCCAAACTTGTTTCTTTAACTTTATAGGCTTGTTTTGTAACTTCTGCTTCAACATGAAATCTTTCTACGCTGTTGAATTTATAGTTTTGAATGTTAAGTCTTTCTAATAATTTCATCATAACTAATACCGTAACACCAGGTCCATTAGGAGGGCATTGATGAATAAAGTCACCTTTATATAAAGATTTGATAGTTTCTGATCTTATTGTTTTCTGCTTATAAAAATCTTCAAAAGTATGAACGCCTCCTAATTCATTTAAACTTTCAATTATATCTTTCGCAGTTTCACCTTCATAAAATTCTTTACTTCCTTTTTTACTAATTGCCTCAAGCGTTTCTCCCAACGCAATATTTTTCATTAATTCATTTTCTTGATATGTACGACCATCTTTTAAAAAAATTTTTTTTGAATTCTCATTTCCATTAATTTTATTTAAACTGTTATACCAAGCTTGCGATACTACTTTAGAAACTTTATGACCATTTTTTGCAATATCAATTGCTCCTGAAAATAATTGTTCAAAATCAAGTTTGCCAAATTCTTTATGGATAGTTTCCCAAGCATGAACTGCTCCAGGTATAGTTACCGAATGAGGACTTGTTAATCCAATTTTATCTATATTTTTTTCCTTAAAGAAATCATAATTTAATTTTTCTGGAGCCAAACCAGATCCATTAAAAGATACTGCATCTTTATTATTCATTTTAACAATTGCAAAACAATCACCACCGATACTTGTTGCGTTAGGTTCAACAACTGATAAAACAATTGAAGCAGCAATAGAGGCATCCACTGCATTTCCTCCCATTTTAAGTATTTTTAATGCTTCCTCAGTGGCCAATGGATGAGAAGTCGCTGCCATTGCATTCGACGATCGTGCATCTTTATCTTTTGTTGATTGATTATTCATAGTAATGATTAAGTAGAGAGATATAAATGATTAGTAAAGCAAATAAAAGTATTTTAATTTTTTGTGTATTTGCCTTTGGCTTTTTTATTTCTAATTTATTAAGATCAATTACTGCCACACTCACTCCAGTTCTAACAAGTGAATTTGATTTATCAGCGGGTAACCTTGGGCTGCTAGCAGGTGGTTATTTTTTAGGATTTTCATTAATGCAAATACCAGCAGGTTTACTTCTTGATAAGTATGGCCCAAAAAAAGTCGTAGCATATCTTTTATTGATAGCTCTGATTAGTACCATTTCTTTTGCATTTGCAAAAAGTTTTACAGGATTGTTAATTTCTAGATTTTTTATTGGTGTTGGTGTTGCAGCATGTCTAATGGGACCTTTGACTGGTTATCGTGTTTGGTTTGAAGAAAAATATCAGCAAAGAGCAAATTCATGGATGTTGATGGTAGCAAGTTTTGGTTTTGTAATTTCAACATTACCAGTACAAATTTTACTACCGATGATCGGCTGGAGGTCTATTTTTCTTTTAATTTCAATTTTGATTTTATTAAGTGTTATTTTAATTTTAGTTTTTACCCCATCTTGGAATAATAATCCTAAAAATACAATAACTCAGGAGAGAGGAAATCTTTCGGATGTATGGAAAAATAAATTTTTCATAAGTTTAATTCCACTATGTTTTTTAAATTACGGAGGCGTTCAAGCAGTCCAAACTTTATGGGCAGGTCCTTGGATGTTAAATGTTGCAGGGTATTCTCCACTTGATAGTGCTACAGGCTTGTTTTGGATAAATATAACAATGTTATTTGCATTTATGTTTTGGGGATATATTTTACCAAAATTTTCATCTTTAGGCATTGACAGCATAAAGATTGTAAAGATTGGTTTGCCAATAAGTTATGTTGTTTTATTTTCTATAATAATAATGGGCCAAAATGCTGGGGCTATAATGTTTACTCTTTATATTTTATCGTCAATTGTTTTATCTTTAACGCAACCTGCCTTAGCTTTAAGTTTCCCTCAAAATCTTGCTGGAAAATCATTAACCTCTATAAATGTATTTATTCATTCAGGAACATTCTTTGTACAATGGGGAATTGGATTATTAATTGATCTTTCTAAAAATATGGGTGCAAGTACAGTCACAAGCTATAAGATTTCCTTCTCAATATTCTTAATTTTATGTATTTTTAGCTATCTGTTTTTTATTTATTTTAATAAAAATGAGAATTAATTTTAAAATGACATTATCTAAATTTCTTTTTTTAATACCACTAATTTATATTATTATTTGTATTTTCATTTACTTTTACCAAAGAAATCTACTTTATCATCCAGGGGAAAATAATTATTTAGATGAAGGTCCTTTAAATCACAAAATTGAAAAGATTTATATTAACTCAGAAAGTAGTTTAGTTGGTTGGCATTTTCAAAAGAACCAAAATTATAAGACCATACTATTTTTTCATGGAAATGCTGGCAAACTTGATAATCGTATTTATAAATTAAATGAATTCTCAAAAATGAATGTTAACTATTTGATATTTGCTTACAGGGGATTTAGTGGAAATGATGGAAATCCCTCAGAAATTGGTCTTTATGATGATGCTTTAGCAGCAAAGAAATGGCTAAATTCAAAGAAAATAGAAGATAAAAATATAATACTGTATGGAGAATCGTTGGGTACAGCTATCGCACTAAACCTTGCTAAAGATTATTCGTTTAGTGGCGTGATATTGGAGTCTCCCTTTACATCTATGGAAATATTAGCAAAAAGTTATTATCCATATTTACCGGTTAAATATTTGTTAAAAGATAAATACAATTCAATTAGTAAACTGAACAATAACTCTGCTCCAATCCTTGTTATGCACGGCATGAGAGATAAAATCGTACCGTTTAAAATGGGAAAAGAAATTTTTACTAAGTTTAACGGAGAAAAATCTAGTTTTTTTGTTGAAAACGATGACCATATGATGGATTTTAACAAGAATCTTATTAGTTCAATTGAGTTGTTTATCGCAAATTTAAATTAAGACACAATTCAAACAAAAATTAATCAACTTTATTTATTTTAAGTTTCATATGACAAGAATTTTATCCATAATACTTATAATTTTGATTTCAAATATTTCTTATGCAGAAATTACTAGTGAAACTAGAAATAAATATTTTTATATTGGAAAAATGAAAGCATATAACGATAAATTCACCTTATATTTCAAAACTAGAAATAAAGCTATTTTAGCAAGAGGAGAAGAAACAAATTATATTAATGATTATCCACAAGATTTATATATTTACAATCATACTTCAAAAGAAGATCACCCTTTAATAACTTACGAGTGGTTTCCAAAAAAAGTAAAAAAACTTGTAAAAAATTATTCCTACCCAGTTTTTCCAGAGGACTTTGCTTATTACTTAATGAAGGATAATAATACTCTCATTCTAGTTAGTGGTAAAAAAAATTTTCATCAAAATTTAGAATATAATATCAAAAGTAAAAATTTAAAAAAATTTTCTAGCAATGGAAAACTTAATTTTATTATTTCAAGCTATGCAGAGATTTGTGGATTTAAAACAAATATGAATAATTTTGAATGTTCTATTGAAAAACCTTTAATTTCTAAAAATCTAATTAATTAAATTGGGTAAATGCATCTGCAAATTGTTCCGCATTAAAAATTTGTAAGTCATCTTCTTTTTCTCCAAGGCCAAGACCCAAAATTGGAACTTTGTATTTTTTTGAAATTGCAATTAGTACCCCGCCTTTTGCTGTTCCATCAAGTTTTGTCATAATTAAACCTGTAACTTTTATAATTTTATCAAATTCTTCAAGTTGATTTATTATATTTTGTCCTGATGTAGCATCTAAGACCAAAATAACATCATGAGGAGCTGTTTCATCAGTTTTTTTTATTACATTTGCTATTTTTTTAAATTCATCCATCAAATTTTTCTTATTTTGCAGTCTTCCAGCGGTATCAATCAATACACGTTTAATATTGTTGTTTTTAGCATATTCTATCGATTTATACGCGACAGATGCTGGGTCAGAACCAGGATCAGATTTTACTATTGGGACACCAACTTTGCCTGACCAAGCCTCAAGTTGTTCTATAGCAGCTGCCCTAAAAGTATCACAAGCAGAAAATAATACTTCAGATCCATTATTTTTAAAAATTTTTCCAATTTTTCCAATCGTTGTTGTCTTTCCAACGCCATTAACACCAGATACTAAAGTAATATTTAACTTTTCTTTATTTTCAAAAAAATCTTTTCTTTCTAATGGTGTCATCAGCTCAAGAATATAATTTTTTAATATTAAATTAATTTCATCAACAGTTTCGTTATTTGGATCAATCTTCTTTTCAGCAATTATACTTTTAATTTCAGACGCAGCATCAATACCAACATCTGAACTTATTAAAAATTCCTCAATTTTATTTAATGTGTCATCATCTATTTCTTTTTTGACAATTATTTCCCTTAGACCAGACTTAATATTCTCTGCACTTTTTTTAAAACCAAATTTAAACTTTTCAAAAATTCCCATTATATATTTATTTTTATTTCTTTTATCTCTGAGACTGGTCCCCTCATATGAATTTTTTTGTCTTGATCAATATTAATTATTAATTTGCCTAAGCTAAACTCAATTTTTGTGGATGAATTTTCTAATTTTTCTAAATTTGCTGCAACTGCTGTTGCACATGCTGCTGTGCCGCATGCTTTGGTCAACCCCGCTCCTCTTTCCCAAACCTTAACTTTATAATGATTATTTCCTATTTTGTTTGCAAGTGTAAAATTACATTTCTCTGGGAATAAATTGTTATTTTCAACCATTGGACCAATTTTTTCTAAATCAAAATTATCAATATTGTTCACAAAAAAAATCACATGAGGGTTTCCAACGTTAACAGCTATACCTCCTTTTGAGCTTGAATTATTTTTATCACTAATTTCAATACCTAAATTTTTGGTATCAAGATTTTCAGACATTGGAATATCCTCCCAATGAGTTTTTGGTACTCCTATAATTGTTTCAACTTCACTATTCTCAAGTATTTTTGATTTTAAATGGTTGGATCCTACAAACAGATCTACAACTTTTTTGTCTGTTTCTTTAAAAATTAAAAATGCTACACATCTTGTACCATTTCCACATGCGCCTGAAATACTTCCATCAGAATTATAAAATTCCATTTCAGCATCACCTTTATTACTTTTGTTTATAAATATTAGTTGATCACAACCAATAAATTTTCGATCACAAATTCTAATTATTTGATCTCTGGTTAATTCGACATTATTTGACCTATTATCAATAATTACAAAATCATTTCCAAGGCCATCCATTTTAAAAGCTTTAAATTCCATATACTTCAGTATTTAACTTATTTATTGACATTTTGAACCTCTATTATAGTTTATCTCCGTTTCCGCAAAATACAGCAATTTGCGGTGTCTTTGGCAACAAAGAGATCGACACCAGTCAGCGAGAGTTCGCCCACTGGTGCGATACTTGCTGGATGGAATTATGTTTGAAAACTTAACAAATAAATTTGAAGAAATATTTTCTTCATTAAAAAAAACCCCTTCACTTGATGAAAAGCAAGTAGATGAAGGTTTAAGAGAAATAAGGCTTGCTCTTTTAGAGGCGGATGTATCTTTAGAAGTTGTAAAAGAATTTATAAATAGAGTTAAACCTAAAGCTCTAGGTCAGGAAATTATCAGATCAACTTCACCTGGACAGATGGTAGTTAAAGTTGTTAACGATGAGTTAATTTCTTTTCTGGGGGATAAAAATTCTGATATTGAATTAAATGCAGTTCCACCTGTTTCAATAATGTTAGTTGGACTACAAGGATCTGGAAAAACAACTACGACAGCTAAACTTGCAAGATTTTTAGAGACTAATAAAAAGAAGAAAGTGATGATGGCGAGTCTAGACGTTTACAGACCTGCTGCACAAGAGCAATTAAAACTTCTTGGTGAACAAAACAATATAATCACACTTCCAATTATTAAAGATCAGTTACCTGCAGACATTTGTAGAAGAGCAATCAGTGCAGCTAATCTTAATGGAGCAGATGTAATTTTATTTGATACAGCTGGTAGAACACAAATTGATTTACAAATGATGAGTGAGATCAAACAAATTGAAGGCATTATAAATCCATCAGAGACAATACTTGTTGCAGACTCCCTTACAGGTCAAGTTGCAGCAAATGTAGCAAAAGAATTTAAAAGTACAGTAAATCTTACAGGTATCATTCTTACAAGATCAGATGGTGATGGTAGAGGTGGGGCAGCACTAAGCATGAAGTATGTTGCAGATGTACCTATTAAGTTTTTAGGAGTTGGTGAAAAGATAGAAAATTTTGAAGTTTTCCATCCAGATAGAATTGCAAATCGAATTTTGGGTATGGGAGATATTGTTTCTTTAGTAGAAAAAGCTGCTGAAGATCTTGATGAAGAAAAATTGAAAAAAACAGAAGAAAAACTTAAAAAAGGTCAGTTTTCTTTAGAGGATTATCTTACTCAACTAAGACAGATGAAAAAAATGGGTGGTATTGAAGGTATAATGTCTTTTTTACCTGGGGTTTCAAAAGTTAAATCCCAAATGGATCAAGCTGGAGTTGATGAAAAGATAATTACCCAAAATGAGGCTGTAATATTATCAATGACTAAAAAAGAACGAGAAAATCCAAAGATAATAGATGGTTCCAGAAAAAAAAGAATTGCTAATGGCTCAGGTACAGATGTAGCCACTATCAATAAATTGCTTAAGCAATTTAAAATGATGTCAGAGATGATGAAAAAAATGTCAAAAGGAAATATGAAAGGGATGGTGGATAAAGGCATACCTCCAGAACTTTTTAATCAATTAAAATAAATAGGAGAAAAAATGTTAAAAATGCGTTTATCAATGGGAGGTACTAAGAAGAGACCCGTATATAAAATAGTGGTTGCTGATAGCAGGTTTCCAAGAGATGGAAGATTTATTGAAAAATTAGGTTTTTTTAATCCCCTAATTCCAAAAGAAAAAAAAGAGAGAATGGGTTTGGATGTCGAAAGAGTTAAGTATTGGTTAGGTCAAGGTGCTCAACCAACTACTAGAGTTTCAAGATTGTTGGGAGAAAATGAAATAATGCCAATGCCAGCAAAAGGTAATAATCCTCAAAAAGCAATTCCAAAAAAAGATAGAAAGAAAACTGAAGAGGGTAGTGAAGCTAAAGCAGAAGCTCCAAAAGAAGAAGCTAAAGCAGAAGCTCCAAAAGAAGAAGCTAAAGCAGAAGCACCAAAAGAAGAGGCTAAATAAAATAAATGTTTTTATCTAGAGTGTTTACTTTGTATCCAGATTATTTTCCTGGTTATCTTAATAAAGGTCTTTTTGGAAAGTCTAAGGGAAAAGAATGGAATTTAGAAATTATAAATATAAGAGACTACGCTTTAGATAAACATAAAACTGTTGATGACACTCCATATGGTGGTGGAAATGGAATGATAATGAAAGCAGATGTTTTGGCAAGCTCATTAGATGCAAATGTTAAAAGTGGAGAAAAAACCATTTATTTGAGTCCTAGAGGGAAAGTATTTAACTCAAAACTTGCAAGAGAATTTTCTAATGAAAATTCAATAAATTTAATTTGTGGTCACTTCGAAGGTGTAGACGAAAGGATACTAGAAAGCAGAAATATTGAGGAAATTAGTATTGGTGATTTTATATTGTCAGGAGGTGAAGTTGCTGCTTTTGTCGTGATTGACTCTATTCTTAGATTAATTCCAGGAATTTTAGGCAATCTAAATTCATCAAGAGATGAAAGTTTTGAAAATGGTCTTCTAGAGTATCCTCAATTTACAAAACCCCAAATTTGGGAGGAAAAAAAGGTCCCAAACGTGCTAATTTCAGGCGATCACGCTAAAATTAAAGACTGGCGTTTATCTCAATCTGAGGCTATAACACGCAACCGAAGACCAGATTTATGGCAAAAATATAAGAAAAATTAAAATGAAAAATATAGAAGAAATTAACAGATCAAATTTAAATAAAATCATTGCAGAGAGAAAACATCCAGACTTTTTTCCAGGGGATATAGTTAAAGTTGGAGTTAGAATAACCGAGGGTAAAAGAGACAGAATTCAGTATTTTGAAGGTGTCTGTATTGCAAAAAAAAGTAGAGATATAAACTCCTCATTTACGGTTAGAAAAATTTCATTTGGTGAAGGAGTGGAAAGGACTTTTGCATTATACAGCCCAATTGTGGATACAATTAAAGTTGTTAGATCAGGTAAAGTAAGAAGAGCAAAATTATACTACTTAAGAGATAGAACAGGTAAATCTGCAAGAATAGCTGAAAAAATTAAGAAAACTATTGGTATTGATTTAGAAACTAAAATCAATGAAATCACTGAAGAGAATGTAACGACTTCAACTGAGCCTCAAACTGAAGCTCCAAAAGAAGAAGCTAAAGCAGAAGCACCAAAAGAAGAGGCTAAAGCAGAAGCTTCAAAAGAAGAAGTTAAAGCAGAAGCTCCAAAAGTAGAGCCTGCTAAAAAAGAAGAACCGAAAGATAATCAAGATCAGAAAAAATAATTTTTTTCTAAATGTCACTTACAACTTACGATAAAATTTGGAATGATCACCTAGTTGATGAACAGCCAGATGGAACATCTTTATTATTTGTTGATAGACATTTAATTCATGAGGTGACCAGTCCTCAAGCATTTGAGGGATTAAGAAATTCTAACAGAAAAGTCAGGCATCCAAAATTAACACTTGCTGTTGCAGATCATAATGTTCCTACTACTGACAGATCAGAGGGAATTGCGGATGAAGATTCAAGAATTCAAGTTGAAACTTTGAATAAGAATTGTAAAGAATTTGGAGTAGAGTTATTCGGAATGGATGACAAACGACAAGGTATTGTTCATATCATTGGGCCAGAGCAAGGATTTACACAACCTGGTAATATTATTGTTTGTGGCGATAGTCATACCGCAACACATGGTGCATTTGGAGCTTTAGCATTTGGAATTGGAACGTCTGAAGTAGAACATGTTTTAGCAACACAAACTTTAGTTCAAAAGAAATCAAAAAATTTTAGGATAAGTGTTAATGGGTCGTTACCTATTGGGGTAACATCAAAAGATGTAATTTTACAAATCATTGGAAAAATAGGTACTGCAGGAGGCACAGGTTACGTAATCGAGTATGCTGGAAATCTTATTTCTGATCTAAGTGTTGAGCAGAGAATGACAATTTGCAATATGACTATTGAAGGTGGTGCTAGAGCAGGACTTATACAACCAGATGAGAAAATATTTAAGTATTTAAAAGGAAAACCAATGTCACCAAAGGGAGAAAACTGGGATCAAGCCTTAGAATATTGGCACACATTGAAGTCTGATAAAGATGCAAACTTTGACAAAGAGTTAACATTAGATGGTTCTCAAATAAAACCAATGGTAACCTGGGGAACATCTCCACAAGATGTGGTGGAAATAGATGGTAAAGTTCCGAGTCCTGAAAACGAAACTGATCCAGATAGAAAAAATTCAATTAACAGATCATTAAATTATATGGGTTTAAAACCAAATACAAAAATCCAAGATATTAAGATAGATAAAGTTTTTATTGGAAGCTGCACTAACGGAAGGATAGAAGATATCAGAGAAGCAGCTAAAATTCTTAAAGATAAAAAAATTGCCAATCATGTGCATGCAATGATCGTTCCTGGATCTGGATTAGTTAAGGAGCAAGCTGAACAAGAGGGTTTAGACAAAATATTTTTACAATCAGGTTTTGAATGGAGAGAACCAGGCTGTTCAATGTGTTTAGCTATGAATGCAGATAAACTTAAGCCAGAGGAAAGATGTGCGTCGACATCAAACAGAAATTTTGAGGGAAGACAAGGAAGAGGTGGTAGAACACATTTAGTTAGCCCCGCAATGGCTGCAGCAGCTGCAATATCTGGGAATTTAGATGATGTTAGAAAGTACCAAAATTAAATGAAAAAATTTAGTTCAATCAAAAGTATTCCTGCTTATCTTCCTATCGTAAATATAGATACAGATATGATAATTCCCAAACAGTTTTTAAAAACAATTAAAAGAACAGGATTAGGAAAAAACTTATTCTTTGAAATGAGATATGACCAAAGTGGTAAAGAAATTAATGATTTTATTTTAAATAATAGTCCTTACGATAATTCAAAAATTTTAATAGCAGGAAAAAATTTTGGATGCGGATCTTCAAGAGAACACGCACCTTGGGCTTTGTTAGATTTTGGAATTACTTGTGTGATAAGTTCAAGTTATGCAGACATATTTTACAATAACTGTTTTAAAAATGGCATCTTGCCGATTACAATTTCAGAAGACCAAATTAAAGAGATCTCAGAATATTCAAAAAGAAAAGAGGAAATTTCTGTAAATTTGCCTGAACAAACAATAAATTTTGGAAATAAAGAGATCAAATTTGAAATAGATCAATTTAAGAAAAAATGTTTGATAGAAGGACTTGATGATATTGCATTATCATTAGAAAAGTCAGACAAAATAATTTCCTACGAAAATAAAATAAAAACATCAAAGCCTTGGATTTTTAGTGATTAAAATTAAAAAGAGAAAAATACTACTATTGCCTGGTGATGGTATTGGTCCGGAAGTTATGGCCGAGGTTGAAAAGATAATTGAATGGTTCAACTCAAAAAAATCTTTAGATTTTGAAATAGACAAAGATCTAGTTGGTGGAGCTGCTTATGATAAGCATGGTTCACCAATAACTGATGAGGCTTTTTATAAAGCACAGGAAAGTGCAGCAGTTATTTTAGGTGCGGTAGGTGGGCCGAAGTGGGATAATCTTGACTTTTCTAAAAAACCAGAAAGAGCACTTTTAAAATTAAGAAAAGAATTAAAGTTATTTGCAAATCTTAGACCTGCAATATGTTTTAAACAACTTGTTGATGCATCAAGTTTAAAACCCGAGCTAGTTTCTGATTTAGACTTACTTTTTGTAAGAGAACTAACTGGAGGAATATATTTCGGTGAACCGAGAGGAATTAAGCCTATAGATAATGGAGAAAGAAAAGGAATAAATACACATGTTTACACCTCAAGTGAAATTCAGAGAGTAGCTAGAGTTGCATTTGATCTAGCAAGAAAAAGAAATAATAAAGTTACTTCTTGTGAAAAATCAAATGTAATGGAAGCTGGCCAATTATGGAAAGAAGAAGTTCAATCAATTCATGAAAAAGAATATAGTGATGTTGAATTGAATCATATGCTTGCTGACAATTGTGCAATGCAATTAGTAAGAAATCCAAAACAATTTGACGTGATTGTTACCGATAACCTTTTTGGTGATATGTTATCTGATGAAGCAGCAATGCTGACTGGTTCTCTAGGACTTTTACCTTCAGCTTCTTTAGGAGCAAAAGATAAAAATGGTAATATGCGATCACTATATGAGCCAGTTCATGGATCTGCACCAGACATAGCTGGACAAGGTATAGCGAACCCAATTGCTACAATTTTAAGCTTTGCTATGGCTTTGAGATATTCCTTAGACCTTGATAAAGAAGCAGATAGTTTGGAAAAAGCTGTTCAAGATGTTCTAGACGAAGGTCTTAGAACTAAAGATATTATTTCCAATGGAATGAAAGAGGTATCTACATCAGTAATGGGTGATGCGATAATTTCAAAATTGCAATAATTTAACATTTATTCTAAAGTATACTTATGCCAACTTATAATGCACCTGTAGAAGATATGATGTTTCTCTTTGATAAATTGAGAAACAATAAAAAATATAATGAGATTGAAAAATACAAGGAAGTTAACTCAGAATTAGTAAAAGATATTTTGGATGAAGCAGCTAAAATAACTCAAAACTTAATTTTGCCTCTTGCAAAGAGTGGAGATGAAACGCCTGCAGTTCTTGAAAATGGAGTTGTCAGAACACCCCCTGGATACAAAGAGGCTTACCAAAAATTTATAGAAGATGGATGGATTTCCTTATCTTGTGATCCAAAATACGGTGGACAGGGAATGCCAAAAACAGTCAGTACATTTTTTGATGAAATGCTTTCATCAGCAAGCTTGTCTTTTAAGCTATATAGTGAACTAACAATTGGAGCATATAATTGTTTACTAAGACATGCAGATGAAGAAATAAAAAATACTTATTTACCCAAAATGGTAGAGGGGAAATGGAGTGGTACAATGTGTCTTACAGAACCAGTATGTGGAACAGATTTAGGTCTGTTAAAAACTAAAGCTGTGGATCAAAAAGATGGAACATACAAGATAAGTGGACAAAAAATTTTCATAACCTCAGGTGACCAAGATTTAACAGAAAATATTATTCATTTAGTGTTAGCTCGATCAACAGACTCTCCGGCAGGGACTAAAGGAATTAGTTTATTTTTAGTTCCTAAATTCGTTTTGAATAAAGACGGATCTGTTGGACCAAGAAATGGTGTTTCAACAGGCTCTATTGAAAATAAAATGGGAATTAAAGGATCTGCAACATGTGTTTTAAATTTTGATGATGCTGTTGGATACATGATTGGACCTAAAAATAAAGGTCTAAACTCTATGTTTACAATGATGAATTTAGAAAGAATAATTGTTGGGATTCAGGGACTTGGAATTTCAGAAATTGCATACCAAAATTCTCTTACTTATGCCAAAGAAAGAAAACAGGGGAAGGCATTTAATTCTAAATCAAACAATGGCGCAGATTTTATTATTGACCATGTTGATATAAGAAGATCACTTTTAAGCATGAAATCTATGATAGAAGGACAAAGAGCCTTGAGTTTCTGGCTGTCTCAGCAAATTGAGGTAAGTTTGAATCATTCTGATGAAAAAATAAAACAAGAGGCTTCAGATCTTGTTTCATTGATGACACCAGTTGTTAAATCACTTTTTACAGACAATGCAATGGAGATAACCAGTGAAGCAATGCAAATTCATGGAGGGTATGGATTTACAAAAGATCAAGGTATTGAGCAATTTTATCGAGATAATAGAATTACACCTATCTATGAGGGAACAAATTCAGTTCAGGCGGCTGACTTAGTTTTTAGAAAGTTAATTAACAAAAATGGTGATGTTATTGAAAATTATTTAAACCTAGTTAAAGAAGAGATTAACATCACAGATAAAAAAGCAGAGCCATTTATTAAACAACTTAATTATCATTTAGATATTTTATCCAAATTTACTGATTGGATGAAAGAAAAAATCAAAAATTCTCCAGAGGATGCTAGTGGAGCATGTAATGATTATTTAAAAGTTTTAGGTTTAGTGGCTACAGGACATGCATGGTTGAAAGTGCTTGAAGTTTCTTTTAAGGAATATGACAGCAATAAAGACTTTTATGAGGACAAAATTCAAACCGCAAACTTTTTCTTCAATAGAGTACTTCCTAGAATAGAAAGTAGTTATATTACTGCTACAACTGGAAGTAATTATATTACGAACTATAAATTTAATTAGCATGAACCATTATGAGACAAATCTGGATAAAAATGATGCTAATTATGTTCCATTAACGCCTTTATCGTTTTTAGAGAGGGCAAAAGATATTTACCCAAATTATGAGGCTGTAGTTTACGAGAGTAGAAAATATACTTGGAGCGAAGTTTATAAAAGATGTGTGAAGTTTGCCAGTGCACTAGATAAGATTGGTATTAAAACTGGTGACACAGTATCTGTTTTAGCGTTTAACACTCCAGAAATTTTTGAGGCACATTATTCTATTCCAATGGTTGGTGCAGTAATAAATGCAATTAATACAAGACTTGACTCTAAGACAATAAGCTACATCTTAAATCACAGTGAGGCAAAAGTATTAATAGTAGATAGACAATTTCACGATGTAATCAAAAAAGCTTTAGAAGACGTGAAGCAGGAAATTAAAATAATAGATATTGATGATAAAGATGCGAATTTAAAAGATTCTAAAGCAATAGGTTCTCTGGAATATGAAGATTTTCTAAATACAGGTGATCAGGATTATATTTGGAAATTACCCAAAGATGAGTGGCAGGCAATTGCTTTAGGATATACATCAGGAACAACAGGGAATCCAAAAGGAGTAGTTTATCATCATAGAGGATCATATTTAATGGCAACAGGAAGTGCTGTTGCATGGAATATGCCTAATAAATTAAACTTTTTATACACAGTTCCAATGTTTCATTGTAATGGATGGTGCTATCCTTGGACAATGTCAATGATTCATGGAAGAGTCATATGTTTAAGAAACATTGATGTAAAAAAAATATTTGAGTTGATAGATAAATATGAAGTGACTCATTTTGGAGGTGCTCCTATTGTTTTAAATATGTTGGCTAACGCACCAAAAGATCAACAAAAAGAATTAAAAAGAAAAGTTTACGTGTTAACTGCAGGCGCTCCTCCCCCTAGTATAATTTTTGAAAAAATGATAAAACTTGGATTTGAAGTAATGCATGTTTATGGTTTAACGGAAACTTATGGTCATATTTTACAATGTGCATGGAATGACGAGTGGGATGGATTAGATCAAGACAATCAAAATGAAATCAAGGCTAGACAAGGTGTAAGATATCCAAACACGGAGGGTGTTGTTGTCATGGACCCAGAAACAATGAAACCAATACCACATGACGGAAAAACTATGGGTGAAATAATGATTAGAGGTAATGTTGTAATGAAAGGCTATTTTAAAGATAAAGAGGCAACAGAAAAATCTATGGAAGGTGGATGGTTTCATTCAGGAGATTTAGCTGTAACTCATCCAAGTGGTTACATAAAAATTCAGGATAGGTCTAAAGATATTATTATATCTGGTGGAGAAAATATTTCATCTATTGAAATTGAAAATACAATATCAAAACACCCTGCAGTATCTCTAGCAGCAGTGGTTGCAAAGCCTGATGAGAAATGGGGAGAAACTCCATGTGCCTTTGTGGAGTTGATAGAAGGGAAATCTAGTACAGAGGAGGAAATTATTACTTTTTGTAGAGAAACCCTCGCTGGGTTTAAACTTCCAAAGAAAGTAGTATTTGCTCCATTGCCAAAGACATCAACGGGTAAAATTCAAAAGTTTGAATTAAGAAAACAAGCTAAAGAGCTTAGCTAATATAGTTTCTTTACAAAATTGAAATAAGATGACAGTAATGCGGAAAAATAAATGAAAAACTTTTTAATAGCCAAATCAAGAAGACTAAGGGGAACACCGTATACCTCTAGAATTGAGAAACAAGGTGTGACTGCTTACACCATTTATAATCATATGTTGTTGCCAGCAGCATTTGGTTCTGTGGAAGATGCTTATCATCACTTGAAAGCGCATGTTCAAATTTGGGATGTTGCTGCTGAAAGACAAGTTGAAATTTCTGGTAAAGATTCTGCAAAATTAGTTCAATTAATGACATGTAGAGATTTATCAAAATCTAAAGATGGAAGATGTTACTACTGCCCAATAATTGATGATAATGCTGGTTTAATAAATGATCCTGTAGTCTTACGACTAAATGAAAATAGATGGTGGATTTCTTTAGCTGACTCAGATGTAATTTTATTTGCCAAAGGATTGGCGATTGGAAACAAATTTGATGTAAAAATTTCTGAACCTGATGTTGACATAATGGCAGTGCAAGGACCAAAATCATTTCAATTAATGGAAAAAGTTTTTGGAGAAAAAATTGTAAATTTAAAATTTTTTGGCTTTGATTATTTTGAATTTGGTGGAGATAAACATCTTATTGCAAAATCTGGATGGTCTAAACAAGGTGGCTATGAAATTTATATGGAACACAACGAGTCTGGTTTAAAATTATACGACCATCTTTTTGAAATTGGTAAAGAATTTAATATTAAACCAGGTGGACCAAATTTAATTGAACGTATTGAGAGTGGTTTACTTTCACACGGTAATGACATGGACAATGGAGACAATCCATATGAATGTGGATTTGATAAATATATCAATATTGACAGTGACATAGATTTTTTAGGTAAAGAAAAATTAAAGAAAATCAAATCAGAAGGAATTAAAAAAAAATTGATGGGAGTGAAAATTGATACTAAGGAAATAAATGTTACTGGTTCAATGGATTTAATTGATGAAAATAATCAAGTAATTGGAGAATTAAGATCCGGATGTTATAATCCAACATTTGGCCAAGTTATTGGAATTGCAATGATAAATAAACCTCACTTTGAGGAGTCGAAATCCTTCAAAATCAATATAAATGGTAATCATTTTGATGGAAAAGTTTGTGATTTACCTTTCATTTAGTATAAAACTCTAAATATCATGAATATAGCAATAGTTGGTGCAACTGGAAACGTGGGTCGAAAATTAATTGAAGTTTTGGAAAAAAAAAATTTTCCTGTAACCGAAGCTTACTTAGTTGCTTCTCCAAACAGTGCTGGAAAAAAAATACATTTTTTAGGCAAAGAACATACAGTAATAAACTTAGAAAAGTTTGATTTTTCAAAAGTAAAAATAACATTTTTTGCAGCTGGATCAGCAATAGCTGAAAAATGGGCACCAATAGCTGCTGAAAAAACAATCGTTATAGATAATTCAAAATTTTTTAGAAAAGATCCTGAAATACCTTTAATTGTACCTGAAGTAAATTCAAAAGAATTACCAAAATTTAAAAATAAAAATATTATAGCAAATGCTAATTGTTCGGTAATTCCAATAGTTGTAGCTCTTAAACCTTTACACGATTTATATAATGTCAAAAGAATAGTTGCATCTACTTACCAGTCAGTATCAGGCGCAGGAAAAGCTGGTATGGATGAACTGATATCTCAAACAAAGGAAGTATTGGAAAACAAAAATGTTCAGTCTAAAAATTTTACTAAGCAGATAGCTTTCAATGCAATACCACATATCGATAGCTTTCTTGAAAACGGAAGTACAAAAGAGGAGCAAAAAAATCATGATGAAGTGAAAAAAATTTTAGATAATAAAATTAGTATTACCTCTACTTGTGTAAGAATTCCTGTTCTCGTATCTCACTCAATAAGTGTGAATGTGGAATTTAATAAGAAACATAACTTAGAAGAGATAAAAACTATTTTATCATCATCTCCAGGATGTAAAGTAGTTGATGAACATAAAGATGGTGGGTACATTACTCCAGTTGAAGCTGAAGATAAATTTGAAACATTCGTATCAAGAATTCGTGTTGACTCTTCACAACCTAATTCAATTAATATGTGGATAGTATCAGATAATTTATTAAAAGGTGCTGCACTTAATGCTGTTGAAATCGCTGAAGCTTTAATAGAAAAAGATTTTTATGGAAGATAAAAATCCAATATCACCACATATACAGATTTATAACTGGCACATTTCCTCATTGGTTTCAATATCACATCGGATAACTGGTATAATTAATTTTTTTGCTATTACTTTAATAGGTTTATGGATAGCTTCATTATTATTGGGTGAGGGTTATTATGAACACACAAGTTCTTTTTTGTCTTCTTTTTTCGGTAAATTTATTTGTATTGGAATAATCTGGTCTTTTACATTTCAAGTTCTTAGTGAGATAAGGCATTTGGTAATGGACTTAGGATATGGTTTTGAACCCAAAACTACAAAAATATCTGGATTGATTGTTTTGATTGGCTCTTTTCCAATATCAGTTTCAATTTACGCTATTGGAAGGTTAATAATTTAATGGGATCTGTAACTAAGAAATGGTTGTTTTTAAAAGTAAGTTCAGTAATTTTAATACCTTTAATGATATGGTTTTCAATGAGTTTGGCTTCTATTTATGACAAAAGCTATAATGAGGTTCTGACATTTATATCTTTACAGTCATCCAAATTATTATTTAGCATGTTTTTGATTTTTGCATATTTTTTCTCTGCACTAAGCATAAGCGAGGTTTTTGAAGATTATATTGAAGACAAAAATATCAAAAATGCCGCAAATAAAACCTTAAATATCTTTGCTATAGTATTTCCATTATTAATAATTATCTTAATATTTAATTTATAGTTATGAGTTCGTACAAAATAATTGATCATGAATATGATGTAGTTGTCTTGGGTGCTGGTGGCTCAGGTTTAAGAGCTGCAGTTGGCCTAAGTGAAGCTGGTCTAAAAACAGCCTGTGTGTCTAAAGTATTTCCCACAAGAAGTCATACTTCGGCTGCACAAGGAGGTATTTCTGCAGCGTTAGGAAATATGGGTGAGGATGACTGGAGATGGCACATGTATGATACAGTTAAAGGTGCAGATTGGTTGGGCGACCAGGATTCAATAGAATATTTATGTAAAGAGGCTCCAGCAGCGGTGCTAGAATTAGAAAAGTATGGAGTTCCATTTAGTAGAACAGAGGATGGAAAAATTTATCAAAGACCTTTTGGGGGTATGACAAAAAATTATGGAAATGAGACAGTTCAGAGAACATGTGCTGCAGCTGATAGAACAGGACATGCAATACTTCACACTCTTTATGGCCAAGCTCTAAAGCACAATACTGAATTTTTTATTGAGTACTTTGCTTTAGATTTAATAATGAAAGATGGAGCATGCAAAGGTTTGATTGCCTGGAACCTTAATGACGGGACCATACACAGATTCAGATCTCACATAACAATTATTGCAACCGGAGGGTATGGGAAAGTATATTACTCAGCTACTTCTGCTCATACTTGTACTGGAGATGGTAATGCGATGGTTTTAAGAGCTGGTTTACCTTTACAAGACATGGAATTTGTACAATTTCACCCTACTGGCATATACGGCCATGGAACTTTAATTTCAGAAGGTGTTAGAGGTGAAGGAGGTTATTTAGTAAATTCAAAAGGTGAAAGATTTATGGAGCGTTACGCACCAAAAGCAAAAGATTTAGCATCAAGAGACGTAGTAAGTAGATCAATTGCGGTAGAAATAAATGAAGGTAGAGGTATAGGAAAAGAACAAGATCATGTTCATCTTCATATAGATCACTTAGACCCTAAAGTTATAGAAGAAAGATTACCAGGTATTTCTGAAGCTTCTAAATTATTTGCTAACGTTGATGTAACTAAGGAGCCAATACCAGTTGTTCCAACTGTGCATTACAACATGGGTGGAATACCAACAAATTATAAGGCTGAAGTTCTTACAGTCAATGGATCGGAGAAAACTGTTCCTGGTTTAATGGCGATCGGAGAAGCTGCATGTGTATCTGTTCATGGTGCTAATAGATTGGGCTCAAACTCATTAATTGATCTTGTAGTTTTTGGAAGAGCGGCTGCAAAAAGAGCTGCAGAACTTGTAAAACCAGGAATGAAACATGACGAAATCGATAAAAGTGAGACTGATAGATGTTTAGATAGATTTGATAAACTTAGAAACTCTCAAGGTTCTAACCCTACATCTGAACTTAGACTATCAATGCAAAAAACGATGCAGTCTAAATGTGCTGTATTTAGAAGTGAAAAGACATTAAAGGAAGGGGTTGATGAAATTAGAAAACCTTTTGAGGGCATGGAATCTTTGTCTGTTAAAGATAAATCATTAATATTTAATACAGATCTAGTCGAAACTTTAGAATTCGATAACTTGATTAGACAAGCGATTACTACTATGGACTCAGCTTATCACAGAAAAGAAAGTAGAGGAGCACATGCAAGAGAGGACTTTCCGAAAAGAGACGATGAAAATTATATGCAACATACTCTCTCATGGTGCAATGGCGCTAAAACAAAAATAAATTATAGACCAGTTCATAGATCAACACTAACTAATGATGTACAATATTTTCCTCCTCAGGAAAGAGTATATTAATGGTACAGTTTAATTTACCGTCAAACTCAAAAATAAAAAAAGGTCAATATTACAAAGATAAAACAGGATCAAAAAACATAAGAAAAGTAAATGTTTACAGATGGGATCCATCTAAAAATGAAAATCCAAGAATTGATACTTATGAAGTTGATATGGATAATTGCTCTTCTAAAGTTTTAGATATTTTAAATAAAATCAAAAATGAAATTGATCCGTCTATTGCATATAGAAGATCATGTGCTCATGGAGTATGTGGGTCATGTGCAATGAATATGAATGGAAAGAATGGTCTAGCGTGTACCAAATCTCATTCTGAATTAGATGGAGATATCGATATTTATCCATTACCACATTTAAAAGTTTTAAAAGATTTAATTGGAGACTTAAGCATTCTTTACAAACAATACGAGTCAGTTGAACCTTGGCTAAAAACAACAAAAATAAATGACAAAGAAAACATTCAGACTAAAGAGGATAGAGCAAAATTAGATGGTTTATATGAGTGCATAATGTGTGCATGCTGTTCAACATCCTGCCCAAGTTATTGGTGGAATGGTGAAAAATATTTAGGTCCTGCAGTTTTACTTCAAGCTTATAGGTGGATAATTGATAGTAGAGACGAGGACAGAAAAGAAAGACTTAAAAAAGTTGCTGACGAACTTAAACTTTATAGATGTCATACTATCTTGAATTGTACAAATGCATGCCCTAAGGGCCTAAATCCTGCAAAAGCTATTGCAGAGATAAAGAAAATGCTTGCAACAGCTTGATTACTTAATTAAATAATTTCAATCATGAATTTAATCAAACATTTTGTTGGAGGAAAAATAACTCCAGGTAATTCAGAAAGAAAAGGTAAAGTCTTTAATCCTGCTACTGGAGAACAAGAATCTGAGGTTATTTTAGCCTCAAAATCAGATTTAGATGGTGCAGTTGAAATTGCACAAAAAGCTTTTGAGACTTGGTCATTAAATCCTCCACTTCAAAGGGCTAGAATAATGTTTAAATTTAAAGAGCTTATAGAAAAAAATTTTGATGAACTGGCAAAACTAATAGTCTCAGAGCATGGAAAAGTTTATGAGGATGCTAAAGGGTCATTAATAAGAGGATTAGAAGTTGTAGAGTTTGCATGCGGAATTCCACATTTACTTAAAGGAGAGTTTTCTGAAAATGTTGGAACAAACGTTGATAGTTATTCAATGCGGCAGCCTTTAGGAGTTGCAGCTGGTATAACCCCATTTAATTTTCCAGCTATGGTGCCGATGTGGATGTTTCCATTAGCAATTGCATGTGGAAATAGTTTTATTTTAAAACCATCAGAAAAAGATCCTTCATGTCCGATGAAATTAGCTGAACTTCTTCATGAAGCTGGTCTTCCTGAGGGTGTCTTTAATGTTGTAAATGGTGATAAAGAGGTTGTTGACGCCATATTAACAAACCAAAATATTAAAGCTGTTAGTTTTGTTGGATCAACTCCTATTGCTAAGTACATATATGAAAATGCAGCTAAAAATGAAAAGAGAGTTCAAGCATTAGGGGGAGCAAAAAATCATTTAGTTGTTATGCCAGATTGTGATTTAGATGGTGCCGTAAATGGTTTAATGGGTGCTGCATATGGTTCAGCTGGAGAAAGATGTATGGCGCAGTCAGTAGCAGTAGCGGTAGGAGATATAGGTGATGAGTTAGTCTCAAGACTATCAAAAAAAGCTGAAGCATTAAAAATTGGACCCGGTATGGATAAATCATCTGAGATGGGCCCTTTAGTAACCAAAGAACATTTAGAAAAAGTAAAAGGCTATGTAGATCTAGGAGTTAAAGAGGGAGCAAAACTTGTTCTTGATGGAAGAAATTTGAAATTACAGGGATATGAAAACGGTTTTTATATTGGTGGGTGTCTTTTTGATCATGTGACTACTGATATGAGAATTTATAAGGAGGAAATATTTGGACCAGTTTTATCTGTAGTTAGGGTAAAAACATTTGAAGAGGCTACAAAAATGATTAATGAGCACGAATACGGAAATGGAGTTAGTATTTATACTAGAGATGGAGATGCAGGTAGAACATTCGCAAGTAAAATTCAAGTTGGAATGGTAGGAATAAATGTTCCTATACCAGTTCCAATGGCTTTCCATAGTTTTGGAGGATGGAAAAGGTCATTATTTGGAGATAGTGGAACGCATGGTATGGAAGGTGTAAAATTTTATACTAAATTAAAAACTATTACTTCTAGATGGCCATCAGGAATTAGATCTAATCCTGAATTTATCATGCCAACAATGAAATAAAAAATGAGTAAAATTTCTTTAATAGGAGCAGGTCAAATTGGAGGAACTCTAGCTCATTTAATCGGTTTAAAAGAACTGGTGGATGAAGTTGTTTTATTTGATGTTGCAAGTGGAGTAGCAAAGGGAAAAGGTTTAGATATAGCACAATCTTCATCGATAGATGGATTTAATGTAAAATTTTCAGGAACAGATAAGTATGAAGATATAAAAGGATCAGATGTTATTATAATTACTGCAGGTGTTCCTAGAAAACCTGGTATGAGTAGAGACGATCTATTAGGAATTAATTTAAAAATTATTAAACAAGTTGCAGAAGGAATAAAAAATAATGCGCCTAATGCCTTTGTAATTTGTATTACAAATCCATTGGATGTAATGGTAATGGCATTTCAAAAATATTCAGGACTCCCCGTTCATAAGGTTGTAGGGATGGCAGGTATATTGGACAGTTCAAGATTTAAACTATTTTTATCTGAAGAATTAAATGTGCCAGTAAAAAAAATCGATGCTATGGTAATGGGTGGACATGGAGATACAATGGTACCTCTTCCACGATTTACAAAAGTCTCTGGTCAACCATTGATGAAGTTAGTGAAAGAGGGAAAGATTTCTGAGGAAAAATTAGAGAGTATTAATCAGCGAACAAGAGATGGTGGTGCAGAAATTGTAAAATATTTAGAAAAAGGATCAGCATTTTATGCACCTGCAGCATCTGGAGTTGAGATGGCCGAAGCATTTTTAAAAGATCAAAAAAAACTTTTACCATGTGCAGCATATTTACATGGGGAGTATGGAATTAATAATGTATATGCAGGTGTTCCTGTTATCATTGGAAATGAAGGTGTTGAAAAAATTGAGGAAATTGACCTTAATGAAAATGAAAAAACAGAGTTTAATAATTCAGTAGAAGCAGTAATAAAATTATGGGATGCAGCATCTAAAATAGACCCTGACTTAAATAAAGATTAAATGAATATCCACGAGCACCAGGCAAAAGAAATACTTAAAAAGTATGGAGCGGTTGTACCCGAAGGCGTTTATGCTTTTAATGTAAATGAATTAATTGAAAAAGTAAAAAATCTCAAAGCCGATAAGTATGTATTAAAAGCTCAAATTCATGCAGGAGGTAGAGGAAAGGCTGGAGGAGTAAAAATTGTTGATAATATTGCTCTTTTGGAAGAGGAAGCGAAAAAATTGTTTGGCAAAACATTAGTTACTCATCAAACTGGACCCTCAGGAAGAGAGGTGAAAAGATTGTATGTTGAAACTGCATCAGAAATAGAAAAAGAATTCTATCTTTCTTGTCTTGTTGATAGAGCTTCTGCAAAAATTGCATTTATTTCCAGCGATCAGGGAGGAATGAATATTGAGGAAGTTGCTGTAAAATCACCAGAGAAAATAATAACTACTAAAGTAGATTTTAATGAAAGTATTTCAGAGGAAGACTGTAACAAAATTATTAAAATTTTTGATTTAGACAGCGATGCAAGTAAACAAGCAATCAATTTAATGAAATCAATTTACAAAATGTTCATTGATACAGATGCAAATTTAGTAGAGATAAATCCTCTCATTTTAACCAAAAAAAACAAAATTGTATGTTTGGATGCAAAGATGACTTTTGACGAAAATGCATTATTTAAACATCCAGAAATTCAGAAACTTAGAGATTTTAATGAAGAAGAAGAAATTGAAATTGAAGCAAGCAAACATGATCTAGCATACATTAAATTGGATGGAAATATAGGATGTATGGTAAATGGTGCTGGATTAGCAATGGCCACCATGGATATTATTAAATTGTATGGAGAAGAACCTGCAAATTTTTTAGACGTAGGCGGTGGCGCATCCAAAGAAAAAGTTTCAGCTGCATTTAAAATTATCTTATCTGACAAAAATGTAAAAGGAATACTAATAAATATTTTTGGAGGAATAATGAGATGTGATGTGCTCGCTCAAGGTGTTATAGATGCGGCAAAAGAAATAAAAATAAAAGTTCCTTTAGTTGTGAGACTAGCAGGCACAAATTTCAAAGAGGGAAAAGAAATTTTAGATAATTCAGGACTAGAGATTATTTCCGCAAATGATTTATCTGATGCAGCAAAAAAAATAGTAGAGGCTATAAAATAATGTCAGTCTTAATAAACAAAGATACTAAAGTAATTTGCCAGGGTTTCACAGGTGCCCATGGAACCTTTCACTCTGAACAATCTATTAAATACGGAACTAACTTAGTTGGTGGAGTTACTCCTAAAAAAGGAGGTCAAATTCATTTGGAAAGACCAGTATTCAATACTGTTAAAGAAGCCAAAGATAAGACAGGTGCAAATGCAACAATGATTTATGTTCCTGCTAAGTTTGCAGCTTCAGCAATTATAGAGGCAATTGACTCATCTATAGAATTGATTGTATGTATAAGTGAGGGAATTCCAGTTTTAGACATGCTTAAAGTAAAAAGAAGACTTTCGAACTCTAAATCGAGACTTATTGGTCCCAACTGTCCAGGTATAATAACTCCTGATGAATGTAAAATTGGAATAATGCCTGGAAATATTCATAAAAAAGGAACAGTAGGAATTGTTTCTAGGTCAGGAACATTAACTTACGAGGCTGTAGCCCAAACCTCAGAAAATGGCCTTGGTCAATCTACATGTATAGGAATAGGTGGAGATCCAATAAATGGTACAAATTTTATTGATTGCCTAGATCTGTTTTTAAATGATGAAAAAACTGAGTCTATAGTCATGATTGGTGAGATCGGAGGTACTGCTGAAGAAGAAGCTGCTGAATTTATAAAAAATCATAGGATAAAAAAACCAATGGTTGGATTTGTAGCTGGAATTACAGCACCACCTGGTAGACGAATGGGTCATGCTGGTGCAATAATATCAGGGGGAAAAGGTAACGCTGATGAAAAAATTAAAATTATGGAAAAATCTGGTATTACAATGGCAAAATCACCATCTGAAATTGGAATAACTCTATTGAATAAATTGTCTAATTGATAACATCTTATTCGTGTATAATTATTTTTAAAAATGTCATCATCTAAAAATTTAGAATACAAAAAAACTTCATTTCTTAATAAATCAAATAGTGCATTTATAGAACAAATGTATGTGAAGTATGTAAATAACGATCCAAATTTACCTGAGAGTTGGAAAAAATATTTTATTGATATTGGTGATGATATTAATTCAATAGTTAAAGAGGTTAATGGACCATCTTGGAGTCCAAGACAAAATAAAATTGATGAGAGTAAAATACTTGAAAATGAAATTGAGATTTTAGAAAATCAAAGTAAAGAAATCGATCAAAATGATATAGTTGAAAGTAACAGCAATTCTATTAAAGCAGTTTCTTTGATTAGAGCTTATAGACAGCGTGGTCATTTATTATCAAAAGTTGATCCACTAGAAATGAGAGAAAGTGAGTATCTTGACGAACTACATCCTGAAAATTATGGATTTAAAAAAGATGATTATAGTAAAAAAATTTACTTAGATGGTGTCTTAAATAAAGAATATTCTAACATCAAAGAAATTCTCTCTGTATTAAGAAAAATTTATTGTGGAAATATTGGTTATGAATATATGCATATTTCAAATCCAACAGAGAGAAAATGGTTTCGTGATAGAGTTGAAAAAGATGAAAATGCATTGAAATTTACAGTAAATGGAAAAAATGCAATCTTAAACAAATTAATACAAGCTGAGGGTTTTGAAAAATTCTTACACACAAAATATGTGGGATCAAAAAGATTTGGTCTTGATGGTGGTGAAAGTTTAATACCTGCGTTAGAGCAAATAATTAAAATTGGTGGTCAGTCAAATATTAAAGAAGTCAAAATTGGTATGTCCCACAGGGGAAGACTAAATGTTTTAGCTAACGTTTTACAAAAATCATACAAAAGAATATTTAACGAGTTTACTGGTGAAATTAATAATACAGAGGAAGATAGCGCCGGTGATGTGAAATATCATTTGGGAGCATCTTCCGATAGAGAATTTGATGGAAATGTAGTTCATGTAAGTCTTACTGACAATCCTTCACATTTAGAGGCAGTCAATCCAGTTGTCTTAGGTCAAACTAGAGCAAAACAATTTTTTCACAAGGATATAAAAAGAAATAAGGTTATTCCAATTTTAATTCATGGAGATGCCGCTTTCGCAGGACAAGGTGTTGTAGCTGAATGTTTTGCCATGTCTGGTTTGCCAGGCCATAATACTGGTGGAACAATTCATATAATTGTAAATAACCAAATTGGATTTACAACCAGTCCAAGATTTGCAAGATCTTCACCTCACCCATCAGATATTGCTAAAATGGTTGAGGCTCCAATAATACACGTAAATGGCGATGATCCAGAGGCTGTTGTTTATGGATCAAGAATTGCAACAGAGTTCAGGCTTAAATTCAATCGAGATGTGGTTTTAGATTTAGTTTGTTATAGAAGATTTGGACATAATGAGGGAGATGAGCCCTCTTTTACCCAACCTCTCATGTACAAAAAAATAAGATCACATCCTTCCACGGCAAAAATTTATGGATCAAAGCTTATAGATGAGGATTTACTTTCAGAAAATGATTTAAATAATCAAATTAATCAATTTAAAACTTTGTTAGATGATCAATTTAAAACTGCAAAAGACTATAAACCAAAAATAGAATGGTTTGAAGGTGCTTGGTCGAGTTATAAGCCTAAAAAAGGAAAAGATAAAAAAGGAATTACAGGTTCGGATCCTGATTTATTAAGAAATATCTCAGATAAAATAAATGTAATTCCTAACGAAACTAATGTTCACAAGACTATTAGTAAAATATTTCAAAATAGAAAAAAAACAATTGATCAAGGTTTTAATATTGATTGGTCATCAGCAGAAGCACTTGCTTTTGGTTCATTGTTGGAAGAGGGTTTCCCAGTAAGGTTTGTAGGTCAAGATTCTGGAAGAGGAACTTTTAGTCAAAGGCACTCAGTTTTACGTAATCAATTAGATAATACCAGATATATACCTTTAAACAGTATTTCAAAAAATCAAAAGAAATTCGAAATTGTAGATAGTTTCTTATCGGAGTTAGCAGTTCTTGGTTTTGAGTATGGTTATAGTTTAGTTGAGCCCAATACATTAACAATCTGGGAAGCACAATTTGGTGATTTTGCTAATGGAGCACAAGTTATAATAGATCAATTTATATCTTCAGGTGAAAGAAAATGGCAGCGAGCCTCTGGTTTAGTAATGTTATTACCTCATGGATATGAAGGTCAGGGTCCTGAGCATTCATCTGCAAGATTAGAAAGATTTTTGCAATTGTGTGCTAATGATAATCTTCAAGTGATGAATTGCACAACACCAGCTAATTACTTTCATGCTCTTAGAAGACAAGTTCATCGTGACTTTAGAAAACCTTTAGTTTTAATGACACCAAAGTCACTTTTAAGAAACAAATATTGTGTTTCAAGTATTGAGGATTTTAATAAGCAAACTTCATTTCACCGAATTTTATGGGACCACGCACTAAATAAAGATTCTAAAAATTTTATAAAATTGAAAAAACCTGCAGAAATTAAAAAAGTTATTCTTTGTTCTGGAAAAGTTTATTTCGACTTATTATCTGCTAGAGAAAAAATTAAAAGAGACGATGTAATCTTGTTTAGAATAGAACAATTATATCCTTTTCCCGTAAAAAGCTTAGTCAAAGAGCTTAAGCCTTACGCAAAAAATGCTAAATTTTATTGGTGCCAAGAAGAACCAAAAAATATGGGAGCATGGTTTTCAGTGAGAGATTATATTCAATGGACATTAGAAACTATTAAAGCTAAACATAATAATATTTCTTATATAGGAAGAAATCCTGATGCATCTCCCGCAACTGGCTATGCAAGAAGGCATATGGTAGAACAAGAAGATATTATAAAAAAAGTTTTTGATAATGAGTGAAAAAATATTAGTTCCTGCATTAGGTGAGAGTATTACGGAAGCAACTGTTTCAAAATGGCTTAAAAAAGTTGGAGATCCAGTTGAAGTAGATGAAGCTATTGTTGAACTTGAGACTGACAAAGTTAACTTAGAAGTTCCATCACCATTAAGTGGAACTTTATCAGAAATTAATTCAAAAGATGGAGATACTGTTGAAGTTGGGGCAGTACTAGGTTCTGTTTCTGAAGGTAAATCAAATGTAGAAAAAAAAGCACCATCACAGCAAGAAAAAGAAGTAGAAACTATTTCTGAAGATCCCGTAAATGAGGAAAATACAAACGTAATAAATCTAGAAATAGAGAAAAAACCTACTCCAAAATTGGGTAAAATTTCTGCAACTAGCAAAGAAGAGCCAATGGAACTTTTAGATGAGGTTAATGAAGAACCTCTTCTACTAACTGACGAAGTTCAAACAATCCAAACTACAAAAGTTAATCCTTTTGTTCTTTCACCAGCGGTGAGGAAAATTGCAGCTGAAAATAATATTGATGTGGAAAAGGTTAAAGGTACAGGAAGGGATGGCAGAGTATTAAAAGGTGACCTTTTAAGCTTGATGGGGACAAATCCACAACCTAATCAAAGAAGAATTCAATATGGTGAAGAAGAGAGAATTAAAATGACAAGGTTAAGACAAACTATAGCTAAAAGACTTAAACAAGCGCAAGAAAATGCAGCAATGTTAACAACTTTTAATGAGGTTGATATGTCTGGTATAATGTCGATGAGAAAGGACAACCAAGATGATTTTAAAAGTAGATACGGAATAAAGCTAGGATTAATGTCATTCTTTGTAAAAGCCTGTGTCGTTGGTTTAAAATTATTTCCAGCAATAAACGCTGAAATTGAAGGTGAAGATATTATTTACAAAAATTTTTATAATATAAGTTTTGCAGTTGGTACTGATAGAGGATTGGTTGTACCAGTTTTGAGAAATGCGGACGAAATGTCATTTGCTGAAATAGAAAAAGAAATTAAAAGACTTTCAGAAAAAGCCAATAGCGGAAATTTGTCAATTGAGGATCTTCAGGGAGGAACGTTCACAATTAGTAATGGTGGAGTTTATGGTTCGATGTTATCAACTCCTATTTTAAACCCACCTCAATCTGGAGTATTGGGAATGCATAACATTGTAGAAAGACCAGTTAATGTTAACGGTGAAATAAAAATTAAACCTATAATGTATTTAGCCTTATCATATGATCACAGAATAATAGATGGAAAAGAATCCGTCACATTTCTAAAAACTGTTAAGGAAAATCTTGAAGACCCAAGGAGATTATTTTTAAATATATAATGGCTGATAAATTTGATGTTACAGTAATTGGTGGTGGTCCTGCAGGATACGTTTGTGCTATAAGATTAGCTCAATTAGGCTTAAACACTGCATGTATTGAGTCAAGGGGATCATTAGGAGGAACTTGTTTGAATATTGGATGTATACCATCAAAAAGTTTATTAAATCTATCTGAGAATTTTCATAAAGCTAAAAACTTTGCCAATATTGGTATTGAGACAGGTGAGATTAAATTAAATTTAAAAAAAATGATGGAAAATAAGGAAAAATCTGTATCAACGTTGACAAAAGGGGTGGAATTTTTGTTTAAAAAAAATAAGGTTACATACATTAAAGGGACCGGAACATTAAAAACTAAAGATGAAATATTAGTAAAAATTAATAATCAAGAGACAAAAATAAAATCAAACAAAATAATAATTAGCACTGGCTCAGCCCCTTTACCTCTTCCTGGTATAGAGTTTGATGAAAAGCAAATATTATCTTCTACTGGTGCATTATCCATTTCTAAACTACCAAAAAAAATGATTGTTGTAGGTGGTGGATATATTGGTTTAGAAATGGGATCAGTTTGGTCGCGACTGGGAACTGAAGTACAAGTTGTAGAGTATCTTGATCATATTACTCCAGGATTAGATAAAGAAATTTCTAACGAGTTTATGAAAATTTTGAAAAAACAAAATATTAAATTTGATTTAAATACTAAGGTCGAAAAAATTTCTAAAAATAGTGAAGGAGTTGAAGTAGAAATTTCAAATGAAGGAAAAAAAAGTAAGTTAGAAGCTGACGTGGTTCTTATTTCAGTGGGTCGAAAACCTTATACTGATAATTTAAATTTAGATAATATTGGTGTTATTCTTGATAAAAAAGGAAGAATTAAAGTTGATAAAAATTTTGAGACAAATATTAAAAATATTTATGCAATAGGTGATGTAATAGATGGTCCTATGCTAGCGCATAAGGCAGAAGAAGAGGGGATAGCTGTTGCAGAACTTATTGCAGGTCAATCTGGACATGTAAATTATAATTTGATACCAGGAGTAATATATACATCCCCAGAAGTTGCTTATGTAGGTGAAAATGAGGAGCAGCTTAAAGAAAAAAACATAGATTATAAAATTGGAAAATTTCCTTTCATGGCAAATTCAAGAGCTAAGGCAATAAATGAACCTGAGGGGTTTGTAAAAATATTAGCTGATAGCTCAACAGATCGTGTTTTAGGTGTTCATATTATTGGCCCACATGCTGGAGAAATGATTGCTGAGATGTCTATTGCTATGGAGTTTGGAGCAAGTTCTGAGGATATCGCAAGAACTTGCCATGCACATCCAACTTTTTCAGAGGCAATTAAGGAAGCAGCATTATCTGTAGATAAGAGACAGATCCACTCATAAACTAGACTTAAAATTATATCTTTCATTATGTTAATCACAAAGTAGTGATATATTTAAGAATGAGTATAAACTTAGGTAAAAAATTTCTTTCTCAAAAAAATTTTAAGGATGCTGAAGAAGTATTTCTAGATTTAAATAAAAATAATAATAATTTTGAGATTAATTATAACCTTGGTATCGTTTATTTTGAACTAAAGAAAATTAAAGAAAGTTTAAAATATTTTGAAAAGTGTAAAAAAATAGATCCTAGATCCTTAAATACTTATTTAAAAATTGCATACCTGGAACAGACTACAGGTGATATAGAAAAATCACTATTAACTTATCTCAAAGTTTTGGATATAAATATAAAAGATATAAGAGCTTACTATGGAATTTTTACGTTAAATCCTAAATTTCTCAAAAAGAGTCATTTTGAAGTTATTAAACAAATTAATGAGAGCCCAAAAGCAAACGCTTTAGAAAAGTTTTTATCCGAATTTTTGATATCTAAAAAGGAAAAGAGTGAAGGCAACATTGATAAGGAATTGATTTTTTTAAATAATGCTCACAATCTCTGTTTTGATTTTAAAAAAGAGTATAATCTACAATCACAAAAATATTACTCACAAGTAATTTTAGAGCATTACAATCAAACAAATTTTATTAATAATGATAAGAATTCTTATTTATTTGATGATATTTCGCCAATATTTATTATAGGTTTACCTAGATCTGGATCTACATTGATTGAGGCAATTATTACCTCTTCTGAAGACAAGATTCCATCATTCGGAGAAAGTTCCTTTATAAATATGGGAATAATAAATCAACTTTCATATAAAATATTGTCAAATATTGAAAGCAAAAAAACATTTGATTTTAAAGTTAATGAATTCAAAGATTTCATTAACAAAAAATATTCTCAGTTTTCATTAATTGGAAGTAAAACAAAAAATTTTGTGGATAAATCTTTGGAAAATTTTTTTAATTTAGAATTTATATTAAGCATTTTTCCTAAGGCTCGTTTCTTACATTGTCACAGAAATCTTAAAGACTCAATAGTTGGAATTTACCAATCATTATTGCCTGATATTTCATGGACTCATAATATAGAAAATATAATAAGTTATATTGATAACTATAAAAATATAATGGATTACTTCAAAAAAAAATATCCGGACAAAATTTTCGATATTTCCCTGGAATACTTGACGAATAATAAGGAGGAAGTTTCAAAAGATATTTTCAATTTTTGCAATATCAAATGGAACTCTTACGTTCTTGAGTATTATAAGAGAGTTGATCTAGATATTAGAACAACAAGTAATATTCAAATCAGAAACGAGATTACCAGTTATGACTCTAAGAAATATTCACAATATTATAATTTGTTTAAGAATTATAAAGATAAATATAATTGGCTAAAATAAATGCAAATTCCAGTTTTACTACCAAATATTTTTAATTATCCATTTACTTATGAAAGCGATAAAAAACTTAGCCCAGGCACTTATGTAAAAGTTCCATTTGGAAAAAAAGATTTAACTGGTGTTATCTGGAATTTATATGAGCAAAAAACTCAAAAAAGATTTAAACTTAAAAAAATTAAGTCTATTATTAAAGTAAATCCTCTAAAAATAGAGACGATAAAATTTTTAAATTGGTTCTCAAGTTACAACTTAGTCCCCGTTGGAATGTCTTTAAAACTTCATTTGCTCGGAGGAGATGCAATACCAAAATTTGATGATAAGGAGTATTTAATCTTTAATAATAAAAGTAAGACCGAAACCTTTAGACTTTCCGGAGATCAACAAAGAGTATCTAAAGAAATGCTAAAAAAAAACGACGAATTTAGAGTGCATCTACTCCAAGGAACAACTGGATCTGGAAAAACTATTGTATATTTCAAGCAAATAGAGGAAATGTTAAAAAAAGGCAAACAAGCTTTAATTTTGTTACCTGAAATTGGACTAACTACAGAGTTCGAAAAAAAATTTGAGGAATTTTTCGGTTTTAAGTCAGCTATTTGGCATTCTGGAATAACTCCAAAAAAAAAGAAAATTATTTGGAGTGGTATTTCATCTGGGGTAGTCAAAGTTGTTATAGGAGCTAGATCATCATTATTTCTACCATTTAAAAAATTAGGGCTAATAATAGTTGATGAAGAGCATGATCAATCTTTTAAGCAAGATGAAGGTGTGATTTACAATGCTAGAGATATGGCAATAGCTAGGGCAAATTTTGAAAATATTCCTATAAATCTTGTGTCTGCAGTTCCGTCTATTGAGACTTACTCAAATGTTAAAAGAAACAAATATTCAATTTCAAGATTAACCAAAAGATATAAAGATGCAAATCATCCTTCATTTGAAATAATTGATTTAAAAAAAAATAAATTAGATAAGCAATCATGGATTGCTTCAGAAACTCTAATTAAAGTTCAAGATCACCTAAAAAAAAAGGATCAAGTTTTATTTTTTATGAATAGAAGGGGGTTTGCCCCCTATGTTTTATGTAAAAATTGTGTGAAAGTTTATTCTTGTCCAAATTGTTCAATAAATTTAGTTTTTCATAAACATAAAAACATTTTGCTTTGTCATTATTGCGGCTTCAAAAACAAATTAAATAGAAGTTGTATAAAAGGTGGTATTTGTGATTTTGTTTTCAGTGGACCTGGCGTTGAAAGAATTGCCGAAGAGGTAAAGGCAAAATTTCCAAATAAAAATATATCAATTTTTTCTAGTGATACGATGAATAAAAAATCATCTAAAAATAAACTTGAAAGTATATTGAATGGTGAAGTTGATATCTTAATTGGCACACAGTTGATATCTAAAGGTTTTCATTTTCCAAATTTAAATTGTATTGTTGTCTTGGATATCGACCTTGCATCGAATGGGCATGATTTAAGAACTGCAGAAAAAAATCTTCAACTCTATCACCAATTATCAGGAAGAGCGGGTAGAACTGGAAACCCAGCTAAAGTATATTTTCAAACTTATGGTATTGATAAAAATATTATAAATCAAATTACTAACAATGATCCGTTTATTTTTTTAGATAACGAATTGAAACTAAGAGAGAAAAATAATTTACCACCATATGAAAGGTTTGTTTCAATAATACTTACTTCATCAAAAGAAAATATTTTAGAAAAAGAGTCACAAAGTTTTAAAAATAAACTCTTAAATTCTCTTGATGATAGAGTCTTGGGACCAGTAAATGCTCCAATTTATAAAGTTAAGAGTAAGTACAGACAAAGGTTCTTAATAAGATCAAAAAAAGGTTCAAAAATTCAGAAAAAATTGGGTAAAATATTAAATGAACATAAATTGTCACCCGAAATAAAACTGACGGTTGATGTTGATCCAATAACCTTTAATTAAGAGACAAAATAGGTATTAAATAATAAATCTGATACTTGAAGACATCATACTCATATGCTACTTAATCCAGAAAATCATCGAATTATAAAGAGTTAAAATTGAGCAAAAATAACAGTTTTTCAGTAACCACAGCTAGCAGGTATTCTTTAGCTTTATATGAGTTGGCAAAAGAGGATAATGTAATAGACGAGATTGAAAATCAATCAATCTCTATATTAAAACTAATAGAAGACAGTGAGGATTTTAAGTCATTAATAAAAGACCCAACTAACTCAGTAAATGACTTACAAAATGTAATCAGTAAAATTTCAAATATCTATAAATTAAATATTTTGTTATCAAAGTTTTTAGGATTTTTAATTCTAAAAAGAAGATTTTTTTATATAAAATCAATTCTACAAGATTTTATCGATACCTGCTCAAAAAAAAGAGGTGAGGTTAAAGCAGAATTAATATCTTCAAAAGAATTATCAGATGATCAAGTAAGCAAAATTAAAAATGAGTTAGCTGAGAACTTTAGCAAAAAAATAAAATTAGACTATAAGTACGATAAAAGTTTAATTGGAGGTTTAATAATACAAGTTGGAAGTATTATGGTTGACACCTCTATTAAAAATAAATTACAACAAATCGAAAATACAATGATAGAGGCTTAAATGGAAATAAATCCTTCAGAAGTTACAAAAATATTAAAAGAACAGATTAAAAAATTTGGTGATAAAGCTGAGGTCACGGAAGTAGGACAAGTTTTGTCTGTGGGTGATGGTATAGCGAGAATTTATGGACTAGATAATGTTCAAGCTGGCGAGATGGTAGAGTTTTCCGATGGATCAAAAGGTATGGCCTTAAATCTTGAGAGTGAAAATGTAGGGGTTGTTATTTTTGGAGATGACAAAGCCGTAAAAGAGGGAGACACCGTAAAGAGAACGGGTGCAATTGTAGATACACCAGTTGGAAAAGAATTATTAGGTAGAGTTGTTGATGGTTTGGGAAATCCAATTGATGGAAAAGGTGCTTTGGATAAAAGTATAAAAAGAAGTAGGGTTGAGGTAAAAGCTCCTGGTATTATTCCACGTAAATCTGTAAGTGAGCCAATGCAGACTGGGCTTAAATCAATTGATAGTCTAGTTCCAATCGGGAGAGGTCAAAGAGAACTAATCATTGGTGATAGACAAACTGGTAAAACAGCCGTAGCTATAGATGCTATTATAAATCAGAAGAAAATTAATGAGTCTGGCGATGAGAAGAAAAAACTTTATTGTATTTATGTTGCTGTAGGTCAAAAACGGTCAACTGTCAGACAAATTGAAAAAACTTTAGAAGAAGCAGGTGCTATGGAGTATACAACGATAGTTGCTGCTACCGCATCAGATGCAGCACCTTTGCAATTTCTAGCTCCATATACTGGATGTGCTATGGGTGAATACTTTAGAGACAATGGTATGCATGCTTTGATAATATATGATGATTTATCAAAACAGGCAGTAGCGTATAGACAAATGTCTCTTTTATTAAGAAGACCACCAGGTAGAGAAGCTTATCCTGGTGATGTCTTTTACTTACACAGCAGATTGCTTGAAAGAGCTGCAAAATTGGGAGACGAGCATGGCGGAGGATCTTTAACTGCACTTCCAATTATTGAAACTCAAGGCGGAGATGTATCGGCATTTATACCAACAAATGTTATTTCAATTACTGATGGTCAAATATTCCTTGAAACTGAACTTTTTAACCAAGGTATAAGACCAGCGATAAATGTCGGTTTGTCTGTATCAAGAGTTGGATCTTCAGCTCAAACTAAAGCCATGAAAAAGGTATCTGGCTCAATGAAGTTAGAACTAGCACAATATCGTGAAATGGCAGCATTTGCACAATTTGGTTCAGATCTTGATGCATCTACTCAGAAATTACTTAATAGAGGTTCAAAATTAACTGAACTTTTGAAACAAAATCAATATTCTCCAATGACAGTTGCAGAACAAGTAATTTCTGTATTTTGTGGGGTAAAAGGACATCTTGATGATATAGATCAGAAAGACATAGCTAGTTTTGAGAATAAAATTATCGAAAAATGTAAAGCTGAAAAATCAGACATAATTGAATCAATCTCAAGCTCAGGAAAACTTGAAGAAGACAAAGAGAAGGAATTGAATGAAATTATTCTGGAACTTAAGAAAGATTTTAAATCATAAAAATAATGGCTAGTTTAGACGATCTTAAAAAAAGAATTTCGAGTGTAAAGTCCACACAAAAAATTACTAAGGCAATGAAAATGGTTGCGGCTGCTAAACTTAGAAGAGCTCAGGAAAGTGCGGAAAAAGGTAGACCTTACTCTGAAAAGATGAACAATATTATTTTAAATTTATCTAATGGAATATCAGATATAGAAAATGCTCCAAAATTGTTGTCGGGAACTGGAGAAGATAAAGTTCATTTATGTGTTGTTATGACTTCAGATAGAGGTCTGTGTGGAGGATTTAATACTAATATCATAAAAAAAGCTAAAATATTTTTTCAAAAAATTTTAGATGAGGGAAAAACTTTAAAAATTATCACTGTTGGATCTAAAGGTTATGATCAATTAAAACGTGTTTATGGTGATAATATTATAGAAAGAATATCTTTTAAAGATTCTAAAAATGTAAATTATTTTGATGCAGATAAAGTTGGCAAGATAGTAATCGAAAAATTTGAAAAAAAAGAATTTGATGTATGTACAATTTTTTATAATCAATTTAAAAATGTAATTACTCAAATACCCCAAGAGCAACAAATTATTCCTTTAAATACATCTGAAAAAGCAGAAAATTCATCTGAAGATAATTATGAATTTGAGCCTGAAGAAGACGAAATATTAAGCAATTTGCTACCTAAAAATATTTCAACACAGATTTTTAAAGCGATGTTAGAAAATTCAGCTAGCGAACAGGGTTCAAGAATGAGTGCAATGGATAATGCCACCAGAAACGCAGGTGAAATGGTTGACAAACTTACTATTGAATATAATAGAAGTCGTCAGGCAGCAATTACAAAAGAGTTAATAGAAATAATTTCAGGAGCAGAAAGTTTATAATTATGAGAAAAGGACAAATAACACAGATCATTGGAGCGGTAGTAGATGTAAAATTTGAAGGAGAACTACCAGAAATTTTAACAGCATTAGAGTGTGATAATGGTGGAAATAGATTAGTTTTAGAAGTTGCACAACATTTGGGAGAGTCAAGTGTTAGAACAATTGCAATGGACGCAACAGAAGGTCTTAAAAGAGGAGATGAAGTAGTTGATACAGCAGCACCAATTAAAGTTCCAGTGGGACCAGAGACACTTGGAAGAATTATAAATGTAATCGGCGAACCTATTGATGAAAGAGGAGAGGTAAAAAGTTCAGATAATTGGCCAATACATAGATCAGCACCAGAATTTAATGATCAATCTACTGAAACTGAAATACTTGTAACTGGGATTAAAGTTATTGATCTTTTAGCACCTTATGCAAAAGGTGGTAAGATTGGTTTATTTGGCGGTGCTGGAGTAGGTAAAACCGTTTTAATTATGGAATTAATTAACAACGTAGCAAAAGCTCATGGTGGCTTTTCAGTTTTCGCAGGAGTTGGAGAAAGGACTAGAGAGGGTAATGATTTATATCATGAAATGATAGACTCAGGAGTTATTAAAACTGATGGAGAAGGTTCTAAAGCAGCATTAGTTTACGGACAAATGAATGAGCCTCCAGGAGCAAGAGCTAGGGTAGCTTTAACAGGATTGACTGTCGCAGAATATTTTAGAGATCAAGAGGGTCAAGATGTACTATTCTTTGTTGATAATATATTTAGATTCACTCAAGCAGGATCAGAGGTTTCTGCTTTACTTGGCAGAATTCCATCAGCTGTTGGATACCAGCCAACATTAGCAACAGATATGGGTAACTTACAGGAGAGAATTACGACAACTAATAAAGGTTCAATTACCTCTGTACAGGCTATTTATGTTCCTGCAGATGATCTAACTGATCCTGCGCCAGCAACTTCATTTGCTCACTTAGACGCAACTACAGTACTTTCTAGACAGATTGCTGAAATTGGAATTTACCCAGCTGTAGATCCATTAGATTCAACCTCTAGAATATTGGACCCAAGAATAGTTGGAGAAGAACATTATAGAGTTGCGAGAGAAGTACAAAAAGTTTTACAAACCTACAAATCACTTCAAGATATAATTGCAATTTTAGGTATGGATGAACTTTCAGAGGAAGATAAATTAGTTGTAGCTAGAGCTAGAAAAATTCAAAGATTTCTGTCTCAACCTTTCTTTGTAGCAGAGGTATTTACCGGTTCACCTGGAAAGCTTGTTGATTTAGAGTCCACGATTAAAGGATTTGATGCAATTTGTAAAGGTGAGTATGACCATTTACCTGAGGCCGCATTTTATATGGTTGGAACCATTGAAGAAGCTATTCAAAAAGCAGAGGATTTAGCTAAAGAAGCTGCCGCATAATGAGCGAGGAATATTCATTAGAAATAGTAAACCCTGAAAAGTCTTTTTTGTCTAGAGATGATGTTACTGAGGTGGTAGTACCTGCATACGAGGGAGAAATTGGAATTTTAAAAGATCATATTTCTATTATATCTTTCTTAAAACCAGGAATTATCAAAATTTTTTCTAAGTCCGGAGAGGATAGCTACTATGTGAATGATGGTATAATTGAATTTAAAAATAATAATCTTTCTATACTCACAAGTCTTATTTTAGATTTGAAAGATATTGACAAGGAAAAATTAATAGAAATTAAGAAATCAGCAGAAGAAGAACTAAGTAAATCTGAAATCAGTGATCAAGAAAAATATTTATTAGACCAGAGAATTGAAGTGTTAAAATCAATTAACTAATATTTTTTTAATTTCTTTCTGAATTTTTTCATATACATGAAGCTTAAATGTTACGACTAGTTTAGTAATTTCATCAATATCTACCCACTTCCATTCAAGAAACTCTGGGTGTTTAGTTTTAATATTAATTTCTTTTTCGTCACCATTAAATCTCATAATATACCATTGCTGTTCTTGTCCTTTGAATTTACCTTTCCAAATAATTCCCAATAACTCATTTGGTAAATGATAAGTAAGTAAGCCATCAACTTTTTTAATTAAACTCACTGATTTTATGCTTGTTTCTTCCTCTAATTCTCTAATTGCAGCTTCATAAAAGTCTTCACCTTTATCAACCCCACCCTGTGGCATTTGCCAAAAATTTTTTTTATTATCTATTCTTTTTGCAACAAAAATTTTGTTTTCTTTATTTAAAACAACTATCCCCACGCCACTTCTAAGTGGTAAATTTTTATATTTCTCTTTCATTTTAACCGTTTAAGAGCTCTAAAGCGAATTGAAGTTGATTATCTGTATCAGTATTAAACCTAAAGTCGTCAGATCCTTCAGCAATCTCAATATCAGGTGAGACACCTATTTCTGAAATTGATTTGCCAGATGGAAGATAATATTTAGATACAGTTAATCTTATTGCACCTTTATTTTTGAGTGGAATAATTGATTGGACAGACCCTTTGCCATAGCTATTTTCTCCAATTACTACTGCTCTTTTGTGATCCTTAAGTGCACCTGCTACAATTTCAGATGCAGATGCTGAACCATAATTTATTAAAACAACAATTGTATTTCCATCTAATATATCACCTTTTTTTGCAAAAAATTTTCTACTTTCATATTTTTTTTTACTTTTTGTTGAAACAATTTCTCCACTATCTAAAAAAAAATCTGTAATTTTAATTGCCTGAGAAAGAAGCCCACCAGGATTATTTCTTAAATCTAAAATATAATTTTTAACATTTTTATTTTTTTTAAATTCTTTAATTTTATCCTTAATTTGATCACTACTATTTTCATTAAATGAGGTAAGTCTCAAATAACCAGTCTTATTTTCTAATATTTCAGATTTTACAGATGAAACTTTAATTTTTTCTCTTGTGATATTAAAAACTAATGCCTTTCGTTCACCTCTTCGTCTGACTGTTATTTCAATATCTGTTCCAACAGGACCTCTCATAATATCTACTGCTTCACTCAAGGATTTTCCCTGAACTTGAATATCATTAATTTTTACTATGTAATCACCAGCTTTAACTCCTGCTTCAGCCGCAGGTGAATCGTCCATGGGTGTTATTACTTTTATTACCCCAGCCTCCATACTTACCTCAATTCCCAGACCACCAAATTCTCCACTAGTTTCTGTTTGCATACTTTTATAAGAATCTGGTGTCATATAAGCAGAGTAAGGGTCTAAAGATTGAAGAACGCCATTGATTGCAGCATCCATCACATCACTTTGATTTACCTCTTCAACAAATTCTTTGTTAATTTTGTCTAAGACTTCTGAAAAAACATCTATTTTTTTGTATATATCATTCTCATCTGATGAGCTTACAATATTAGTTATTGAAAAAAAAATAAATAATGACAAAAAAAAGATTTTAATTCTTTTCATTATATAATTATTTTTTCTTTGGGAATTAACTCAGACCATATCTTTTCTAATTCATAAAATTTTCTTTTTTCAGGATTGAAAATATGAACAATTAGATCTATTCCATCCACTAGCTTCCAGTCACTACTTTCTCTTCCTTCAATTTTACAGTTGTTTACGCCATTTTTTTTCAAGTATTCATAAACTTGCTCTGACAAAGCTTGGATATGTCTTGAAGACGTTCCACTAGCGATTATCATTTGATCTGCTATTGAAGATTTTCCATCTAAATCGATTAAAACAATATCTAAGGCTTTATTTGCATCCAAAAGATTGATCACATCATTGTGAATAGAAGAGATTTTATCCATTAATTAATTTAAGAGTATCAAATTTTTCTTAATTTAGAAGATGAAATATTGACCTTATTAAATTTCACGAATTCTAAGCTTTTTTTACTATATTTTTTAAAGGTCCTAGAACTTAATGATCTAGCCTTGTATCCGTCTCTGTCAAACACCAGAATATTACAAATAGATGTAATTAAATCAGAATTCTTCCATTTATGAAAATTTATCAAACTATCTGCTCCCATTATAAAATAAATATCAGTATTTTTATTTTTTTTTTTTATATATTTTATCAGGTCGACTGTTCTATTTGATTTAATTTTATCCTCAAAATATTTTACTTTTATAAATAAATATTCTTGAGTAATTTTTTTTGCAAAATTTATTCTTTTATTCAAACTTAAACTACTTTTATCTTTAAATGGATTTTTTTTGGTTACCGCCCAAATAATATTATCAATACCGTATCTTTTTTTTGCTTCCTTAGAGATACTTAAATGACCTTTATGCGCTGGATCGAAAGTTCCCCCAAGAATACCAATTTTTTTTTTATTTTCTTGTTTGACCTGATCCATATATCTCATATTTGTAACTGACAAGCTGGTTAAGTCCAACAGGGCCTCTTGGTGGAAGTTTATTTGTTGAAATTCCAACCTCACCTCCAAAACCAAATTCACCTCCATCAGCATACTGCGTTGAGGAATTATGAATAGCGATCGAACTTTTAATATTCTTTATAAAAAATTTAGCTGAAATTTTATTATTGGTAATTATTGCATCGGTATGCATTGTTCCATATTTATTAATATGATTTACTGCATCATTAATATTATCTACTAATTTGACAGAAATTTTTGCAGACAAATGTTCTTTCGACCAAGTTTTATTATTTGCTAATTTTGAATTCCCATTAAACAATTTAGAGATTTTACTATCAGCATAAATAGTACAACCTCTTTTAGTTAGTTCATTTAAAATCTCGCTTACATTTTTTGATTTATTTTTATGTATTAGGAGTGTTTCTGTAGCTCCACATATACTAGTATTACGCAACTTAGCATTGATTAATATTTTCTTTGCCATTGAAAGATTTACATCTTTATCAATATAAGTATGACAAATGCCTTCAAGATGACCAATTACAGGTACAGAGGATAAATCCTGAACTTTTTTTACAAGATTTTTTCCACCTCTTGGAATAACAACATCTATATATTTTGACATTTTTGAAAGCATGTAGTCCACCAGCTTCCTATTTTTATTCTCAATAAACTGAACAAAATTCTTATTTATTTTATTTTTTTCTAATGATTTTCTAAAAAGATTAGCTAAGATTTTATTACTAAAGTAAGCCTCAGAACCTCCTCTTAGTATTACACAGTTTCCAGATTTAAAGCAAAGTGTTGATACATCTGAAGTAACATTTGGTCTACTTTCATAAATTACACCAATAATACCAATTGGAATTGATACTTTTTTTATTTTTAAGCCGTTTGGTCTTTTCCAGGTTTCTATGTCAACGTCTACTGGATCTTTAAATTTTATGATAGTTTCAATTGATTTAATAATCGAAATTATTTTATCATTATTAAGAGCAAGTCTTTTTATTAAATTCTCTTTAAGTTTTTTTGATTTAGCAATTTTTACATCTTTTTTGTTTTCAAATAAAATTTTATTTTGATTTTTTAAAATAAGTTGAATGTAATAATTTAATACTTTATTTTTTTTTTTATTACTTATTTTGTCTTGAAAAGCAATTTTTGCATTTTTACCAATTTTTTCTAAAGTTTTACTCATTTAAGTAACACCATGTCGTCTTTGTGAATAACCTCTGATTTTGAAACATAACCTAAAATATCATTTATTTTAGTAGAGTGTTTTCCTTTAATTTTCAAAATTTCTTCAGAAGAGAAACTGCTCAATCCTCGTGCTAATTCAGTCATATTATTATTTAGTATTTTGATATGATCACCTTTGCTAAAACTACCTTGCACATCTTTTATTCCTGCGGCAAGTAAACTTTTCCCGTTATTCAAAGCTGATAATGCACCTTCATCGATAATTATTTTCCCCTTTGGCGAAATTGAGCTTATTATCCACTTTTTTCTAGCATCTAATTTTGAAATCTTAGGTAAGAACCAAGTACATATATTTTTCGTCAAAATTTTTTGTATTGGTCTATTTATCAAACCATTAGCTATGGCCATATGACATCCTGAAAATTGACAAATTTTAGCAGCATCAATCTTTGTTTTCATTCCGCCAGATCCAAACTCTCCAGTTTTATTTGTTGCTAACATTTCTACATTTTGGTCAATATTTTTGATCTCACGAATTAGTTTAGCTTTATTATCTAATTTTGGATCTTTTGAGTAAAGACCATTTACATCAGATAATAAAATCAAACAATCTGCACTTGATATCTGAGCAACTCTAGATGCAAGCCTATCATTATCTCCATATTTAATCTCAGAGGTAGCAATACTATCATTTTCATTTACTATTGGTATAAAACCAAGTTCAAACAAATTTTCAAAAGTTCTTTTAGCATTTATTGCTCTCCGTCTTTTTTCTGTATCTTCAAGGGTTAATAATATTTGTGACAGATTAATTTTTGACTTATTAAAAGTTTTTTTAAAAAGATTCATTAATTCAATTTGTCCAATTGAAGCTACAGCTTGACTTTTATCAAGTTTCAATTTTTTCTTACTTAATTTTAACTTTTTACAGCCAAGGGCAATCGCTCCTGAGCTTACTAAAATAACATTTTTCTTTAATTTTTTGAGATGTTCAATATCCTTAGCAAAATCCTTTAACCACTTTTCTCTAACAATTTTTTTGTCATTAATTAATAAAGACGATCCTATCTTTATGACAACGGTTTTTGACTCCCTAAGATACATAATTAAGTAATTTTGATTTAATATCAGATACAGATTTTTTATCGAGCGTTGATATTCTAAAAGTACGTTTCTTTGTTATTTTTTCAAAGTCTTTAATTTTTATACTTATTTCATTGTCATCGATTAGGTCTATCTTATTAAATACAATTATTTCCTGCTTTTTTGTAAGTTCTGAGCTGTATTTTTCCATTTCATCTCTAACTTGGATATATGAATGAGATAAATCACTTTCTGATATATCTATAAGATGTAACAATACTTTACATCTTTCTATATGTTTTAAAAATTTAATACCTAATCCTATTCCTTTATGTGCGCCTTCAATTAATCCTGGAATATCCGCTAAGATTATTTCCTTATTGTCATACATTGCAACTCCAAGATTTGGATTTAAAGTTGTAAATTTATAATTCGCTATTTTAGGGGTTGCACTAGTTAATGATGCTAATAAACTTGATTTACCTGCATTTGGCAATCCAATAATTCCTATATCTGCAATTGTTTTAAGTTGAAGCCATATCCAAAACTCTTCACCAATTGTTCCTTTAGTAAATTTTTTTGGAGCTCTATTTGTTGAAGATTTAAATCTTGTATTTCCAAATCCTCCTTTGCCACCAATTGCTGCAACAAATTCCTCATTCTCTTTTTTAAAATCATAAATTAAAGTTTTATTGTCTTCTTCAAATACTTGTGTCCCAATTGGTACTTTCAAATATAAATCTTCTCCACCTCTTCCAGTCATATTTTTTCCACTTCCATCTCTACCTTTTTCAGCTTTAAAGTGTTGTTGATATCTAAAATCAATCAGTGTGTTTAAATTTCTTTCTGATATAAGAATTACTGAACCACCTTTTCCTCCATCACCTCCATCAGGTCCTCCAAATTCAATAAATTTTTCTCTTCTAAAGCTAGGTGATCCAGACCCACCGTCTCCAGCTTTTACATATATCTTTACTTGATCGAGAAATTTCATGATTTTACAGATGTTATTATCTGTTTATTAGTTAGGCTTTACTGAAACGTAAGTTCTGTCTGACTTGCTTTTTTTAAAAATTACTTTTCCTTTAACAACAGAAAAAATTGAATGGTCTCTACCCATTCCAACATTTTCTCCAGGAAATATTTTAGTACCTCTTTGTCTAACAATTATATTTCCAGGTACTACCAATTGACCACCATATTTCTTTACTCCCAATCTACGACCAGCACTATCTCTTCCGTTCCTTGATGATCCACCTGCTTTTTTTGTTGCCATAATTTACCTATTTATTTTGAAGCCTCGATTTTTTCTTCTTTAGCCTCTTTGACTCCAGTTTCTTTTTTTTTCATTTTTTCAGCCTCTGATAGCACTTTACCATCTTTTGAAAAAATCTTACTAATTCTTATTAACGAGAATTGCTGTCTGTGTCCATTTTTTCGTCTTGAATTTTTTCTTCTTCTTTTTTTAAAAATTAAAACTGTTCTTTCTTTACCATTTTTTAACAATTCTGCTTCAACTTTAGCTCCACTTACTGTTGGTTCCCCCAACTCAATACTTTTATCATTTCCATAAGCTAAAATTTCTTTAAATTCCACTTTAGTATCTGGATTAGAATCTGGCAATTTTTCAACTTTAATAATCTCTCCAGCAGATACTTTATACTGCTTTCCACCTGTTTGTATTACTGCGTATGACATTAAAATCCTAATTTTTAATTATCAGCAATATAGTCAGGGCCTTATGTTAGTCAAGCTGAATAAGCTAGAAATTATCCTTTAAATCTCTCAATTTTGAAAAGTTTTCAACATTTTTTGATCTTAAAAAAATATTAGTTTTCAGCTCATCCTCAAGTGTTGACGGAACGCTTGGCTGACCTTTGGCCAGTTGATTTTTTATAAATTCAATTTTCGAAATTAAAGCTTGATTGTCTGGATCGTATTTTAGACAAAAATCTGAATTTTTTAATGTATATTCATGCCCACAATAAATTTCTGTCTCAATTGGTAAACTTTTTAACAACTGCAAAGAGTTAAACATTTGTTCATGAGTACCCTCAAACACTCTTCCGCAACCTAATGAAAATAATGTATCTCCAGAAAATAATGCTTTTTCATTAAAAAAATAGAAACATATATGGCCCAAAGTATGTCCTGGAATATGAAAAACTTTTGCTTCAAATATACCGTCTTTCCAATTTTCATCATTTTTTAATGATATATCTATTTCAGGTATCCTATGTTTATCTTCATGAAAACCTATAACTTTGGCATTGTATAATTTCTTGAGCTCTTTATTGCCTCCCACATGATCATAATGATGGTGAGTATTCATTATAAATTTTAATTTTAGATTAAGACTTTCAATTTTATTTATTATAGGCTTTGCTTCACTGGGATCTATTACAATAGTAGATTTTGTTAATTGATCAATTAATAAATAGGAAAAATTATCTTCTAAACATTTTATAATTTCTATTTTCATTTTACTTTTCTAATAAAAAAATACCCAATTCAGATATTAGGTTTTTATATTTTAAATTTGAATTTGAAATATTTGATATTTTTTCTCCATTTAAAGAAATTGTTTTATAAATATTAATTCCTTTATTGTTACAAAAATTATAAAAGTCTTGAATCGTACACATATGTAGATTGGGGGTATTGTACCATTGATAAGGCAAATTCTTTGTAACGGGCATTTCTCCTTTTAATAGCAAATCTAGTCTAACTTTCCAATGTCCAAAATTTGGAATTGTAACGATTACCTTTTTTCCTACTCTTAATAAATTTTCAATTACTTTTTCTGGACTCATAAATGCTTGAAGCGTTTGACTTAATATTACATAATCAAATGATAAATCTGGAAATTGTTTTAAATCATTCTCAGCATCGCCTTCAATAACAGCTAGTCCTTTGGATAAACATTTTTTTACTTTTTCTTTAGAAATTTCAAGTCCTCTAACATCTACCACTTTATTTTTTGATAGATATTCCATCAAAATTCCATCACCACATCCAACGTCTAAAACTCTTGATTTTTCCTCAATAAACCTAGATATAACTTTAAATTCTTCTTTCATTAATATTAGAATATGTTGTGTTTAAATAATTTTTAATAGTGCTTAAAAAATCTGGTACGTTTAATAAAAAGGAATCATGGCCCTTATCAGTTTTAATTTCAACAAAACCAACATCGGCACCTATTGCATTAAGTGCTATAACAATATCTTTATTCTCAGAGGTTGGGTACAACCAATCAGAAGTAAATGAAATAATAAAAAACTTTGTTTTCGTATCTTTAAATGCTTTAGAAAGGTTTCCATTAAATTGTTTAGTTAAATCAAAATAATCCATTGCTCTCGTTATATACAAATAACTATTTGCATCAAATCTATCTACAAATACAGAACCTTGGTATCTCAAATAACTCTCAATTTGAAAGTCAGCATCAAATCCAAATTTTAAATCAGATCTTTCTTGAAGATTTCTTCCAAACTTTTCCTGTAAACCTTGTTTTGATAAATACGTGATATGAGCAGCCATCCTAGCGACAGCCAAACCTTTATCAGGATTTATTGATTTTTCATCATACATTCCCTCTTTCCAATTACTGTCAGACATTATTGCCTGTCTTCCAAGTTCGTTAAAAGCAATATTTTGAGCTGAATGACTAGCCGTACAAGCAATTGGTAATGCTACTCTAGCCTTACTTGGAAAGTTTGATACGAATTGTAAAACTTGCATTCCGCCCATGGAGCCACCAGCAACTGCAAACAATTTTTCTATTTTAAAATAATCTAATAGATTGTATTGAGCGTTAACCATATCGTTAATTGTAATGACAGGAAAATTTGTTCCTATAGGTTTTTTGGTCAAAGGATCAATAGTTCCCGGTCCATAGGATCCCATACATCCACCAATAACATTCGCACAGATAACAAAAAATTTATCAGTATCGAATGACTTACCTGGACCAACTGCATAGTTCCACCAACCCTCTTTTTTTGTAATTGGATTTATACCTGAGGCATACTGATCGCCAGTTAGCGCATGAAAAATTAATATAGCATTATCTTTCTTCTCATTAAGCTTTCCATAGGTCTCATAAGCTAATGGAAAGTTCGATATTTCCTTGCCACAATCAAGCTTAAGAGTTTTTTTAATAAGTATGTTTTTCATTTCATTTAAATTGTTCATATAAATTTTGCTGAAATGAATTGTGAGAAAAAAAACTTATTTAGCAGGTTTTTTAAAGCGCTCGCAATTCAGTTAAATCAGCGCAAAAAGCTTTTATAAGATAGCTTTTTAGATGTCAATTTTTTTAGAATTATTGATTGTATTATCTAATTATCTGACTATTTATTAATAAAATTAAGCATCATGAATACTCCATTATTTAGAAAATTAAACCTAGAGGCCTACAAGCCTGGAAGATCCTTCTTAAATAAAAAAAAAAGTATAATAAAACTATCAGCTAATGAATCAGCTTTAGGCATGAGTAAAAATGCTAGTAAAGCAATAATAAAATCCAAAAATAATATATCAAAGTATCCAGATGGGAAATTTAAAGAATTAACTTCTACAATTTCAAAAAAATATAATTGTAAACAAAATCAAATTATCTGTGGGTCTGGATCTGATGAAATTATTCAAATGCTATGCCAGCTATTTTTAAACAAAGGAGATGAAGTAGTTGTGCCAGAATATAGTTTTTTAATGTACAGAATTTATGCAAAAATAGTAGAAGCAAAAGTTGTATTTTCTAAAGAAAAAAATTTTAAAGTATCAAATGATGAAATTATCAAAAAAATAACTAAAAGAACTAAAATTGTATTTATAGCTAATCCAAATAATCCAACAGGTACATACATTTCTAAAAATCAATTACTAGATTTAAGAAAGCGTTTAAGTAAAAAAATTTTATTAGTCATTGACGATGCTTATTTTGAATATATGTTAAATAAAGACTACAAATCAGGTTTAGAACTTTTTAAAAATAAAAATAATGTATTTATATTAAGGACTTTTTCAAAAATTTATGGTCTTGCATCTTTAAGAGTGGGATGGGGTTATGGAAGTAAAAAAATTATAGATGCTTTATATAAAATTAAACCACCGTTTAATGTTAATAAGATAGCACAGGAATGTGCAGTTGAATCTCTTAAAGATAAAAGTTTTATAAAAAAATCTGTAAAACATAATTTAGATTGGGCAAAAAAAATAAAAAAAATAATGAATTCTTTTAATATTCAAACAAATGAAATTGGACCAAATTTTTTTCTTTTAGATTTTAAAAATTGTAAATTAACTGCAAGGTTTGTCGAGAGAAATCTTGAGAAATCAGGAATTATTTTGAGAGAGATGAATTCGTATGGTATTAAAAATTGTTTGAGGCTTACAATTGGAAATGTTAGAGAAAATATACTTTTAATTAAGCAGATGAAAAAAATTTTTAAAAATGTTTAAAAATATATTGATCATTGGTTGTGGATTAATTGGATCTTCAATTTTAAGAGCATCCATAAATAAAAAAACTTCTAAAAACTTCTTTGTTTATGAAAAATCAAAAAAAAATATTAGAGAAATTAAAAAAATAAATAAAAAAATAATTATTTTAAAAAAATTAGATAATAAAATCTCAGATATGGATTTTGTTATAATTGCTACTCCTATGAGTCAGTATGAGAGAGTTATTCCTCATTTAAATAAGCATTTAAATAAAAAATCTTTAATTACCGATGTGGGTTCTACAAAGGAAAACATTAGCAAATTAAAAAATAATAGTCTGTCAAATTCGCTTGATTGGATTATGAGTCACCCAATATCTGGATCAGAGGTAAGTGGACCAAAGTATGGAAGTAAAAGTTTATTTATAAATAAATGGTGTATAGTTTTAAGTGACAAAAACAAAATAAAACAAAAAAAATTGCAAAATTTTTGGAAAAAAATTGGTTCTAAAGTAATAATTATGGATGAGAAAGTTCACGATAAGATATTTTCAATTACAAGTCATTTACCCCACTTAATAGCTTATAATTTAATAAAGACTGCTCAAGATTTTCAAAAAACTCAAAAAAAAGATGTAATTAAATTTAGTGCGGGAGGGTTAAGAGATTTTTCAAGGATAGCTGCATCAAACGAAATTATGTGGAGAGATATTTTTTTTAATAACAAAAAAAATATTGTTATTGCAATAAACTTATTTATTAAAAATTTAAAATCTTTTAAAAAAAATATTCAAAATTTAGATGATAAAACTTTAAGAAAAAAATTAGTTAATTCAAAAAAAGTAAGACAGCAAATATTGAATTTAAAACAAGATATAGCAATACCAGACTTTGGAAGAGATCTAAACTAAATCGATACAATTTTAATAATTTTTAAATTTGCAGTTTTTTCAATTAATTTAATGGTTTTTATTATTGGCATTATTATTACTTTTTTTCTTGGACCATATGCATGAATTAATTTTTTTGTATTTAGACAAATGGCAACATGTCCTTTCCAAAAAATAATATCTCCCCTTTTAAATACTTTTTTATTCTTAATACCCTTTTTGATTTTAACTTGATCTTTCGTATCTCTTGGAAAGAATTTATTATTATATTTATAAAAAATTTGTAGTAATGCTGAACAATCAATACCATCAAAAGTTTTACCACCCCATTTATATTTAATATTCAAAAAAAGTTTTAATATTTTACTAAAATTATAATTTGTTTTTTTTAATTTTTGTAATTCATTTATTTTTACCCATTTATCCTTTTCAAACATTACAAAGTTATCTTTTTTATTTAAAATCTGAATTTCAGATGAAAATGGAAGGTATTTCCTTGTTAAAAATTTAATATTGTTTTTTGGTTTATTATAAATCTTTGATTTTAATATACTGACTTTGTGAGTCTTATTTAAAACTTTATTAAATTTTTCGATTTTTATAAAACCTAAGTAATTATCAAAATCTGTTTTAATCTTAAAAAAACCTTTCTTTTTTCCAATTATACTAAATTTTTCACCATAAATTAATTGAGTACTTATATTTGACTTCTTTGAGGCCAGCTCATAGACGTTTAAATAGGAATTCTTACAGAAATAGCTATTTTGCACCAATTTTAACTTTATTCCTTATAAACCAAAGACAAATCAGTGATGGTATCACCATTACAGTTGTTATTACAAAAAATGTACCCCAGTCTCCATTTAGCCAATCTACTAGTGCCCCTGATGAAGAGGCAAGGGTAGTTCTTCCAGCAGTTCCAATGGATGCTAATAATGCATATTGAGTTGCCGTATAGGTCCTGTCTACTAATAAAGAGATAAAAGCAACAAATGCAACTGTTGCAAATGCAGCTGTTATATCATCAGCTATTACAGCTATTGCAAATAGTAATTCTGATTTACCTGTCCAGGCTAATAATGCGAAAAGTAAATTAGTTACAGCCATCAAACCTCCAGCAAAAAACATCGTTTTGACTGTTCCAGCTCTCATCGCCATTACGCCACCTATTAAAGTAAAAACCACAGTTGTTATCCATCCTAATCCTTTAGAATAAATTGCTATTTGTCCTTTTGAAAATCCTATTTCTTTATAAAAAACAATAGACATACGTCCAAGAAATGCTTCACCAATTTTAAATAAAAATACAAATCCTAATATCCCAACTGCAATTGCAAAACCATTTTTTTTGAAAAAACTTATTATTGGGCCACCAATAGTTCCCGAAATGTAAGCAATAAAATTTGTTAAAACATTATTTGATCCAAGCTTGTTTATAATCATTTGATCTGTTTCTTTTTGATTATTTTGTCTGATCTTATCAATTGGTTCATGAACAAACATTAAACAAATATTCATTAAAATAATTAAGACACCTAAAATTAAAAAAGTAGCTTGCCAATAATCTGCTACTCCCATATTTTCAAAAAATTCCGCAGTAAATAATGCTATAACACCTCCTAATTTATAGCCAGTCCACCAACCAACTACTGCCATAGCCGCACCTGCTGCCATAGATTTTCCTTCATTTGCATCTATTTGTTCAATCCTTAACGCATCTACAGTTATATCTTGTGTTGCCGAAGCAATTGCAATTACTAATCCAACACTAATCAAAAGTGCTAAATTTTGTGTAGGATTTATTAAACTCCAGACGATTAAGCTAAGTAAAATTATTAACTGCATTAGCACAATCCATCCTCGTCTATGTCCTAATTTTTTTGTTAAAAATGGAATTTGTATTCTATCAATGATAGGAGCCCATAAATAATTAAAAGCATAAACTCCAAATATTAACCCTGCCCAACCAATCGTTGATCTACTCAATCCCTCTTCTTTTAACCAAAGACTTAAGCTGCTAGCAATTAATACCCAAGGAAAACCACTTATTGCTCCAAGAAGCAATATTCTTAACATTCTAATATCTTTATAAACTAATAAAGAATCCAACCAGCTTTGTTTAGTTTCAGACATTAATATTTCCTCCAAAAAGATGGAATAAATAATACTAATACAGCAAACAGTTCTAATCTACCTAAAATCATCGCTAAACTTAAAATCCACTTTGAAAAATCAGATAAATTTGAAAAATTACCATTCGGACCAATTATATCACCTAAACCAGGTCCTACATTTGATATTGATGTTGCTGCGGCTGATATTGAAGTTGTTAAATCTAAACCACTTGTTGATAAAAGAGCAGTAATAAGAAAGAAAATTACAATATATAAAAATATAAATGAAATTATTGATGCCAGAAATTTTTCATCAATATTACTATTTTCATATTTAATCTTAAATATACCTCTTGGATAAATAATTTTTTTTAGCTGAATAGAAATAAATTGGAATAGAATTTGAACCCTAAATATTTTAATTCCACAAGCAGTAGATCCTGCACATCCACCTATGAACATAAGTATAAGAAAATAAATTAATGGAAACTGACCCCATTCACTAAAATTTTGGGTTACATAACCTGTACCAGTTAAAATAGATATCACATTAAATGCCACAGATCTTATATCTGATATATTTTGGTTTTTAATTAACAAATATATATACATTAAAAGAACTGAAAAAATTACAATTTTAAAAAAAGTTTTAATTTGCGTATCATTAACAAATATTTTTTTGTCACCATTTAAATATTTGATGTAAGCGATGAAAGGAATACTTCCTAAAACAATAAATATAATTGATGTTAATTCAATCAAAGAACTATCAAAATAGCCAATGGACTCATTATAATTTGAGAAACCTCCAGTTGCTATTGTTGTCATCGAATGAACTATGCTATCAAAAAAGTTCATTCCAAATATTTTATAAAAAAATGCACATACAAAAGTTAAACTAGAGTATACTAATACTAATCTTAATGCTATTTCCTTTGACTTAGGCAGAATTTTTTCAGGAGTATTACTTGTAGAAATTACGAACAATTGCATACCTCCAATGTTCATCAATGGCATTAAAGTTATTGCCATTACAATTATACCAATTCCACCTAACCATTGAAGCATTCCCCTCCAAAGCAAGATACTTTTAGGAGTTTCATTTAGGTTAGTAATTATAGTTGATCCAGTCGTAGTAATACCTGACATACTCTCAAAAAAAGCATCTGTAACGCCTAAATTTATCTCACTAAATATGAATGGTAGTGAGCCAAAGATAGCAATACTTAACCAAGATAATGCAGTTAAAAGAAAAGCCTGGGGTAAACTAATTTTTTTATCGTGATCCAAATTTGATAACAAAAAAAGTACTCCAAATATAATAGTCACGATCCCTGAACTTATGAAACCTGAATCTAGTTCATTATAAAAAAACTGCGCTAAAATTGGCGCAATCATCGATAAACCTAAAATTATTTGTAAAATTCCTAGGGTAAAAAAAACAGTTTTATAATTGGACATTTTGATTGGACATTATTTTATGGTAAATAAAATTCAACTCTATAAGAATTGTTAAAAACGTTATTTAATAGGCAGTTTAATAAAAAAGTGATCGATAAAAACAACATAGACAAAACAAATGCTTGGCCCTTTGTTGAAGCTAAAAAGCTTCTTAGAGAAAGAAAGAAAAATATAGAAAACAAGGGTAAAATCATTCTTCAAACAGGGTATGGTCCTAGCGGATTACCACATATAGGTACTTTCGGTGAAGTTGCAAGAACCTCAATGATTGTTAATGCTTTAAATCATTTGACAGATCTCCCTAAAGAAATAATCACGTTTTCTGACGATATGGATGGACTTAGAAAAGTTCCTGAAAATATTCCTAATCCTGAGAAACTTGAAAAGAATCTTCATAAACCCTTAACCCAAGTTCCAGATCCTTTTGAAAAATTTAACAGTTTTGGAGAACATAATAATGAAATGTTAAAAAATTTCTTAGATAAATTTAAGTTTGAATACAGTTTTAAAAGTTCGTCAGTTTTATATAAGTCTGGTTTTTTTAATAATACATTAAAATTAATTTTAGAAAATTATGAAGGAATAATGAATATAATTATTCCTACCCTTGGTAAAGAAAGACAAAAGACATATTCTCCATTCTTACCAATATGTCCAGATACGGGAGTGGTATTAGAGATACCAGTCTCAGAATTAGACACAAAAAATTCAAAAATAATTTTTGATAATAATGGCAAAAAATTAGAACAAAGTATTCTAGATGGAAATTGTAAATTACAATGGAAAGTAGATTGGGCTATGAGATGGTATGCTCTTGATGTAGATTTTGAAATGTATGGGAAAGATTTGATTGAGAGTGCAATTTTATCTTCAAAAATAATAAAATTATTAGGTAAGTCAAATCCATCTGGCTTTGCATATGAGTTATTTTTAGATGAAAAAGGTGAAAAAATATCTAAGTCAAAAGGGAACGGTATTACAATCGATCAATGGTTAGAATACGCATCTCCCGAAAGTCTTTCATTGTATATGTACCAAAATCCAAAAAGAGCAAAAAAACTTTACAGAGAAGTAGTTCCAAAGGCTGTGGATGAATATCTTGATTTTATTGAAAAAGGTAAAACTCAAAACGAGCTTCAAAAATTAATGAATCCCGTATGGCATGTTCATAATTCAGAGATGCCAGGGGAAAATTCAATCATGTCCTTCTCAATGTTATTAAATTTAGTTGAGACCAGCAATGCTGATAACAAAGAGTTACTTTGGAAGTTTGTTAAGAAATATAAGAATGATATTAATGAAGATATGCATCCAATTTTTGACAAGTTAATTTCTTATGCAATTAAATATTTTCATGATGTTATAAAATCTAAAAAGATTTATAAAAAACCAAATCAAAGTGAAAAAATTGCTTTAGAGGCTTTAATAAACTCTTTAGAAAAATGCGATGATACAATGGAACCAGAGGATATTCAGACCACAATTTATACAGTTGGCAAAGAGAATGGCTATAAAGAAAATTTGCGTGATTGGTTCAAATTAATATATGAGGTAGTTTTTGGGGTGGAAAATGGACCACGATTTGGTTTTTTCATAAGCTTTTTTGGGGTTCAAGAAACTAAAGAATTAATTAAAAATAAATTAGAAAATGTTTAATATATTAAGACCACTAATTTTTAAATTTAGCCCTGAAGTAGCTCATTCTTTAGCAATAAAGGCACTTAAGTTAAATAATGTTCCTTACTCAAAACCTAAAGATAGTCATTTTTTAGAAACAACCTTTTGTGATAAAAAATTATCTTCACCAATTGGTGTTGCTGCTGGGTTTGATAAAAATGCTGAAGTATACAATCCTCTGTTTAATCTTGGATTTGGTTTTGTTGAAGTAGGGACAATTACACCAAAACCTCAATTTGGTAACCCTAAACCAAGAGTTTTTAGACTTGAAGAAGATGAAGCTCTTATAAATAGATTAGGTTTTAACAATTCTGGCTCAGAAGAAATAAGCAAGAGAATTAAGGAAAATAATAAAAAAGGTTTTTTAGGAATAAATATCGGACCAAACAAAGACTCTAGGAATCGAGTCGATGATTATTTAATTTGTTTTCGTAAATTTTATAATTTAGCTGATTATATAACTATAAACATTTCCTCACCAAATACAGAAAATTTAAGAGACTTGCATAATCAGGATGAACTAAATTCATTGATTGATAAACTAAAAAATGAAAAAAAAGAGTTAAATTCAAACATTCCACTAGCAATAAAAGTCTCACCTGATCTTAAAGATGATCAAATTAATGAAGTATCCAAGATAATCATGGAACAAGAAATAGGAATCATTATTGTTGCCAATACCACAGATAAGAATAGAGAAAATTTAAAAAATATAAATAAACTAGAAAAGGGCGGACTGTCAGGCAAACCAATTGCAAAGATTTCAAACGAGACAATTTCTAAGTTTTATAAAATCCTAAAAAATAAAACTAAAATAATAGGAGTGGGTGGTGTTAGCAATGGACTAGATGCTTTTGAAAAAATCACTTCTGGTGCAACACTCGTTCAATTATATACTGGAATGGTTTATAGAGGCCCTAGTATAGCTTCAAAAATAAGTAAAGAATTAATTAATTTATTAAAAAATAAGGGTTTTAAAAATGTTTCAGAGGCTATTGGAACAAAAAATTAATCTTGACGCAATAAGATTCAGATCCTATACAGGCTCATAATTTATGTCTAAAAAATGTGAACTCACTGGAAAAATACCCCTAAAGGGTCATAATGTTAGTCATGCTAATAATAAGACTAAAAGAAGATTTCTTCCAAATCTAAAAAAGGTAAAATTTAAAAGTGAGCTACTCAAGAGAAGTTTAAGATTAACTGTCTCAAACGCTGGTGTTAGGTCAGTAGATAAAAAAGGTAGTTTTGACCAATTTTTAATTTCAGCTAAGACTAGAGATTTATCATTAAGGCTAAAAAAATTAAAAAAATCCTTAGTCAGTAAATCAGCATAATGAATAATGTATTTTTAATACTCTCATTTTTAATGGGGTTGGTTGTCTTAGCATCTAATTATTTAGTTCAATTTCCAATTGAATATTATGGTCTTCAAGAACTTCTTACATATGGAGCATTTAGTTATCCAATAGCTTTTTTAATAACTGATCTAGCAAATAGGTCTTTTGGTAAATTAGTTGCTAAGAAAATTGTATATATAGGATTTACAATAGGAATTTTGTTTACACTAATTTTCTCAACAAATTTCGCCGATTTAATCTCAGTAAGAATAGCAATCGGTTCAGGTACAGCATTTATTATTGCTCAATTACTTGACGTACAAATATTTGATCAATTAAGACAAAAGAAATGGTTTATTGCGCCCCTCACATCTTCATTAATTGGTTCCACCATTGATACATTTTTATTCTTTTCAATTTCGTTTTATGGATCAGGAATACCTTGGCTAACACTTTCTTTAGGAGATTTAGCAGTGAAAATTTTTGTAGCCTTAGTAATGTTAATACCTTTTAGATTGTTATTAGGTACTTTAAAAGCCGCTTAATTCAAATTTTTGGTTCTTGTTGTGTCATGCAATGAATGGCTCCAAAACCCCAAATTAAGTCACTACAATCAATAGCAACTACTTTCCTATTTGTAAAAAATTTTCTAAAAATTTTTAAAACCTTTTTGTCTTCTTTTACATTAAATACTGGAACCAGGACTGTTTTATTGGTTATAAAAAAATTTAAATAACTTGCTGGGACACGTATTTTCTTTATAATAACTGGGCTTGGCATAGGAATCTTTATTATTTTAAATTTTTTTCCATCTTCATCATAACTATTACTTAATATTTTTAAATTTTCTTTAAGAGCTTTATAATTTTCATCTGATCTATTATTTTCTACAGCAATCATAATTGTATTTTTTGAGACAAATCTTGCAATATCATCGATATGACCGTGAGTGTCATCTCCAACAATTCCTTTATTAAGCCAAATAAAATTCTTTGCATTTAAATATTCTGAGAACAGATTTTCATAGTCAATTTTTTTTAATCCTTTATTTCTCTCTTGTTTATTGCTCAATAAGCACTCCCTTGTAAGCAATATGGAGCCAAATCCATTGTTATCAAACGCACCCCCCTCCATTACTACTCTTCCAAATTTTTTTGAATTTACTTTTTTAGGTAAAATACTTTCAATATTCAAATAATTACTAATATAGTTATTGATTTTGTTATCATTTTTAAAATTTTTATATTTTGACCAGGCATTAAATTTAAAATCAAGCATGGTTTTTTTCCTATTTTTTTTGTTTACCAAAAATATCGGCCCAGAGTCTCTTAACCAAATTCTATCCGTTTTAAGTTTATGAAATTTAATGTTAGATATATTACAACCTATTTTTTTTAAATATACTCTCGCAGTCTTTATACTTTTGGTATTATTGACTAATAAATCTATTCTTTGATCCTTTGTTAAATTTTTTATTATTTTTCCAACTACATTTGGTATTTTTTTAAATAACCCAGGCCAATCATTTTTATTATGAGGCCAAGCCATCCAAACTGATTTTTGAGGCTCCCATTCTGCTGGCATTCTGAATTCACTTATTTTTTTACTCATCTTCTGGATTTTCGAGAATATCTTTGTAAAATTCAGTTCTTCTGTCTCTTAAAAAAGGCCAGTGTTGTCTTGCAGTATCTATTTTTTTATAATCTATTTCACAAACTAAAATATCTTCTTTTTTATTTCCTGCTTTTGCAATCACTTTACCACTAGGATCTATCACCATTGAATTACCCCAAAATTCAATTTTTTTCCTACCTTTTGTTTCTACCCCAACTCTATTTATAGCAGCCACATAAGTTCCATTAGCTATAGCATGAGATTTTTGCATTGTGATCCAAGATTCTAATTGAGATTTTCCAAACTTTCTTTTTTCTTTTGGATGCCATCCAATAGCAGTAGGATAAAAAATAATTTGGGCACCCTTTAAAGCTGTAAGCCTTGCAGCTTCAGGAAACCACTGATCCCAACATATAAGAGGACCTATTTTTCCAAATTTTGTCTTAACACTTTTAAATCCAAGGTCTCCAGGACTGAAATAAAATTTTTCATAATACCCCGGATCATCAGGTATGTGCATCTTACGATATTTAGACAAAATATTACCATTTTCGTTAATGATGATACTGGTGTTATGATAAAATCCAGATGTTACTTTTTCAAACAGTGTTATATTTAAAACAACACTTAGCTCATTTGCTAAATCACAAAATATACTAGAAATCTTTCCTGGAATTTTTTCTGCAAATTTAAAGTTTGAATGACTTTCTGTTTGGCAAAAATAATTAGTCAAAAAAAGCTCTGGGAGACAAATTATATTTGCTTTTTTTTCTGCAGCTTTTTTAATATTTTTTATTGCTAAATCTAAATTTGATTGAATTGTTCCTAACGATTTGCTTTGGATTAAAGCTATTTTAACTTTTTTGATCATTAATCAAAATATTTTGGAAAAATTTTTTCTATTTCGGTTTTTCCATTCTCCCCTATGATATGCATCACTAGCTATCAAAGGTAATACACTAGTTGCTTCTGCAAAAACCATTTGTTCTTTTGTTATATCAACTTTGCCCCATGAACTTGCCTCTTTTAAAGTTGAACTACTACACGCACCATCTCTAGTGTCAGCTACTGTTATTTGAATAGCATATTTATGCATATCTACATTTTTACCTAAAAGTTCAGCACAAATCACAGTATCTTGAATAAAATTTTTTGGAACACCTCCACCTATCATAAAAAGACCTGATCCTTTAGATCTTATTTTAATTTCAGTTAATTCTCTGAACTCTCTTATTGAGTCAATAGTAATATGATTTTTTGGATTTCTTTCTTGATGCATTACTAGTCCAAATCCAGCGCTAGAGTCTGTAAATGCGGGACAAAATATTGGAACATTATTATCATATGCAACTTCAATCAATGAGTCTCTTTTCTTTGCATTTGTTTTAAGGTATTTTCCAATTTCTTTTATAAACTCTCTCGATGTATAGGCTCTTGGTTCTAATTGGTCAGCTATCTCTCCTATCGTTTTATCACATAATTGAAGCTCATTTTCGTCAATATAAGTATCATAAATTCTGTCAATGTAATTATTCCTCAATTCAGTATCATCTTGATACTGTGATCCCTGATAATGTTTAAAGCCTAAAGCCTCAAAGAAATCCATATCAATTATTGAAGCCCCAGTAGCAATTATTGCATCGACCATATTGTATTTAACCAAATCCCTATATACATGCATACATCCAGCAGCAGATGTTGACCCTGCAAGAGTTAGAAAGATTGTACAATCTTGGTCTTTAATCATTTCATTATAAATATTTGCGGCATTTGCAGTCTCTCTAGAAACAAAAGACATTTTTTTCATTGATGAAATAATATGTCTTGCATCAAAAGAAGTTATATCGATATGCTCAACTTCTTTACTAAGTAAGTCTTTTTTTCTGTTATTTGAATGATTTTTGTTATCTGACATTAAGCAACAAGAAACTCTTTATTTGCCTCTTTGTCATACATAGTCATTATAGGATTATCCTCAACTTCGTAAATTTCATCAGAGTAAAATCCGTTAAATTTTGTTCTAAAAGTAAGTCCGTAAGCTCCCAATTGTCCAAGCTCTATATAATCTTTTTCTTTTATATTGTTGGGCAGGATAAAAGGCCCTTTCATATAATCCATGCTATCACATGTTGGGCCATAGAAATCAAATGATGTTAATTTTTTTGAAACAACTCTACCATCAGTTATCATTTTTGAAGGGTATACAATATTTGGAACACCAGCATCAAATAAAGTTCCATACGTTCCATCATTTATATAAAGTTTTTGTTTTTTTCTTAAATCTACTCTAACTATTGTTGAACCACTCTCTGCAACAATTGCTCTTCCAGGTTCGCATATAATTTCTGGAAGTTTTTCTATTTTTAAATTTTCTAAGCTTTTTTTAATTTCATTAAAGTAGTTATCTAATGATTGAGGTATTAGGTCAGGATATATAGTTGGAAATCCACCACCAACATTGATTGCATCAGGTATTATTTTTGTTTTTTTTATAATGTTTCCAATTTCAAATATTCCTTTAGAATATGAAATTGGATGCATACACTGTGAACCAACATGAAAACTTAGGCCAACCTTTCTTGCATATTGTTTAGTCAATCTAAGAAGCCCTACAGCTTCATTATTAATTGCTCCAAATTTTTTTGATAAATCTATCTCTGCATGCTCATTAGATACAGAAACTCTCACAAACAAATTTAAATTTTTTGCATGATTTGTACTCTCAAGAATTTTTATTAATTCATCTTTAGTATCTAAAGAGAAAGTTTTTACGTTATATTTAAAGTATGCATCTTTTATACTTTCTCTGCTCTTTACGGTGTGCATATAAGAGCAATCAGCTTTTGGACTTAATTTTCTAATAGTTTCTATCTCCTTAATAGAGGCTACGTCAAAACTATTTATTCCACTTTCAAGGATAGTGTTTAAAACTACCGGATGAGGATTAGTTTTTAAAGCATAAAGAATTTTGCCTGGAAAGTTTTTCTGAAAGTATTTAGAGGCAACTTTTATTGACTCTTTTCTAATACAATAAACAGGTTTTGTTGGTCTCAGTTGATTAACTAACGCTTCAACTGACTTAAATTTTTGCATATCTGCACCTCTAAAAAAAATTTACAAAAAAAACTGCATATCAAGTATGCAAGTTTCATAAATGCAGCATTTATGCAAAAAAATTATTAATGTAAAGCAAATAATGCTATTGAAATATTAATTTTTATTTCCATATAGGGGGTATGATTAACCAACCAACACTTCAAAAACTGACTGATTTCGAGGATAAATCACTTCTAATAGTCGACGACGATAACCCATTTAGACAGAGATTAGCTAGAGCCATGGAAAAAAAGGGCTTTAGTGTAACACAAGCTGAGAGTGTAAAAGTTGGAATAGAGACTGTAAAATCTAAAAGTCCAGCATTTGCCGTAGTAGATCTTAGATTAAACGATGGAAATGGACTAGAGGTTGTAAAAGAAATTCAAAAAGCGAACCTTAAAAGTAGAATTATAATGCTAACTGGTTATGGAAATATTCCCACAGCAGTTGCTGCTATTAAAGAGGGGGCAATAGATTATATAGCTAAACCAGCAGATGCAGATGATGTAGAAAAAGCACTTTTAGCAGATCCAAATCAAAAACCAGCTCCACCAGAAAACCCTATGTCGGCAGACAGAGTTAAATGGGAGCATATACATAGAGTATTTGAATTATGCAATAGAAACGTCTCTGAGACGGCTAGAAGACTAAAAATGCACAGAAGAACACTTCAAAGAATACTTTCTAAAAGATCACCAAGATAAACTAATTTTTAGTAAGTCTTAAAAATACATCTTCAAGATCACCATCATCAGTTGAAATATCCTTAATTAATACACCTTGTTTTTTTATTTCCGCAATAATTTTATCAATGCTTAATTTACTTTTCTCATATGACAAAACTAATTTTTTTTCCTCATTTGAGATTATTTTTACAGATTCGAATAGGCCATCTTTAATGTTAGTTTTTTTATCTAACATAAAATAAACAATTTTAGTCTGAATTCTTTCTAAAAGGTTTTTTGTTGTATCTAAGGCAACTAAATTTCCTTCACTTAAAATACCTATTCTATCACACATTTTTTCTGCTTCTTCAAGATAATGAGTTGTAAGTATAGTTGTTACACCTTGTTTATTTAGCGATTTTACGTTTTCCCACAGAGTTGTTCTTAGCTCCACATCCACACCTGCAGTTGGTTCATCTAAAATAATAATTGGAGGTTGATGAACCATAGCTTTAGCTACTAATAATCTTCTCTTCATGCCTCCTGATAAACTTCTAGCATAACTGTCAGCTTGATCTTCTAATGATACCAATTTTAATATCGTATCTGTGATTCTATCTTTATCCTTTATGCCATACAAGCCTGCTTGAAGTTCTAACAATTTTCTAGGACTAAAAAATGGATCAAAATTAACTTCTTGTGGAACAATGCCGATAGATGCTCTAACTTGTCTTGGGTTTTTATCTAAGTTGAAACCCCAAACATTAACTTCACCACCAGATTTTATGACTGACCCACCTAATATGTTAATAAATGTGCTCTTTCCAGCCCCGTTTGGTCCTAATAATCCAAAGATTTCACCCTCTTTCACTTCTAAGTTTAAATTATTGAGGGCATGAATTTGTTTGGAGCCATATTTTGAATATACTTTATTTAAGTTTTTAACAGTTAATACGTTTTTTTTATTCATTTGAGGGCATACATTTATTACATTTAAAGAAATTAAGATATCATTACATTATGGAGAAAATTAAAAAAAGTGACCATTTTTACTTAATAGACGGCTCAGGGTACATTTTCAGAGCATATTATGCTTTACCACCTTTAACTAGAAAAAGTGACGGTTTACCAGTTGGAGCAGTAAGTGGATTTTGTAACATGCTATTTAAATTATTAGAAGACTCTAAATCAAATGACAACTCAGAAAAACCTACACACTTTGCTGTAATATTTGACTCAGCGAGAAAGAATTTTAGAAATGAAATTTATTCTGAATACAAAGGAAATAGATCTGATGCACCTGATGATTTAATTCCTCAATTTGAATATATAAGAAAATCTGTAGAGGCATTTAATTTACCTTCGATTGAGTTAATAAATTATGAGGCAGACGATTTGATAGCAACTTATGTAGAGAAAATTTTGGATTTAGGTGCAAAAGTTACGATAGTTTCATCTGATAAAGATTTAATGCAACTATACAAAAAGGGTGTCAGAATTTATGATCCCATGAAGAATAAATTTATCAATAAAGATGATGTGTTAAATAAATTTGGTGTTACTGCAGAAAAAGTAATAGATGTTCAATCTTTAGCTGGCGACAGTACAGATAATGTTCCTGGTGTTCCTGGTATCGGAGTAAAGACTGCAGCAGAGTTAATAAATCAATATGGTACTTTAGAAAATTTATTGAAGAATGCGTCTAAAATAAGACAAAATAAAAGAAGAGAAACTTTAATAAATAATAAGGAAGATGCAATTGTTAGTAAAAAACTTGTCACATTAAAAAAAGATGTACCAGTAAAAAATAAAATAGAGGAGTTTATATTAAAAAATGTTGATAAAGATAAACTTTATTCTTTTTTAAGAGAAATGGAATTCAATAGGTTGTTGAGTTCTGCTATTTCAAAATATGGGAGCGCAAGTGATCAGGCAACCAAAGATATTGAAAAAAATTTAGACAAATTATCAGAAATTAAAAAAAGCAATTATCAACTAATAAAAAATGAGAAAGAAGTTGAGGATTGGATGAAACAATCTGAGGAAATAGGAGAATTTGCAATTGATACTGAAACAACTTCATTAGATCCTCACACAGCAAAATTAGTAGGTATTTCAATTTCTAATAGAATTGGAAAAGCTTGCTACATTCCACTTAATCACGTTAGTGGAGACAATTTAGATGAAAAAAAGATATTAAAAATTTTAAAGAGTTATTTAGAGGATGGAAGTATTAAAAAAATAGGCCAAAATATTAAGTTTGATTACATTGTTTTTTATCACCGGGGAATAACTATAAATGCAATGGAAGATACCATGCTTATGTCTTACACATTAGATGCTGGAAAAAATAGACATAATATGGATACTCTTTCAGAGATCCATCTTGGTCATAAAACTATTAAATATAAGGATTTAGTTGGAACTGGAAAAAAACAACTTAACTTTTCTCAAGTCAACATAGCGCAAGCCAAAGATTATGCAGCAGAAGACTCAGATATTACATACCGATTATACAAAATCTTTCTTAAATCTTTGAAGACTGAAAAGTTACTTAATATTTACGAGTTATTTGAGAAACCTTTAATAAAAATACTTGCAGAAATGGAGATAAAAGGAATTAAACTTGATAAATCTTCACTTAATAAATTGTCCTCAAAATTTTCTAAAAAAATCGAAAAATTAGAAAAATCGATTTTTAAAATTTCAAAAAAAACATTTAATATTGGATCAACAAAACAGCTTGGTGAGATTATGTATAACGATTTAAAAATTGCAGCTCTTAAGAAAACTAAAAAAGGAAGTTTTGCCACTAGTGCTTCTGTTTTAGAAGATTTGGCTTTTAAAGGCTATGAGTTTCCAAAATTAATCCTGGAGTGGAGACAAATAAGTAAACTTAAGAATACGTATTCAGATGCGTTACCTGAACATATAAATCATAATACTCAGAGAGTGCATACATCATTTTTATTAGCAGCTACTTCTACAGGCAGGTTGGCTTCAAGTGATCCAAATTTACAAAATATTCCAATAAAATCTGACGATGGTAAAGATATAAGAAGAGCTTTTGTTTCAGAAAAAAATAATAAATTAATATCAGCAGACTATAATCAGGTTGAGATGAGGATATTAGCTGATTTAGCTGATGTTAAACAATTAAAAAAGGCTTTTGTAAATAATGAAGATATACACACATTAACTGCAAGTCAGGTTTTTGGAAAAGAAATTAATAAAATTGATTCTGAGACTAGAAGAAAAGCAAAGGCGATCAATTTTGGAATAATTTATGGAATCTCACAATATGGTTTAGCAAAACAAATTAATGTTTCAAATAATGAAGCAGAGGAATTTTTAAATTCCTATTTCAAAAAATTTCCTGAAATTAAAGATTACATGAAAACAACAGTAAATTTCTGCAGAAAAAGTGGATATGTTAGTAATATTTTTGGAAGAAAAACACACTTAACTGGCATTAATGATAAGAATTATAATGTTCGAAATTTTCAAGAGAGGGCAGCAATAAATGCTCCAATTCAAGGGTCAGCTTCAGAAATAATGAGGTTAGCGATGATAAGGATAAATAAAGAATTATCAAAAGATAAAAAGAATAGCCTTAAGATGCTTTTACAAATACATGATGAGTTAATATTTGAGGAAAATTTAAAAAAAACCAAAAAAAGTACCAAATTAATAAAAGATTTGATGTTGAGTGTGAAAGATAGTCAACTTCATTCATTTTCCATACCACTTTTAGTGGACATAAACATTGGAGAAAATTGGGGAGAACTTCATTAGTAAACAAACAATTGCCCTAATATGAACAATTTAGTATTTTTATTTTAGATTATGTCTCAAACAATTGCTTTAGTAGATGATGACAGAAACCTTTTAACATCTGTGCAGATGGCACTAGAGGAAGAGGGTTTTAAAGTACAAACTTATATTGATGGAGAAAATGCACTTGTTGGATTAACAAGAACGCCACCTGATTTAGCAGTTATTGATATAAAAATGCCAAGAATGGATGGTGAGGAACTCTTAAGAAAATTAAGAAAAAAAACATCTATGCCAGTTATTTTTTTAACATCTAAAGATCAAATCACTGACGAAGTAAGTGGCTTAAAACTGGGTGCAGACGATTTTGTTGGTAAAACAGGAGGGTTTTCAACAAAAGTTCTAGTTGAAAGAATAAAAGTTCAATTAAGAAAAAAAGATAAAGATATAAATATTGAGGAAAATAAAAATATTATATCACACGGTAAATTAAAATTAGACCCATCTCAGCTTGAATGTGAGTGGGATGGAAAACAACTGCCAGACAAGCTTACTACAACGGAATTTAAAATTGTGGAGGAGTTGGCAAAAAGACCAGGAATGATTAAGGAAAGAGCTTTACTTATGGAAGTCGCTTATCGAGAGGATACCGATATAGAGGATAGAACAATTGATAGCCATGTTAAAAGAATAAGAAAAAAGTTCAAGAAAGTAGATATTAATTTTTCAGCAATTGAAACAAGATATGGAAGTGGATATAGATGGAATGTTAAATAATTCTTATGGGAAAAATATTAAAAAACCTTTCTATATTACAGAAATTTTTATTTATTAATTTAGTAGTATTTATTGTTTTAGGAATATTTACTTTTTTTTATCTTGGGACAATTCAGAAAGATTTAATTTCAGTAAAAGAGAAAAGTCATTCAGAAATTATTAATCAAACAATTTTTAATTTAGATAAATCAGATATTAAATTTACTAGGAATGGTATTAATGAATTTCTTTTCTCAAAAAAATCAAGATTTCCATACTTTGAAAAATTAGATAGAGTAATATTTTTTGATGATAAGTTAAATTTAGTAGGAGATACTAGATCGATACCTTCCTCAGAAATGATTATTGAAGATTTATTAGAAAATTCCGACAATAAAAAAAATATTTCAAAAAATACTAAAAATATTACCACTGTTTTTGATGAGGATGTTAAAAATTACGATATTTCTAAATCTGAAATTTTAATTACTAAAGTTAAAGAGGTAGATGGACAGCATTTTGTTTATAGCTTACAAAATGTGAAATATAAAAAAACTAATGGTTTTATTCTTATTTCCGAAAATGCTGATAGTATAATTCAAAAAATTGCTGAGAGAGAAAAATTCATTATAAGAACGGCTATAGCAGTTTTTCTGGTTATTTTAATATTTTCTTATGTTTTAAATAGATATTTTCTTAAACCAATTAAAAATTTAGTTTCTTATACAAAAATTATTAAGAACAAAAGTAAAGAGAAAGCAGATATAGAAAGTGTAAAAAAAAGAAATGATGAATTAGGTATACTTTCAAAGTCACTAGATGAAATGACTAATGAATTAAATAAAAGAATTACAACTGCAGAAAATTACTCAACTGATTTACTTCATGAAATTAGAAATCCATTAGCTTCCCTTAAAAGTGCCTCAGAGGTGATTTATGATACTGATGATAAAGAAAAAAGAAATAAATTGATTAATATTGTTTCGCATGATGTGGAAAGAATAGAGAGACTTATTACAGATTATTCTCAAATGTTGAAAGATGAGGTTGTGATTTCAACTGAAAAAATGCAAAAAATTGATATTAAAGATATAGCAAGTTCAGTTGTTGATGATTTTAACAACATTTATAATTCAAAGAGAAATATAGATATTAAATTAAAATCAAATGGATCTGAAAACTATTTCATTTATGGAATTAATAACAGAATAGAGCAAATAATTGCAAATTTATTAGAAAACTCAATTTCATTTAGTAGCCCAAATCAAGAAATAATAGTTAATGTTTTTAATAATAAAGATGGAAATCCTTCAATTGCAGTAATTGACGAGGGCACCGGATTTATTGAAAAAGATACTAATAAAATTTTCAATAGATTTTATAGTAATAGACCAAAAAATTTTGGTGAACATTCTGGATTAGGTCTAAATATAGTAAAAAACTTAGTAGAATTGCACAATGGTCAAATTAAAGCTGAAAATAATGCAAACAAAGGTGCAAAAGTTGAAATTATTTTCCCCTCGACCCAATGAAAAGTTGATTATTATAAATAAAGTTGCTACAAGCCCAAGTTTATGACAGATTATAAAGTAAAAGATATCAATGAAGCAGACTTTGGAAGAAAAGAAATTTCGTTAGCAGAAACAGAGATGCCAGGTTTAATGGCATTAAGAAAAGAATATAAAGGTAAACATCCTTTAAAAGGTGCAAGAATTTTAGGTTGTCTACATATGACAATCCAAACAGCAGTTTTAATTGAGACTTTAGTAGATTTAGGAGCTGAAGTCAGATGGTCTTCATGTAATATCTTCTCTACTCAAGACCATGCAGCAGCTGCGATAGCAAAAGCCGGTATTCCAGTATTTGCATGGAAAGGTGAGTCCGAAGAGGAGTATTGGTGGTGTGTAAGACAAACTATCGAAGGTAAAAAAGACTGGAAACCTAACATGATTTTGGATGATGGTGGAGATCTTACCGCACTTATGCATAAAGACTATAAAGATTTAATGAAAGACATAAAAGGATTGAGTGAAGAAACAACTACTGGAGTATTGGCTCTT
>CACAPU010000006.1 GCA_902534465.1 uncultured Pelagibacteraceae bacterium
AACTGTTCTTTTGGACCTTTGTTGGATTTTGCAATCATTTTCATAGCTTTTTTAAGTTCACTGTCTCCATTTTTAGAAGGTTTTAAGTTTTTTAATTCTCTTATTCTTCCTCTGTATTGAAGCTCAAGATCTTTATTGTATCCAAAAAAATCAGGAGTACAGACTGCACCATAAGTTTTTGCTACTTCTTGGGTTTCATCTATTACATATGGAAAATTAAAGTTATGATTTTTTGAAAATTTAACCATATTGTCAAATGAGTCTTCCTCGTATCTTTTTGGGTCATTTGACATTATTGCTATAGATTTAATTCCATCAATTTCTAATTCTTTGCAGTCCTCAACAACATTTTTAATAACTGCCAAAACATAAGGACAGTGATTACAAATAAACATTATTAATGTTCCATTTTCACCTTTTACATCATTCAATGAAATTATTTTATTATCTATTGATTTAAGTTCAAAGTAATCAGCTTTTTTACCAAAGTCACAAATTGGTGTTTTTGTTAATGCCATGATAAAAGACTATATAATTTATGTTTTATGATTTAAAAGATAAAAAACCAAAAAACCTTGGCGAAAATTGGGTAGCGCCTAACGCTGTTATAATTGGAGACGTAACATTAGAAAAAAACTCCAGTGTCTGGTTTAATGCAACTCTTAGAGGTGATATCGAAAATATACACATTGGAGAAGGTTCAAATGTACAAGATGGAAGTGTTTTACATACAGACCCAGGTTACCCTTTAAAAATTGGGAAGAACGTAACCATCGGTCATATGGTTATGCTTCATGGTTGCACAATTGACGATAATTCTTTAATTGGGATTGGAGCAGTAGTTCTTAACAGAGCAAAAGTTGGAAAGAATTGTATAATTGGTGCTAAATCATTAGTAACAGAGAGAAAAGAAATTCCTGATAATTCTTTAGTAATGGGTTCACCTGGAAAGATTATTCGTCAGTTAACTGATGATGAAATTGAAGCAGTAAAACAAAATGCTATTAGATATCAACAAAACTGGAAAAAATATTCAAAATCTGTATTTTAAAAAAATGAAAAAAATAATTATATTTTTTATAATATTTTTATATTCATCCTTCTCTTTTGCCTCAGACGAAAAACCTGGAAGATTTTTTGAAGATCAACCAGATGTTACTGATGAACCTCAAGTTCATTTTATTTATCTATTAAACAAAGATAGCGAGGATAGAGAATGGGATATCAATGGAAAAATGGAGAAGGAATTATTGGAGGCCAATGAAAAAATGCTCGAAATGACAAAGGGTAATCAGAAGTTTAGGTATGACTTAAGGGAAGATGGCAAATTAGATATTTCTTTTGTTAGATTGGATAAACAATATAAAGGAAATTATAATATGGAATACCCTGATGCATATTTGACAAAATTAGGTTTTAATAATCCTAATAAATTGTACTTTTCATGGGTTGATGTAGGACATAGAGATGGGGGACAAGGAGCTGTACACCATGGATATATTTTTTTAAAAAGTAAATATAACACAAACAAAAATAAAAGAATTTTAATTACCTTACATGAATTAATGCATGTAAATGGATTTGCTTGGCCATGCACAAAAGGAGCTAAAAAATCACACAAGTTTGGGACAATAATTGGAGGGCCTGACGGGGGAGACAAGTATAATTTGGGCTCATCATTGTATAATCTTAAAGATCCTACTTGTCCTGATTTTAAAGATTCTGTCTTTTTAGATCCGACTTCTAGTACACCATTTAATCCTGTTTACTTAAAATGTGCAATGGCTGCAGAAGTTGGTCGAGGTATTTCTCCTGATAGTAATTATGAATGGAGAGATAGATATTCTCATAAAAAACTAAAAAAAATTAAAAAGAAAAGAACCTGGTGCACATATAATTTATATAAAGATTTCAAAAATTTCTAGAGATGAAAATATTGCTGATAATTTTAATAGCTTTATTTCCACAATTCTCCCAAGCTTTTGAAAGATTTATACCTTTAGAGCTTTTCACAGGTGGAAAAATTAGAAATGATACAGAAATTAAATTTACAAAAGCTAATTTAATATTTGGTGAAAAGAAAAAAAAGAAAATTATAGGTCCTGAAGATTGGTATCATCCAGAAACTGGAGAAAAAATAAAAGTTTATAAAAGAACAAGAAAAGGGCAAAGTGGTCTCAAAACCCAACTATTTACTATAACTAACGATGGTCAATGCATAGGAAGAATTTGGGATAGTAGACGTGGTGGTAGAATAATTGAAAATGGGTGTAAATTTCCCTTGGGAATTTGGAAAGAGGGAGAAACAAGGTCTTTTGAAGGGTCTTCTGGGGGGAAACCTAGAAAAATTGAATTAACAATTTTAAAATTAGGAAAAAATCAAAATAGCAATCTTAAATTTAATTGGAAATTATATAATATGAAAAATGGAAAATTAATGGATGATAACGATTATACTTTTGTTCCAGGAAAAGCGATGGTAGAATTAAATGACAAAAATATATCTAAATGAGAAAAATATTTTTAATTTTTACATTCTTAATTCTTAATGTGTTGTTTAGCGGGAATATCTATGCAGGTGTTAATGAGCCCGGGGTATCGTCTATTAAAGGAGAGTGTGCTGGAGCGTTTAAACACAATCATAAAAAACATATAAAAAAATCACTTAAACTAATTAAAGAAAAAAAAACAAATTTTGTTCTCTATGCTAGTTGTGATTCTGGTAGCTATTCCTATGCTTATAATAAAGGTAAAGATTTAGAAAAACTTCATAAGAAAACATACAAAAAATGCATGAAAAATTCTAAGAAATATACTGGTGGCAAAGAATGTTATTTGTATGCAGTTAATGAAAAAGTTGTTTGGAAATATGACCAGGCTAAAGCATCGGCTATATCAAAAGCCAAATTAGCAGAAGCAAAAGTGCTACAAGAAAAGAATGCCGCGATGGATAAAAAACCAGGAAGATTTTTTGAGGATCAACCTGATGTAAATGATGATTATCAAATTCATTTTAATTATCTGTTAGCTCAAGATAGTGAGGATAGAGAATTAGATATAAATGGTAAAATGGAAGAAATTATCTTAATGGCGAATAAATGGATGGAAATTTCTACTAGTATAAACAAAAAAGGCGACAAGGTACCACGTAAATATAAGTTAGATTACAGATCAGATGGAAAGTTAGATATTACTTTTATAAGAATGGATAAAAATTTTAGTCAGCTTCATAAGTGGGCAAATAATGACATAACACCTTTCTTATACAAAAAAAAAGGTCAAACAAATAATAAAAAAATGTATTTTAATTTCGCCGATATCAATAGTGTCGACGGTGGAGAGGCAGGCGTAGGATTTGGTTCAATATTTTTACGAAATAAATCTGTTGGTACTGACAAAAGAAAGGCTGCAATAGCTTTACATGAATTACTACACACTCAAGGGATGGGAACAAATTGTATACCAGGGATAAAAAATGGTCATTATACGAATAGAGACTTAAGGACTATGCTAAATTCAGTAGATCCTAATAGTCCTAGAATTGGAAAAATCTATGCGCACGATATAGATATGTGTCCACAATTTATGGATTCGGTTTACCTAACTCCAACAAGAGAAGATGCATATGATCCATATAAAATTTTTTGTTTGTTTGAACTTGGAAAATATAAACATCCAAAATATATAAAAGTCATAAATAAATTAAAAGAAGCTGGAAGATACAATTGGAAGACAAGATTTGGTCCAAGTTGCTCTACGAGAAATTTTAGTAAAGATAGCCAAGGTTATTATCTTTTAGGTGTTGAAGGTAATATTTTAGATAAAGTAAATTATTAATAAAACAAATTAACTAGTGAAAAAAATATTTATAGTTTTAATCGCTTTAATTTTTTATTCTACTTCAGTAGTTGCTGTAGAAAAATTTGAGTTTAGATACAATATTCATGAAAATTTACCCAAAAAATGGGTAACTGAATTCAAGAATATAATGGATGTTTTACAAGAAGTTCTACCTATTCAAGATAATATGAATGATTATCTCAAAAGTCCAGGAATGGATATCTATGCTTGGAAAAGTACAAAAAATCCTTTTCCAGAAGTTAAGAATAATATGAAAGGTTCATGTATTTGCGGTGATGGTTCAACTAGATGGATGCAGATAGAAATACCAAGTAAAGAATTAGCAAAAAAATATATACACCGTTATTCTGTGATTGCTCATGAATATTTTCATGTTTATCAAATATCACTTTCAGAAAATAAATTATCAGATAGAGACTCACCAAAATGGTTGACCGAGGGAGGAGCAAAAGTTTTTGAAGAAATTTATGTGAAACAATATTATGGAAAAGACAGTTTAAAAAATGATCTTCAAAGAAAAGAAATGTGGAGTAAAAAGGTTTTAAAAGAACCTAGCCTTTACGAAAAACACAAAACATCAAATAAAAGAGGAATGGATGGCAACTATACAGGTTCTGCCTTCATGGTGCTAGTATTAGTAAACGAACTGAAAAAAAATAATATTTCTGAACAACAAGCTTTTCAATTAGTTTTTAGAGATTTTTGGATTGAGAGAGCAAAGTACAGAAAATGGGAAAAAGCATTTGAGCAGACTTTTAAAATGAGTGCTGGAGAATTTTATGAAAGATTAAGTAAATATAAAAGAGTCGTAAAAAAAATCTTACCGAGTAAGAACTTAAAAATTCAAGATATTTTTAGTTAATCCTTAACCAATCTTCAGAAAAGAAGGTCATGAACTGAGTAAATAATTAATCCTAAAATAATTAGAAAAAATATTATAAAAGCTATTTGCTCACTAATTTTTTTAGTAACTTTGGTTTCACCTTTTTTAAATTTTCTGATTTGAAATATTCCAAACCTCATAACAGCCAATCCACCTAAAACAAGTACTACAGCAATAATTAATCCACTTAGCATTTTTATGGAACTAGCCAGTTTTGTTTATTATTTGAGATATCAAATCTTGCTCTTCTATGACCTTTTGCTGCAAGATATAACCATTCTATACTCTCAATATTGCATTGAATTACAGTAAAGTTTTTATAACCTTCTTCACTTTGTTTCATAGTAAAACCAGATTTTTCAATTTCCTCACTTAAACCTGAACTAGGCTCATCAATTTCAGTACCAGGACCATTATTTACTAAATAACATTTACGACTTACATGAGCTGTTTTTGACCATGATTGTTCTGTGATTTCATTGTCATGATTGACAACACATTTAACTTTTACTCTAAGCTGAATCTTTTCTTCTTTGTCATAGAATATGAGAGCTGCACTGCTGTTTTTTTTTAATTTTGGAATTTTATCTGATCTAATATCACTATGAAACTGAAGAAGATTATTTAATTGGTCAGATTTTCTAAGAACTACTATTCTTCCATCAAATTCTGATTGATCTCCACAAACAAATACTGGAATTCGAAAAGGTGATGATCTATTCGTTACAGCATCATCAAGCATCGACCATATTTTTTTTTTTATTTCAGAAAAGTCCTCATAGTATGGGACGGTATTTGACATTAGATTATTTCTTTTTTTTAAGCCTAGCGATCAGACTAGAACTATCCCAACGGTTACCACCCATTTTTTGAACGTCAGCATAATAGTTATCAACAATTTCAGTGATAGGAACAGGTGAACCATTTCTTTTAGCTTCCTCAATTACAATCTTTAAATCTTTTCTCATCCAATCTACTGCAAAACCGTAATCAAATTTGTCTTTAACCATAGTTTTATATCTATTTTCCATTTGCCAAGATTGAGCTGCGCCTTTTGATATTGTTTCCATTACTTTATCAATATCTAAACCAGCATTTATTCCAAAATTGATAGCTTCTGATAGACCTTGAACAACACCTGCAATGCACATTTGGTTCATCATTTTTGTAAGTTGACCACTTCCCGATGAACCAATTAATTTTACTTTTTTACTATAACAATCAATTATTGGTTCGGCTTTTTTGAAAACTTCTTCATCACCTCCTACCATAACTGTAAGAATTCCGCCTTCAGCTCCAGATTGTCCTCCAGAAATTGGTGCATCTAAAAATGCAAATCCTTTTTCTTTCGCTTTACCATAAAGTTCTCTTGATACTTCCGCTGATACAGTTGAATTATCCACGTAGATTGAACCCTCTTTAGCGCTATGAAATAATCCGTTTTCACCTAACGTAACTTGTTTCAAATCCTCATCGTTACCTACACAAGTAAAAATAAAATCAGCACCTTCCGCAGCTTCTTTTGGAGTTGAAGCCATTTTACCTTTATATTCAGTAATCCATTTTTCAGCTTTAGCAGTTGTTCTATTAAAAACAGTTACATTGTGCCCAGCTTTTGATATATAACCAGCCATCGGATAACCCATTACCCCGAGACCTATGAAAGCAACATTACAAGTCATAAATTATTTATATGTTTAAAAGTTTAAGTTTAAAAGTAATTATTTTTGGATTCATTTTTACATTTTTTTCATGTTTTGGACAGAGTTTTTTTATAGGTTTATTTAATTCAAGCATCAGAGAAACACTTTCTATTACACATGGACAATTTGGCACGATTTATGCATCAGCTACTCTATTTAGTAGTTTACTTCTAATATGGATTGGAAAAAAAATTGATGATGTAAACGTGCTTAAATTTGCAATTTTTGTTACTATACTTTTATCATTTTCTTCTTTTTTCTTTTCCAAAACATCTTCAGTAGCTTTTCTATTTGTTGCAATTTTTTTAATGAGGTTTTCTGGACAAGGATTAATGTCTCATACAGCTTCAACTACTATTTCAAGATATTTTTCAAAATCTAGAGGCAAAGCATTAAGTATTATTTGGTTTGGTTTATCCTCTGCAGAGTTCATAATGCCTGTATTAATCGTTTATCTTTTAACACTAATTGTTTGGCAGGATTTATGGGTAATCTTTTCTTTAATAGTTTTAATTTGTCTTCCGTTAGCATCTTATATTTTAGTTAAAGATGTCAAATTAGATACTAGAGAGGGTGGTCAAAACAATATTTTGAAAGAAGAAAATATTAAAAACTGGAAAAGAATAGAGGTTCTTAGAGATTATAGATTTTACATTGTCTCCTTAAATATGTTGGCAATGCCTTGGATAGCTACAGGAGTATTTGTATATCAATCATTCGTCACTAATTCAAAAGGGTGGGGTGAGTATACAATTGCGCAATCTTTTATGTCTTACTCAATTTTTTCTGTAATTACTTTAATTGTTGCTGGTTATTTGATTGATAAGTTTACAAGTAGAAAATTACTAATCTATATGAATATTCCATTATTCTTAGGAACTTTAGTAATCATATATTTTGATGCTCCACAGACTGCTTTTTTATTTCTTGGATTGGTAGGAATATCAAACGGTCTAGCAAACTTATTAGGATCATCAACGTGGGCAGAAATTTACGGGGTAAAATATATTGGATCTATTAAAGCTTTGACTACTGCTTTAATGGTATTTGCAACTGCTTTTGGTACAGCATTATTTGGCTTTTTTATAGATGCTGGATTTTCAATTGAAAAAATCGCATTTATTGCAGCAATTGCTATAGCATGCTCTATAGCCTTACTTTTCACTATAAGAAAAAAATTAAATCCAGTTTATCTCTAATACTGCTTGATTTTTTTATGATCGAGGTGTATCTAACCGTCCATGGCAAGAGTTACTGTTGAAGATTGTATAGATAAAGTTGATAGTCCTTACGAATTAGTATTAGTTGCAAAGGAGAGAGCAACGCAACTTAATTCAGGGTTGGAACCTACTTTAGATAGAGATAATGATAAAAATACTGTCATAGCATTAAGAGAAATAGCTGAAGAAACAATCAAAGTTCCTGATTTAACAGATGCTGCAGTTTATAAGTTAAGAAAACATGTCGAGCAAATTGATGATACTTCAGAGGACGAAGATGATATTGGCGATGATTTTGAAAATCTTTACAAAGGTGAAATTTCAAAAAGTGGTGTACCAATTCTTCCATCTAAGAGAGCTAGAAAAATTCCAGAAAAAATTCAAGTTTCTAAAGATGATTTAGCCGAGTTACAAAATACAACTGAACAACCTTCATCTGAAATTGTTGAGGACATGCAAGAAGAAGAGACTGATGTATCTTTGGACGAAATGAAAGATCAAGAAGAGACTGTATCAGACGAAACAGAAAACCAAGAATAAATTAACTAAATTCCTTTATTATTTTTTCCCTGTGCTCATCTAAGTCAGGAATATTACCCCTAGTGTTTTCATCTTTATAGGTGGACATTTTGATTGGGTTTCCTGCAGATTTAAATTCACCAATAATTTTATGGTATGATTTTACAATCATATTTCTTTCTTGAATTTGAGGATTTTCTACAGCTTGTTTTATATTAAAAATTGGCCCACATGGAATTTTCAATGCCTCCATTTCTTTAACCCATTCATCTGTAGATTTCGAGCTCAATTGTTTTTCAAAAATTTCTTTTAAGTAATCCATGTTTTCACATCTTAGTGAATTAGAATTAAATCTTTCATCATTTGCAGTTTCAGGAATTTTTAATACATCACAAAGTTTTGTAAAAAGTTTATCATTTCCTGCAGCAATAATTATATAACTATCTTTCGTTTTAAAAGCTTCAAAGGGAGCAATAGATGGATGTCTTGAACCCATTGGTCCTGGAATTTCATTTTTGGAAAGATATCTTGCAATTGCATTTTCTAAAATTGCTATTTGACAATCTAACATTGAGACATCTATAAAAGCTCCTTTACCAGTTTTTTGCCTATCGTATAAAGCTGCATTAATTCCAATTGCTGTAAACAGCCCTGCTGTGATATCACCAATAGAGGTTCCAACCCTTGTTGGTTCTGAGTTTGGATGGCCAGTTACACTCATTAAGCCCCCCATACCTTGAACGACCATGTCATATGCTGGTAGCTCTTTTAAAGGTCCAGTTTGGCCAAACCCTGATGCCGATGCATAAATTAATTTAGGATATTTTTTACTTACATCTTTCCAGCCAAAACCCCACTTTTCTAATGTGCCAGGTTTAAAGTTTTCTACTAAAATATCTGCTTTTGATAATATTTTATCAAATATTTTTTTATCTTCATCGCTCTTTAAATTCAAAGCGATACTTTCTTTTCCTCTATTTAACGACATAAAGTATGCAGAATAATCTTTAACAAAAGGTCCAAATTTTCGAGAGTCATCACCTGTTTCAGGTGCCTCAATTTTTATAACTCTCGCACCTAAATCTGAGAGTATCATAGTGCAATAGGGTCCTACTAAAACCCTTGTTAAATCAACAACTAATAAATTTTTTAGTGGTCCATCCATAATATAATATACGACATTTCCTTATATTGACTCTTACCCGTAAGTTCAATTTAATATCATTATTAAATTAATTTAAAGAGGGGAAAATATGTTAAAAAAAATAAGTTTTTATTTCACTACATTATTTTTAGCTTTCTCATTAATTGGATCAGCATACGCTGTGACACTAAAAGCAAGTCACCAATGGCCTGGAACACCTAGAGCTGATGGTTCTTATGATCCAAGACATGAAATGGTTCAAATAATTGCAGATGAAGTTAAAAAAGCAGGAGTAGATTTAGATATTAGAATTTACCCAGCTAAATCATTATATAAACCTAAAGAGCAGTGGAAACCGATGACAACTGGTCAGTTGGATATTTCAGCATTTCCATTAGCGTACGCATCAAAATTCCATCCAGAATTTGATGCAACTTTAATGCCAGGAACAGTTAAAAATCATGACCACGCATTAAGATTTAATAAAGGTCCAATGATGACTGAAATTAAGAGAATTATTAATGATGCTGGTGTTGTTGTTCTTTCTGATGCTTGGCTTGGTGGTGGTTTTGCATCTAAGTCAAAATGCATTAAAAATCCGTCAGATGCTAAAGGTCAAGTAATGAGAGCAGCTGGTAAAGCTTTTAACCAAATGTTAGAGGCAGCTGGTGCTGGTATTCAAAGTATGCCTTCATCAGAAATTTACACTGGATTACAAACTGGAGTATTAACAGGTGCAAATACTAGTTCTGGAAGTTTTGTAAGTTACAAAATTTATGAGCAAGTAACATGTGCAACACCTCCTGGAAAATTTGGATTGTGGTTTATGTACGAGCCTATTTTGATGTCAAAAATGAGCTTTGATAAATTAAATTCAAAACAACAAGACGCTTTAATGAAAGCTGGTAAAGTTGCTGAAAAATATATGACTGCGCAAGTTGAAAATTTAGATAAAAAATTTGAAGACGCTTATAAAGCAGCAGGAGTAAAATTAGTATATATGGATGCAAACGACCATGCTGCTTGGGTAGAGATTGCTAAACAATCTTCACACAAAGCATTTGCTGAAAAAGTTCCAGGTGGCGATAAGCTAATGAAAATGGCTTTAGCAGTTAAATAAAAAGATATATAAAGAACCCCTATTTAAAATATTAAATAGGGGTTTTTTATCATGAAACAAAAATATTTAAAATTCTGTAATTATAGTTCACAAGCATGTGGTGCTTTTGCTGTCTTAGCTCTACTTCTGTCAATCTTGGTTATTGTAGAGTTAGTTTTTGAAAGATATTTCTTTCAAAGAGCGATTACATGGCAAACAGAGTTAGTGACGATGCTTTTAGTTGCTTCAACATTTATAGGAAGCGCTTATGTTTTAAGCGAAAAGGCTCATGTGAGCATGGAATGGATTTATGATTTTTTATCAAAGAAAAATATTCTGAGACTCAAAATTTTTACGTCACTAATTAGTCTATTATTTTTTTTAATCTTATTTTATTTTGGGTATTTAATGGTGGAGGAAGCATTTACAAAAAACTATTCAACAGGAACTGTTTGGGATCCTCCCTTATGGATACCCTATTCATCAATGATGATAGGAGCAGCCTTAATGATCCTTCAATATATTGCTGAAATAATTAAACTTATAGACGAAGAGGGTATTTACTAATGGATCCATTAATAATAGCAATCATCGTTGCGGTTTTCACTTTAGTAGTTTTATTTTCGGGAATACCGATTGCATTTGGTTTGAGCTTTGTCTCTATAACATTGTTGGTTGCATTTGAAGGTTTTCAAATGTTAGATGTTTTTGCAGAAACTTTTTATGCAGGACTAAACTCGTTTGTTTTGCTTTCAATTCCTATGTTTATTTTAATGGGAATGGCAGTTGCCAACTCACCGGCAGGAAAAGATCTATATACAGGATTAGATAGATGGCTTTGGAGAGTACCAGGTGGATTAGTAATTTCTAATATTGGTGCTTGTTCCATATTTGCAGCCTTAAGTGGATCAAGTCCTGCAACATGTGCAGCAATTGGAACTATGGGAATACCTGAGATGAGAAAAAGAGGATATTCAGATCAAATTGCAACAGGGACAATAGCAGCTGGTGGTACGCTAGGAGTTTTAATTCCTCCCAGCATTGTTTTGATTGTATATGGAATTGCTACAGGAACATCAATTGGAAGACTATTCTTAAGTGGCTTGATACCTGGATTTATGTTAGCTGGTATGTTTGCTGTATGGGCTCTCATACATAGTTATTTTATTGATAAAGATTCAGCAAAAGCTTTAAAGAACAGAACACCTCCAACTTTTAAAGAGAAAATAGAAGTCTTGCCAAGAATTTTACCTTTCTTAGCAATTATAGCTGGTGTTCTTTATGTTTTGTATGGTGGAGTAGCTACACCTTCAGAAGCATCTGGAGTTGGAGCTTTTTTAGTTTTCGTATTAATCGCTGTTGTTTACAAAATTTATCAACCAAAAAAAATCTGGAACATTGTCAAAGTATCTATGAAAGAAAGTGTGATGATAATGTTTATCATCGCCGCATCTTATCTATTCGCATTCACATTATCACAGCTTTATGTAACTCAATCATTAGCACAAAGCATGGTAGAGTTAAGTTCAAATAAATGGGTTGTATTTATTTTAATTAATATTTTTCTTTTAATTGCAGGTTTCTTTTTACCGCCAGTAGCAGTTATTGTGATGACTTCAGCGATATTGCTCCCAGTTATAACCACTTTGGGCTTCGACCCTTATTGGTTTGCAATTGTATTTACAATAAATATGGAAATTGGTCTTATTACTCCACCTGTTGGATTAAACCTTTATATAATCAAAGGAATTACACCAGACGTAAGTCTGTCAGAAATATTAAAGGGATCTATACCATTTATGATAATTATGGCTCTAGGTATATTAATTTTGTGTATTTTTCCCGAAATAGTTACTTGGTTGCCAGATAAAATAATGGGTAAAAGTTTAGGTTTTTAATATATAAAAAACACCATGCTAAATATAAAAAGAATTTTTGAAACTATTGCTGATGCTGGCCAAAAGATTTTAGAAAAAAAATCTCTTAAAAGTATTACAAAAAAGAGAGATTTGATCGATCTTTGTGATGACTTGTTATCTACAAAAGGTGCGGCATTTGGAATTACGTTGGCAAGAGATATATTATTTAGATATCAAAATCTATCTATAGAGGAAAAAAATAAATTTTTAATTCAGGTTAATCAAAAATATAAACCAGATCCATTAAAAATAGATGAAGCTATAAAGAAATACAGCAATGATCAAGATGATTATTCAATCTTGAACTTATCAAGAGTTGCTTCTGGAATTAGAAAGGAGTTGTTTGTAAGACTAAATATGGCTCCAAACGGAACCTCAGAGATTGTATCACTTAGAGAAGACTTGCTTAGGTTGCTTAAAGATAGTCCAGAATTAAAAAGTTTAGATTATGATTTAATAGATATTTTTAAAAATTGGTTCAATCCAGGTTTTTTAAAACTAAGAAAAATTACTTGGGATACAAAAGCTGCAATCTTAGAAAAATTATTGAAATATGAAAAAGTTCATTCTATGAAAGATATGAATGAGTTAAAAAGAAGACTTGGTAAAGATAGAAGATTTTTTGCATATTTTCATCCTGCCTTAGAAGATGAACCAATTATTTTTGTTGAAATCGCATTAACAAAAGGACTAAGTCAATCTATACAAGAATTAACTAGACCTTCTGAAGAAAAAATTAAAAATTATGATACAGCAACATTTTACTCAATCAGCAACTGTCAAGATGGTTTATCTAGAGTAACACTTGGAAACTTTCTTATAAAAAGAGTTGTATATGAACTTCAAGAGGAGCTGCCAGATGTAAAATATTTTGGAACATTGTCACCAATGGTTGGCTTTGCAGATTGGTTTAAAAATATGGAAAGTACCGAAGCAGCCGAAATACTTGGTGAGGCAAATAAAAATAGTTTAGATTTTTTAAAGTCATCTGACTTAAAAATTGGTGATAAAAGAATTGCAGATAATAAAATCTTGATAAGTAAATTGGCTGTAAATTATTTAACAAAACAAAAAAACGATTTTGGATTTCCAATTAATGATGTATGTAGATTTCACCTTAAAAATGGAGCCGATATAGACGATATAGCTATTAATGCTAATGTTTCAGAGGTTGGGTTTAAAAGGTCTTTTGGTGTGATGGTTAATTATCGATATGAATTAGCCAAAATTGAAAAAAACCATCAAGAGTATGTGAACGAAAAAAAGATAAACATTTCAAATAAAATTAAAAAATATGTCTAAAATTAACAGACTTGTATCAGTTGCTCCAATGATGGACTGCACTGATAGACATGAAAGATACTTCTTAAGGTTAATAAGTAAAAACGTTCTTCTCTATACGGAAATGGTAGTTTCAGAAGCTATTGATAGGGGAGATAAGGAAAAATTATTATCTTTTGATCTCAGAGAAAAACCTGTTGCTCTGCAATTAGGTGGATCCACTCCAAAATTGTTAGCAAATTCAGCAAAAATTGGTGAAGAATTTGGCTATGATGAAATAAATTTAAACTTAGGATGTCCAAGCAAAAAAGTTCAAAAAAATAAATTTGGGGCTTGTTTAATTAAAGAACCAAATCTTGTAGCAGAGTGCTTATCAGAGATGATCAATTCTACATCACTACCAGTATCTGTTAAGACTAGAATTGGTTATGATGATGTTGAAGATTACGAACATTTTTACAATTTTATAAGCACACTTAAAGAAACAGGAGTTAAGACTTTTATTATTCATGCAAGAAAAGCAATGCTTGGAAAATTTACACCAAAACAAAATCTTAATATACCTCCCTTAAAATATGATTATGTTTACAAATTAAAACAAGATTTTAAAAATTTAGAAGTAATAATTAATGGAGGAATTACAACAACTGATCAGGTTAAAAATCATTTAGATAAAGTTGATGGTGTTATGATTGGAAGGTCAGTTTATCATTCGCCGTACCTTTTAGCAGAAATCGAAAATGAAATATTTGACAACCATGACATTAAAGATAGAGAAGAAATCATAGAAGAATTAATTGACTATGTTAAAGCTGAAGTTAAAAAAGGTACAAGGGTAAATCAGGTGATGAGACATACTCTCGGTTTATTTCATGGTCAAACTGGTGCAAGCCACTGGAAAAGATATTTAAGTGAAAATATGTGTGTAAGAGATGCGGATGTAAAAAAAATAGATCATATTATGGATAAAGTTAAACTTTCTCCCAAGTTACATTCGGCAGGTCAAATTGATTAATACAATTTTATCAAATCAGTACTACCTACTTATTTTATTAATGGCACTAACTGCATTCCCAGTTGGTTTTTTTGCTGGATATTTTGGTATTGGAGGTGGATTAATTTCAGTACCAGTACTTTTTTTTATTTTTGAGACTACAAATATTGATGAATCATATTTAATGCACTTATCAGTTGGTACAGCCTTTTCTATTACTATTTTTACATCTTTTGTTTCGGTAATGACGCACAGAAAACATAAAGCAGTAGATATAAATATTTTAAAAACCTATGGACTATTCGTTATATTTGGTGTCTTGCTTGGTACTTATATGGCAGCATTGTTAAATACAAAATCTTTAGTTTTGTTCTTTGCTGTCGTTGTCTATTTTTTTGGTGGATATTTATTGTTAGTAAAACAAGAATTAAAAAAAAATAAAAAATTTAAGTTTTTTCCAAAAGCAACTTTTGGTTTTTTATCTGGCTTTATATCTGCACCTATGGGAATTACTGGTGCAATGATGAATGTTCCAATATTAAGATATTTTGGATATCCAATTAGTAGAGCAATAGGAAGTTCAGCTGCCATAGGATTTGTAATAGCATCTATTGGTTCTATTGGTTTTTTAACTTCTGGATTTTTACTGAAAGCAAATCTTCCTTTAAGTCTTGGCTTTATAAATATTCCTGCTTTTTTGATATTTATCCCTATAACATCATTCATGGCCCGAGTTGGTGCCAATATGGTTCATACTACAAATAAAAATAAAACACAGAGAATGTTCGGGGTATTTTTGTATGTTATAGGAACTCTATTTTTACTAAGGTTTTTAGATCTTTAATTAAATCTTTTGATCATATTCACCAATTTTACCGGTTTTTTGTAGTAAATCATCAATAAAATTGAAGATTTTTTTCTTTCTTTCGTCAGAGGTTGGGCTTTCAGTTACAACTACTAATGAAGGTTTATTTGACGAAGCTCTTATTAAACCCCATGACCCATCATTAAAAGTAAATCTTATACCATTAACCGTAAGAATATTTTCAATTTCTTGATTATCAATTTTAATATTTTTCTTTTTTAAGTTTTCTATTTGCTTGATCAAATCATCAACAACTTTATATTTTTCATCATCTTTACAAAATGGAGCCATTGTTGGAGATTGATAGGTATTTGGTAGTTCATTAATTATCTCACTCATTTTTTTATTATTGTTATCTAGTAAATGACATACCTGAATTGCTGAGTTTATCCCATCATCATATCCATAACCTAATGGTTGATTAAAAAAGAAATGTCCACTTTTCTCAAAACCAGCAAGAGCTTGTTCTTGATTTACTTTTCTTTTAATATGAGAATGTCCTGTTTTCCAATATATTGTTTCACAAGAGTTACTTTTTAAAATTTCATCAGTTGAATATAAACCAGTTGATTTTACATCTACTACGAATTTTGAATTTTTATGAGTACTTGATAAATTTCTAGCAATTAGCAAGCCAATTTTATCTGAAAATATTTCATTTCCTTTATCATCGATAACTCCAACACGATCACCATCTCCATCAAAGCCAAAACCTATATCAGCATTGTTTTCTAAAACAGATTTGCTGATGGCATGTAGCATCTCTAAATCTTCTGGATTAGGATTATATTTGGGAAACGTATAGTCTAAATTACAATCTAATTCTATAACTTCACATCCAATTCCTCTTAACATATCAGGTGCAAATATTCCTGCTGTTCCATTTCCACAAGCAACAACAGCTTTAATTTTTTTATTAATTTTATTTTTACTTATTAGATCATCTTTATAAATATTTTGAAAATTGGTTATTTCTTTTTCACTACCAACTCCTTCAATAAATTTATTATTTAATGTTATTTCTTTTAGCTCTTTCATTTCCTCTGGAGCATGAGTTAATCCTTTTTTAATCCCCATTTTTACACCAGTCCATCCATTTTCATTATGACTTGCTGTTACCATTGCCACCGCATCACTTTCTAAATTAAATTGTGCGAAATAAACCATAGGCGACAAAGACAACCCTATGTCTTCAACATTACACCCGGTTGATATGAGACCTTTTTTTAGCGCAGATTTTATTTCCTCACTATAAGATCTGTAATCATGACCAACAATGATTCTTGGATGTTTTTTGTTTGTATGGTTAATTATTTGTGTTCCTAACCCTTTTCCCAAATTTGTCACACCTTCTAAATTGATGTCATTTGGATACAACCATCGGGCGTCGTACTCTCTAAAGCCAAAAGGATCAATTTTTATTGAATTTTCCATGTTGATATTTTTATAATTTTTTTATTTTTTTATTGATAATCTTTTTTACAAGTTCTATAAATGTTCTATTGATTTGTTGGTTATATAGTGTAATTACCAAACCATCATACAACATCTAGTTGTTTTACTAATTTAAGTATAGTACAAAAAAGGAGCTAAATGAACAAGATTTTATCACAAGCTATTAGGAAAGCTGTCTCCGATTATACACCAAATGTGAATCATGATCCTAAAGATAAAAGACTGGATTTATTTTCTCTAAACAGTGAAACAGAATTATTTCAAAATTCAAAAGGCATAACAATCAAAATTGATAGAAGCAAAGACGACAACTTAACTGACTTTGGTAAAGCTACTCTTAAAGATAGATACTTAGGTGCAAATGAGTCTTTTCAAGATTTATTTGCAAGAGTTGCAAGTCATTACGCTGATGACAATTTACATGCTCAAAGACTTTATAACTACATTAGTAATTTGTGGTTTATGCCAGCAACACCAGTTTTATCAAATGGAGGAACAACTAGAGGACTACCGATATCATGTTTTTTGAATGAAGCTAGTGATAGCCTTAATGGTATTTTAGATTTGTGGAGTGAGAATGTTTGGCTAGCTGCAAGAGGAGGTGGTATTGGAAGTTATTGGGGTAATCTTAGATCAATAGGTGAAAAAATAGGAAGAGTTGGAAAAACGTCAGGGATAATTCCATTTATTAAAGTAATGGACTCATTAACAATGGCAATTAGTCAAGGATCATTAAGAAGAGGTTCTGCGGCTTGCTATATTCCGATAGATCACCCAGAGATTGAGGAATTTATTGAAATGAGAAGACCAACTGGAGGAGATCCAAACAGAAAATCATTAAACCTACATCACGGTGTTTTAGTTTCAGATGCATTTATGAGAGCTGTTGAACTAGATGAACAATGGGGACTTAAAAGTCCAAAAGATGGAGCGGTACAAGCGACAGTTTCTGCAAGGAATTTATGGATAAGATTATTAACAGCAAGAATTGAAACAGGAGAACCATACATTGTTTTCATTGATACTGTTAACAGACAGATTCCTCAACACCACAAACTTGCTGGTCTTAATGTTAAAACTTCAAATCTTTGTAGTGAGATTACACTTCCAACAGGAATTGATAAAGATGGAAGAGATAGAACTGCCGTATGCTGTTTATCATCTTTAAATGTAGAGAAGTACGATGAGTGGAAAGATGATGAAAACTTTATACAAGATGTCATGAGATTTCTAGATAACGTTATGACTGATTTTATAGAAAATGCACCTGAACAGTTTAGTGATGCAACATATTCAGCAATGAGAGAACGAAGTGTAGGATTGGGTGTGATGGGACTTCATTCATATTATCAAAAGAAAATGATCCCAATCGAATCTGTTATGAGCAAAACTTGGAACAAAAAAATCTTTGAGCACATTCATAAAAATGTTGATAAAGCATCTAAAGATTTGGCAGAGGAAAGAGGACCATGTCCAGATGCAGCTGATTACGGTATTATGGAAAGATTTTCTAATAAAACTGCAATAGCGCCAACTGCATCTATATCCATAATATGTGGTGGAACTTCACCTGGTGTTGAGCCAATTGCTGCAAATAGTTTCACACATAAAACCCTTTCAGGGTCTTTTAACGTACGTAATAAATATTTAAGAAAATTATTAGAAAAACATGGAAAAGATATTGATGAGGTTTGGTCAAGCATTACAACAAACCAAGGGTCGGTGTCACATTTAGATTTTTTAACTCAAGATGAAAAAGATGTTTTTAAAACAGCTTTTGAATTAGACCAAAGATGGCTTGTAGATTTAAGTGCGGATAGAACGCCTCATATTTCTCAAGCTCAATCTATTAACTTATTTTTACCAGCAGACGTACACAAAAGGGACTTACATCAAATCCATTTCCAAGCTTGGAAGAAAGGTTTGAAGAGTCTTTATTACTGCAGGTCTAAATCAATACAACGTGCTGAAAATGTTAATGATGCAAATTCAACTGACATTGCAGCAAACGTTTATAAATCAAAAGAAGAAAGTAATAACCAACAAGATTATGAGGAGTGTTTATCGTGTCAGTAGCAGAAAAAATAAATAAAGAAATAATTCAACCTAAAAAGATGGGTTTATTAGTTGAGAACCCAGTTTACAAACCATTTAGATACCCATGGTGTTATGATGCTTGGTTAACTCAACAGAGAATTCATTGGTTGCCTGAAGAAGTTCCATTAGGAGATGATGTAAGAGATTGGCAAAAAAACTTATCACAACCAGAGAAAAATTTACTAACTCAAATTTTTAGATTTTTTACTCAAGCTGATGTTGAAGTTAACAATTGTTACTTAAGACACTACACAACAGTATTTAAACCAACTGAAGTACTAATGATGATGACTGCGTTTGCATCTATGGAAACAGTTCACGTTGCAGCTTACTCACATCTTTTAGATACTATTGGAATGCCAGAGTCTGAATATTCAGCTTTCATGAAGTATAAAGAAATGAAAGATAAATATGATTACATGCAAGGCTTCAACGTAAACTCAAAAGAAGATATTGCAAAAACAGTTGCAGTATTTAGTGCATTCACAGAGGGTCTGCAATTATTTGCAAGCTTTGCAATCTTACTTAACTTTCCGAGACATAATAAGATGAAGGGCATGGGCCAAATTGTTACTTGGTCAGTAAGAGATGAAACACTTCACTGTAATTCAATGATTAGAATCTTTAAGGAGTTTATTAAAGAAAATCCTGAAATATGGACACCAAAACTTAAAAAAGAACTTTATGAAGCATGCAGAACTATTGTTGAGCATGAAGATTCTTTTATTGATTTAGCTTTTGAAATGGGACCTATGGAAGGTTTAACAGCAAAAGAAGTTAAAGATTACATAAGGTTTATAGCCAATAGAAGATTAGATCAGCTAGGTTTAGAACCTATTTATGATGTTCAAAAAAATCCACTAACTTGGCTTGATACTATGTTGAACGCTGTGGAGCATATGAACTTCTTTGAAGGTAGAGCTACTGAATATTCTAAAGCATCTACTAGAGGATCATGGACAGAAGCTTTTTCTTAAAATTATCTTTGATTTAATTGTAGAACCCTACGGTGTTTACTGCCCTTGTAACTAGCTAACGGTCTAATTAATTTGTTAGCAGCATGTTGTTCTATAATATGTGCTGACCAACCAGTAATTCTTGAAATTACAAAAATTGGTGTAAAGAAATCAGTGTCAAAACCCATTAAATGATAAGTCGGTCCAGTAGGATAATCCACGTTTGGATGAATATTTTTTCTATCAATCATTACTTTTTCAACAATGTCATAAATCTTTTCAAACTTTTTATCTTTTTTTATTTTTGCTACTTTTCCAAAATATTCTCTCATTGTAGGAACTCTTGAATCTCCACTTTTATAAACTCTATGTCCAAATCCCATAACAACATCTTTATTATCTAAAGCTTTATTTATCCATTTAAGTGCGTTTTCTGGTTTTTTTATTTTATTCATCATATGCATAACTTCTTCGTTAGCACCACCATGAAGAGGACCTTTTAAACTTGCTATTGCACCAGTAATTGCACCGTGAATATCAGATAAACTACTTGTTATTGTTCTTGCTGTAAAAGTTGAAACATTAAAACTGTGTTCTGCATATAAAATTAGAGATACATCAAACGCTTTTACAATGTCTCTATTTGGAACCTTTCCAAAACACATATGAAAAAAATTTTCTGAAAAAGATAGGTTTTTTTTGGGTGGAATAATTTTTTTTCCTTTTCTTGCTCTGTAAAATGCAGCTAGAGCAACTGGCATTTTTGCAAAAATTCTCATAACTTTTCGCATATTGGCTTTAGGGGAATTATCTTTGGTTTCTTTGTCTTCAAGTCCCATAATACTAACTGCTGTTCTAGCAACATCCATAGGGTGAGCTTTTTTAGGAAATTTTTTGATATCATCTAATAATGTTTTAGATAGCTTTCTCTCTTTTCTTTCTTCTTTTTCAAATTTCTTTAATTGTTTTTTGGTTGGTAATTCACCATTGAGGATTAGATAAGCGACCTCCTCAAATTTACATTTAGCACATAAATCTTGAGCGGCATATCCTCTATAAGTCAAAGAATTAATTTCTGGCATTACTTTGGAAACTTCTGTTTCGTCAACAACTATACCTAATAACCCTTTTTTGATATCATCACTCATTATTCATGTCCGTCTGTATTAAAATTATAAATCTTTTCGTCTAACGCATTATATTTTTCGTATTCTACCAAATCATATAATCTTTTCCGCGTTTGCATTTTATCAATAATATTGTTTTGGTGTCCATCAGCAAAAATGGCACGCAAACCATCTTCAACATTTTTCATTGCTAGTCTTTGAGTAGAAACAGGATAAATAACTATGTTATATCCTAAGTCCTCTAGCTGCTTATAATTTAGTAATTTTGATTTTCCAAACTCAGTCATGTTCGCTAAAAGATAACAATTAAGTGATTTTCTAACGAATTCAAATTCTTTTTCATCTTCTAGAGCTTCTGGAAATATTACTTCGGCACCTGCATCAATATAAGCCTTACATCTATCAATCATACTATCTATTCCTTCAACACTTTTTGCATCAGATCTTGCTATAATCTTAAAATTTTTGTCTTTTCTTGCAGACACACATTCTTTTATCTTTTCAACCATTTTCTCTTTTGAGATAAGTTCTTTGTTATCTAAATGGCCACATCTTTTTTGCTCAATCTGATCTTCTAAATGAACGGCAGCAACTCCAAATTCCTCAAATGTCTCAATTGTTTCTTTGCATGACTTAAATCCAGTATCAATATCAACAATTGTTGGAAGATTTGTTACTCTAGAAATTAAGTATGATCTTGTGCTAACATCTTGAAGAGTTGTTAATCCAATATCTGGAAATCCTAAATCATTTGCCATTACACCGCCAGACACATAAACCGCATCATAACCGATTTCTTCTATCAATTTAGCTGTTAAAGGATTGTAGGCACCAGGCACTCTTAGAATTTTATTAGATTTAAGTTTAGCATCTAAATCAATTCTTTTTTGTGTTAAATCTTTTTCAACAAAATGCATTTAAAAAATACCTTTTTTATTATTTTTCTTTAAATATTTCCTGTTCACCTCGATATTTAATTTATCGAGGCTCCCTTTTTTTAATTTTTTTAAATTTTGCACAGTTTTTAAAAATCTATCACTTTCTTTTTTAGATAATATTTTATCAGTTAAAGTCAAAAATTTCTTAATATAATCTTTTCTTTCAAAAGGTCTTGCTCCATATGGATGTGCATCAGCTCTCTCAAGCTCCTCAGATATTTTTTTTCCATTATTTAAAGTAACTACAACTTTTGCCCCAAATGATTTTTTTTTTGGATTTGGATGATGATATTTTTTAGTCCACTTTTTATCTTCATGAGTTGTTATTGATTTCCATATTTTAATTGTACTTTTTTTGTTCGCTCTAGCCTTAGTATAAGACTTTACATGATGCCAATCTGCATCTTCTAAGGCAACAGCAAAAATGTACATTATAGAGTGATCTAAAGTTTCTCTTGATGCATTCGGATCCATTTTTTGAGGATCATTAGCACCTGTTCCAATTACAAAATGTGTGTGGTGGCTAGTATAAATATCTATTTTTTTAATGTTTTTTAAATCTAAAATTTTTTTATTTAATTTTTTACCAATATCTATCAATGCCTGTGCTTGATATTCTGCTGAGTATTCTTTTGTATATGTTTCTAAAATAGCTTTTTTTGGCTCATTCTTTTTAGGTAATGTAACATTATATTTTGCATTCTTTCCATCTAGTATTCTAGCAATAACACTATCTTCTCCTTCATAAATAGGACTAGGAGCGCCTTCACCTCTCATAGCTCTATCAACTGCTTCAATTGCTAACTTACCAGCGTGAGCTGGAGCATATGCTTTCCAACTTGAAATTTCACCTTTTCTAGATTGACGAGTTGAAATACTAACATGAAGAGCTTGTTGCACAGCTTGATAAATAGTTTCAGTATTTAATTTTAACATTGAACCAATTCCTGCTGCAACACTAGGTCCTAAGTGAGCAATATGGTCAACTTTATGTTTGTGTAAGCAAATTCCTTTAACCAAATTGACTTGCACCTCGTAAGCTGTAATTATACCTCTCAAGAGATCTATTCCACTTCTTTTAAGTTTTTGCCCAACAGCCAAAATTGGAGGAATGTTATCACCTGGGTGACTATAATCTGCTGCCAAAAAAGTATCATGAAAGTCTAATTCTCTAACTGCTGTTCCATTTGCCCAAGCAGCCCATTCAGGATCAAATTTGGCTTTAGAGTTAATTCCAAATACAGTGGATCCTGATTTTCTAATATGACCTTTAGCCATTTCTCTTGCTGATATAACTGGTTTTCTGTTTAAGGATGCTATCGCTACAGAAGCATTATCAATTATTCTGTTGATAACCATTTCCACTGAGTCGTTATTTAATTTTGCATTATCACTAGCAATCATCGCTATTTTCCATGCAAGCTGTTTCTTCTTTGGAAGTTTGATTTTTGACGGGTATACTTTAATAGTGTTTAACAACAAAATAATTCCTAGGTTGTTATTTTGTTTTAATAGTTAAATTAAATTAATCAATATTAAAGATATTCAGTTATAATTTTTTCAATTCCAACAAAGTCTTTAATTAGGTGATTATGATAAATCTCACTTGAATGCTTTTCTGTATACCCGTATTTGAGTAAAATTATTGGGATTTCAGCAGCTTTAGCCGCATTTGCATCTGTTTCGCTATCTCCGATCATTATTGATTTATTTATTTCACCATCTAAAATTTCGATAGTTGTGGTTAAGTGCCTGGGGTCTGGCTTACAATATTCAAAAGTATTATATCCTGCAACATACTCAAAATAGTCATAAATTCCAATTTTCTTTAAAAGATCAACTGCTAAATGTTCAGTCTTGTTAGTGCAAACGGCCATCGAAATATTTTCTTTTCTGCACCAATTTAGAAATTCTTTAACACCATTAATTAATTTACTCTCATGTAAAATATTGTCTCCATAGTAAGATAAAAACTCATTTGTCATTTCATTTTGAATTTTTTCATCAAACCATTTCCACTGTCCATTGGCTTTTGCCATCATTGCTTTGGCGCCTTTGCCGACGGCATTTTTTAATTCGCCTAATTTTTTGGTTGGATAACCAAATTTTTTCATGACATGATTATGGGCTCTTATTAAATCTGGCGCTGTATCAACTAAAGTGCCATCAAGATCAAAAAGAACAGTAAATTTTTGTGTCATTTAAAAGTATTATTAAGAAATATATTGTGAATTAATTAAACTAATACCCAAATATATAAAAATATCAAATGAAACAAAAAAAATTTCAAAACGAACAAGCGAAACTTAGAAATAAATTTATAAAAAATGGTGTAAAAATGATTGCTCCTGAAACTGTATTTTTTTCTAAAAATACTAAAATTGGCAAAAATGTAACTATTGATCCATATGTTGTTATTTCAGATAATGTTTCATTAGGTAATAATGTAAGAATTTTATCTTTCTCTCATTTAGAGGGAGTAAAAATAGAAAGCAATGTAAATGTTGGTCCCTACGCAAGGTTAAGACCAGGCACAATACTAAAGTCTGGATCAAAAGTTGGAAATTTTGTTGAAGTTAAAAAAAGTATAATAGGTAAAAATTCTAAATTAAGTCATCTTTCTTATGTCGGAGACTCAAAATTAGGGAAAAAAGTGAATATTGGAGCAGGCACAATTACATGTAATTACGATGGTGATAAAAAAAAGAAAACTATTATTGATGATGATGTTTTTGTTGGATCTAATACATCTTTGGTTGCTCCTGTTAAGTTAGAAAAAAAAAGTGTAATTGGGGCAGGATCTGTTATTACAAAAAAAGTTTCTAAAGGTTCATTGGCATTAACAAGATCTGATCAAATTGAAGTTAAAAAATATAAAAGAAAAAAATAAATGTGCGGTATAGTTGGAATAATCAGCTCAAAAGAAGTATCTGGTAGAATTATAAATTCTTTAAAAAAACTTGAATATAGAGGTTATGATTCAGCTGGCATCGCAACATTGGTAAATGGAAATATAAATGAGGTTAAATGTGAGGGTAGAGTAGATGTTTTGGAAAGAGATATTAATAAATTTAATTTAAAAGGTGAAATTGGCATAGGACATGTCAGGTGGGCAACACATGGCAAACCTAGCAAGATTAATGCTCATCCTCATTCATCTGAGAAAGTTTCAGTCGTACATAATGGGATTATAGAAAATTCAACAATTTTAAAAAAGTTTTTAGAGAAAAAAGGTTATCAATTTAAATCTCAAACAGATACTGAAGTAATAGCTCATTTAGTAACGGATTATTTAAAAAAGAATTCATTAAAAGAAACAATAATTAAAGTACTGAAAAAACTTCACGGAAGTTTTGCACTTGGAATTATATTTAAAGGACAAAATGATTTAATGATAGGAGCAAGAAGAGGGTCTCCTTTGGCAGTCGGTTATGGGCCCAATGAAAATTATCTTGGCTCAGACTCTTATGCCTTAAAGTCTATGACTAATAAAATTTCTTACCTAGATGATGGAGAATTTTGTTTTGTAAAAAAGGATCAAATAGAATTTTTTGATAGTGAAGGGACAAAAGTAAATAAAAAAGTAATGAATTTGTCTAAGGATGAACTTAACTACGATAAAGGTGATTACAAATATTTTATGGAGAAAGAAATAGACGAGCAGCCTTCTACCATAAATAATTGTATAAATGAGTATGTTGATAAGTTTAATAATCAAATCAATATATACAATTTTCCTTGGAAAATAAGCTCGATTAAATCTGTGATGTTAATTGGCTGTGGTACGGCCTTCCATTCTTGTTTAATTACAAAATATTGGATGGAACAATATACAAATTTAGATGTAAATGTTGATATAGCTTCTGAATTTAGATATCGGAAAGTTAAATTTAAAAAAGATTGTCTATATATTTTTGTTTCCCAGTCAGGAGAGACTGCTGATACTTACGCAGCACTAGATTTGTGTAAAAAAAATAAAATGAAAACTTGCGCAGTGGTTAATGTTATAGAAAGTTCAATTGCAAGAGACGCTGATTTAGTTTTACCTATCTATTGTGGACAAGAAATTGGAGTAGCTTCAACTAAAGCATTTATGGGTCAAATGCTAGTTTTATATATTTTATCCACAAAAATCTCTTTCGATCAAAAATGTATTAGTAAAAAAGAATATAAATTAAAGGTTAAAAATTTATTGAGTCTATCTAATTCAGCTAAAAAAACTCTTAAACAAGATCAAAAAATATTAAATATTGGAAAAATTTTTGCTGAAGCAAAAGGTTCAATGTTTTTAGGAAGAGGATACTCGTTTCCAATTGCTTTAGAAGGTGCACTTAAGCTTAAGGAATTAGCTTATGTTCATGCAGAAGGATATCCAGCAGGTGAGATGAAACATGGGCCATTAGCATTAATTGAAGAAGGTATGCCCGTAGTTGTTTTGGCTCCAAGAGACGAACATTATAAAAAAACTATTTCTAACATGCAGGAGGTAATAGCCAGAGGGGCAAAAGTTTTATTGATTACAAACAAAAATAAGGATGAAGTTATTTCAGAGAATATTTGGGAAAAGATCGAAGTTGATCAACTAGATGATGAATTAATTCCTTTTTTACTTACAATACCTTTACAAAAACTTGCTTTTTATTCAGCATTGGAAAAAGGATATGACATCGATAAGCCAAGAAATTTAGCAAAATCTGTCACTGTTGAATAATATTAAAACTCTGTTAGAACACTCATAGGTTGAATATGAAAAAATGGAAAGCAAATAGTTGGAGGAACTATCCGGTTAAACACATCCCTAAATATGAGGATGAAGATGAATTAAATTTGGTTTTAAGTAAATTAAAAAATTTTCCTCCTTTAGTATTTGCAGGTGAAACAAGACATCTTAAAGATCAGCTAGCAAATGTTGTTGATGGAAAAGCTTTCTTGCTTCAAGGAGGAGACTGTGCAGAAAGTTTTGCAGAATTTCATCCTGATAATATAAGAGACTATTTTAAATTAATGTTACAGATGTCTCTAGTGCTCACATATTCGGCGTCCTTGCCAGTTGTCAAACTTGGAAGAATTGCTGGTCAATTTTCCAAACCAAGAAGCGCACCAACAGAAAAAATTGGAGATATCGAGCTACCCAGTTATTTGGGAGACAATATTAACTCTATAGAATTTACTGAAAAAGGTAGAGCATATGATCCAAAGAGATTATTCAGAGCTTATTCACAATCTGCTTCAACATTAAATTTGTTAAGAGCATTTTCAAATGGTGGCTTTGCTGATTTAAAAAATGTTCATATGTGGAATTTAGGCTATATAAAATCCGCAGCCCAAGCCAAAAAATTTAAGGAATTAGAGGATAAAATAGCTGATGCACTAGCATTTATGGAAGCTTGCGGAATAACATCTGATTTTAATAGAAGATTGTACACTGTTAATTTTTGGACATCGCATGAGGCTTTACATTTACCGTTCGAAGAAGCTATGACTAGAATAGACTCTACGACTGGTGAATATCATGATACATCAGCTCATTTTGTTTGGATAGGCGATAGAACAAGACAAATTGATGGGGGTCATGTCGAATTTTGTAAAGGAATTGAAAATCCTATTGGAATTAAATGTGGACCAACGTCTGATCCATCAGAAATTGCAAAAATATGTGAATTAATCAATCCTAAAAATGAAAAAGGCAAAATTACATTAATTTCTAGATTCGGTCATGACAAAGTTGAAAAGTTTTTGCCAAAATTAATAAGAGGTATCAAAAAAGAAGGTCTTAATGTTATCTGGTCATGCGACCCAATGCACGGTAATACAATTAAATCCTCAACAGGATTTAAGACAAGACCGTTTAATAATGTTCTTAATGAAGTTAAAAATGTTTTTGCAGTTCATCAAAGCGAAGGATCTTATGCAGGAGGTCTTCATATTGAAATGACTGGACAAAATGTAACAGAATGCACTGGTGGAGCACAAAAAATATCAGACACAGATTTATCAAGCAGATATCACACTCAATGTGATCCAAGATTAAACGCAAATCAAGCTCTTGAATTAGCCTTTTTAATTTCAGATGAGATTAAAAAGAATACCTTGTATGCTAAAAATGGTATCAGAGCGGCATCTTAATCATTTAATTTTTTAAATTATTTATTATATTTTAGAAATGGAGCCTGCTAAAAAAATAATATTTATTAAAGACTGGATATTGAATTATGTAAATTCAATGCCAAAAAAAGCTGAATCTTTAGTAATTGGGATTTCAGGAGGTATAGACTCCTCTGTTTCTAGTACATTGAGTGCAATGACAGGACTAAAAACTTTTGTTCTATCTATGCCAATTAAACAGAGAAGTTCACAGCATGACTTAAGCTTAAAACATCAAGAATGGTTGAAAGAAAATTTTAAAAATGTTGAGGGAATTACTGTTGAACTTGATAGTCTTTTTTCAACATTTGAAAAAACTTTAAAAAATTTTGATAGTCTGCACGGTATGGCAAATTCAAGAGCAAGACTAAGAATGACTACACTTTACCAAGTAGCTGCTGCTAATAATGGAATAGTAGTAGGAACAGGAAATAAAGTGGAGGATTTTGGAGTAGGTTTTTATACAAAGTATGGAGATGGTGGGGTAGACATATCCCCAATCGCCGATTGTAACAAAACTGAAGTTTGGGAATTAGGTAAAGAGTTAAATATTTTACAAGAAATTATCGATGCTCCCCCAACTGATGGATTATGGGATGACGGTAGAACAGATGAAGGACAACTTGGACTAAGCTATAAAGAACTTGAAGAAGCTATGGAAAATAAAAATTCAAAAAATAGAGAAAAATATATCAAAATTAGAAACGCAAACTTACATAAAATGGATCCTATTCCAGTATGTAAGATTCCAAGCTAATCAAATAGATTCACAAATCTTAAATTAAAGTATATTCCTTGAGTAATGAATAAAGATATTTTTTTAACAAATAGTTATGGCGGAAAGAAAGAAAAATTTCAGCCTATAGATGTCAATAATATTAAAATGTATGTCTGTGGTCCAACTGTTTATGACGACCCTCACATTGGTAATGCAAGACCTTTAGTTGTGTTCGATATTCTTTTTAAAGTATTAAAGTGTAAATATGGTAACGATAAAGTTACTTATATCAGAAACATAACAGATATTGATGATAAAATTATACAGTCAGCAAAAGAAAAGAACATTTCAATTAAAGATTTAACAAACAATACAAATAAAAATTTCCAAGATGACTGTAAATATCTAAACTGTGAAAATCCAAGTTTTCAACCAAGAGCAACAGAAAATATTAACGAAATGATTGAGATGATCACCTCTTTGATATCTAAAGGTTATGCCTATGAAAGTAATAATCATATTTATTTTGAAGTAAAAAAATTTAAAGAATATGGAAAGTTATCAAATAAAAAAATTGATGATTTAATATCTGGATCTAGGGTTGAGGTATCAAGTTATAAGAAGAATGCAGAGGATTTTGTATTATGGAAACCATCCAAAGACGACGAACCTAGCTGGCAGTCCCCTTGGGGAAAAGGTAGACCGGGTTGGCATTTAGAATGTTCTGCTATGTCAAAAAAATATCTTGGTGTGAAATTTGATATTCATGGAGGTGGCAGAGATTTAATTTTTCCTCATCATGAAAATGAAATTGCTCAATCAAGATGTGCTAATGAAACTGATGTATTTTCAAATTATTGGGTACACAATGGTTTTATTACACTTTCAAATGAAAAAATGGCAAAATCACAAGGCAATATTTTAAAAATAAGTGATTTTAAAAAAACTATTAATGGCCAAGCTCTTAGATTGGCTCTAATTAGCACCCATTATAAGCAACCTTTAGATTGGAATAAAAAACTTTTAGAGGAAAGTCAAAAGACTATAGATAAATGGTACAAAAGCTATGTCAAAATTGACAAACTAAAATTAATTTCTGATGAAGATCTTTATCCATTATATGACGATCTGAATACTCCAAAGTACATAGCCAATCTCCATAAATTATTTGAAAGATCACAAAATGGAAACTTAGAAGACAAACAGTTGTTTGTATCTGCTTGTAATTTCATTGGACTATTGACTCAAGATCAAGATGAATGGGCAAACTTCAAAAAAATAAAATCTGAGGTTAGCGAAGAATTTATAAAGGCCAAAATTAAAGAACGTAATGAAGCTAGAGACCTTAAAAATTACCAATTAGCTGACCAAATTCGTGATGAACTTTTAGAAAAAGGAGTTCAAATAGAGGATAAAGATGGTAAAACCGCGTGGAAATTTAAATAATGACTGACAAAATATATATTTTTGATACCACCTTAAGAGATGGTGCACAAACGCAAGGAGTTGATTTTTCTTTGGATGATAAAGAAAAAATCTCAAATGCTTTAGACAACTTGGGTGTGGACTATATCGAAGGTGGGTGGCCTGGAGCAAATCCCACGGACACAGAGTTTTTTAATAAAGAATATTCATTTAATCATTCAACTCTTACAGCATTTGGTATGACAAAAAAAACTGAGCATAGCGCTGAAAACGACCCTATGATTTCATCTTTAATTAATTCAAAAGCAAACTCAATTTGTTTATTTGGAAAATCATGGGATTTTCATGTGGATGTAGCTCTTGGTATTTCAAAAGATCAAAATCTAAAAAATATCAGTGAAAGCGCTAAACATATAATAAATTCTGGAAAAGAATTTATGTTTGATGCTGAACATTTTTTTGATGGCTATAAATCTAATAAAGAATATGCATTGAATTGTATTCGATCAGCATACGATGAAGGTGCGAGATGGATTATTTTATGTGATACAAATGGTGGAACTTTACCACATGAAATTTCAGAAATTATTACAGATGTAATTAAGTATGTACCTGGAAAAAATCTAGGTATTCACGCTCACAATGACACTGAAAATGCAGTTGCTAATTCCTTGATAGCTGTTCAAGCTGGAGTAAGACAAGTTCAAGGAACTATTAATGGTCTTGGTGAAAGATGTGGAAATGCGAATTTAATGTCAATTATCCCTTCCTTACATTTAAAAAATGAATTTTCAAAACAATTTGAAATTAATGTTAACAGTGAGAATATTAAGCATTTAACTCAATGCTCAAGGCTTCTTGATGAAATTTTAAATAGAAAACCAAATAAACATTTGCCATATGTTGGTGCGGCAGCTTTTTCTCACAAAGGAGGGATGCATGTGTCTGCAGTTCAGAAGGATCCTAAAACTTATGAACATATAGATCCTAGAGAAGTTGGAAATGTTAGAAATATTGTAGTATCAGATCAAGCAGGTCAGTCTAACATTTTGTCAAGACTTGGTACGATTGGGATTGATATTAAAAAAAATGACCCAAAAATCAAACAGCTTCTTGAAGAAGTTAAAGGAAGAGAATTTATTGGATATAGTTATGATGGAGCTGACGCATCATTTGAATTACTTGCTAGAAGAATAGTTGGTGAAATACCAAGGTATTTAATAATTAAAGCATATGATGTATCAGTAAAAAAAAATTCGTCAGGAGAAATAATTTCCTCTGCTAAAGCAGAATTAGAAGTAGATGGAGAAACGATTGTATGTGAAGGCGAGGGTAACGGACCTGTAAATGCTCTGGATAATGCGATTAGAAATAATATCAAAAAAATTTCGAAGTATTCTGATTACCTTAAAGATTTAAGACTGGTTGATTATAAAGTTAGGATATTAAATACAGGAACAGAAGCAGTGACCAGAGTTTCTATTGAAAGTACAGATTCTCAAGGAAAGAATTGGTTTACAATAGGCGTATCACCAAATATTATTGATGCATCATTTAAAGCACTAATTGATAGTCTTGATTACAAATTGTTTAAAGATAATGCGCCAGCAAGTTCTTAATGAATTTAAACAATATAACTTTCATTCTTCATAAACCTCAATTATCAGAAAATATTGGTCTATGTGCAAGAGGTATAAAAAATTTTGGATTTAAAAATTTATTATTAATTGATCCAAAACCAATATTTCCAAATGACAAAATTTTAGCAACATCAGTTGGAGCTAAAGATATTATAAAGAAATCAAAAGTATATCCTAACTTAGAAAAATCATTAAACAAAACAGATATTTTAATTGCAACATCAGCAAGATTTAGAAATAAAAATATAAAACATATTTCTCTAGAGGATTTAAAAAAAATAAACTTTAATAAAAAAGTAAGCTTTTTATTTGGCTCAGAAGCATCTGGATTAACTAATAATGAAATTAGTTATTCTGATTATACTTTACAGATACCAAGTGATAGTAAATTTAGATCATTGAATTTATCGCATAGCTTAGTGATTGTAGCTCAAGTGGTTTCTTACTTGCTCACAAAAAAAACATATAATTTTAAAAAATCGAAAAAAATACAAAAAGCTACAAAAAAAGAAATATCCAAAATGTTAAATTTTTGTTTATTAAATTTAGAAAATCAAAACTTTTTTAAACAAAAAGCTAAAAAACCCATAATGTTGGAAAATTTAAGAAGTATTTTTTACAAAATGGAACTTTCTCAAAAGGAAATACGCATTTTATCAAGTGTATTTGCGGGTCTTTCTAAAAAACCTTGATTGACAAACATATTTTGATGTCTATAAACCCCATAATCACAGTATGACAAAACGTTTAAACTCAAAACATAAAGTTGATAGAAGACTAAAAGTTAATTTATGGGGACGACCTAAAAGTCCTTTTAATACACGAGCTTACCCTCCAGGACAACACGGCCAAAATAAATCTTCAAAACCTTCAGATTATGGAATTCAATTACAAGCAAAACAAAAACTAAAATGTTATTATGGCAATATGAATGAAAGACAATTTAGAAATATGTACAAAAAAGCTATAATGAAAAAAGGTGATACTGCTGAAAATTTAATTGGTTTGCTTGAAAGAAGATTAGATGCTGTTGTCTATAGATCTAAGTTATCAAATACTATCTTCTCTTCTAGACAACTAATTAATCATGGCCATATCAGAGTTAATGGAAAAAAAGTAAATATTTCTAGTTATCAAGTTAAAGAGGAGGATAGCATTGAAATTAGAGATAAATCAAAACAGTTAGCTTTAATTGACATAGCGTTAGCAAATAAGGAAAGAGAAGTTCCAGAATATTTACAATTAGACGAAAAAAATAAAAAAGTTAAATTTGTAAGAGTGCCAAAATTTGAAGAAGTTCCTTATCCAGTTGTAATGGAACCAAACTTAGTAATTGAGTATTATTCTAGATAATCTAATTTTTAGTTAAAATTATTATTAGCTTTTCTTTTTATATTTTATACCGTTATCTTCAAACAACTTTACTAACTCTCCACTTTCGTACATTTCTTTTACTATATCGCATCCACCAATGAACTCATTTTTTACATAAAGTTGAGGTATCGTAGGCCAATCACTAAAAACTTTTATACCTTCTCTAAGATTTTGATTAACCAAAACATTCACACCTTTAAAATTTACTTCTAAAATTTTAAGAATATTTGTTACTGCCATTGAGAACCCACACTGAGGAGCATCTGGAGTTCCTTTCATAAATAAGCATACCTCATTATCTTTTATTTCATTATTTATTAACTCTTTTGTTTGATCATCCATTTAGTTCTCCTTAGTTTTTATAGCTAGTGCGTGTAATTCATTTCCCATCTTACCTTTTAAAGAACTGTATACCATCTTGTGTTGTTGAATTTTACTTTTTCCTGCGAATTGCGACGAAATTACTGTCGCTGAATAGTGATTTCCATCACCAGCAAGATCTTGTATTTCAATTTTTGCATCGGGTAACGCTTCTTTGATTAAGCTTTCTATTTCTTTTAGATCCATTGCCATTAACTTACCATATATTCCATTAACCATTTTTTATAGCCTTGTTTGATATCGTCAATTGATATTTTTAGATCATTTCCGTACGAAATTTTATTTCCTTCAACTAAGCCTAACTTATCAAAATGGATTGAGGCTTTTTTAAGTATTTTTTCTACATTTTCTAAATTTTCTTGTTTAATTTCAATTATATATCTTCCCTGATCTTCACCGAAAAAATACTGAAATTTGTTTACTAAACCATTAATAGGAAAAATATTTACTCCTTTATTTCCTTTAATACTCATTTTTGACAGTGCTGTTAAAATTCCACCTAAAGACACATCATGACATGTCTCTATTAAATTATTATCTATTAAATTTAAAATAACTAAACCATTCTGTTTTTCATTAAATAAGTTTACCTCTGGAGGGGGACCCTCAAATTTAGATAAAATATTTATAGCAAATACTGATTGGTCTAAATGTCCATCTGTTTTCCCAATAACAAAAAGATAATTTCCATTGTTTTTTAATTCCATTGTGATCATTTTTTTATAATCAGCCAATAGTCCAATGCCTCCAATTGAAGGGGTGGGCTTTATCCCTTTATCTTTTGTTTCGTTATAAAAAGATACATTTCCTGAAACGACAGGGTAATTTAAATACTTAGATGCTTCAGATATTCCTTCAACACACTCAACAAATTCACCCATATTTTTTTCTTTTTCCGGATTTCCAAAGTTAAGACAATTTGTAATTGCTATTGGTTTAGCGCCTACAGAAATCATATTTCTCCAACTTTCACAAACAACTTGTTTACCACCTGTTAATGGATGAGCATTACAATAAGTTGCAGATGAGTCTACTGCAGCAGCTACAGCTTTATCTGTACCATGAACTCTTACAACACCTGCGTCACCACCAGGTTTTTGAATTGTATCACCCATAACTGTATGATCATATTGGTTCCAGATCCATTCTTTATCTGAAATATTTGGATCATTTAAAATTTTTTTTAAACATTCGCCTAATTTTAAAGATTTAAACTGATCTTTTGAAAAACTACTTTCTTTAGGAAGTTCAGACTTAATCCATTTTCGGTCATACATAGGAGCATTTTCAGCTAAAAAGTCTATTGGTATTTCAGCTACTTTTTTTTTTTTAAAAAATAATTCAATATTTTTACTATCTGTAGTTTTTCCAATTACTGCAAAATCTAAATTCCACTTATCAAAAATTTTTTTAGCTTCATTTTCTTTTCCTTCCTCTAAAACTATGAGCATTCTCTCTTGACTTTCAGAAAGCATTATTTCGTAAGGTGTCATATTTTCTTCTCTACATGGAACTTTTGTCAAATCAATTTCAATTCCTAAATCACCTTTTGAAGCCATTTCAATACTTGAAGAGGTTAGACCTGCTGCACCCATGTCCTGAATTGAAATAATTGATTTTCCTGCCATAAGTTCAAGACAAGCTTCTAAAAGTAATTTTTCTGTAAATGGATCACCAACTTGAACGGTAGGTTTCTTTTCTTCAATCTTGTCGTCGAAAATAGCTGAAGCCATGCTCGCACCATGTATTCCATCTCTTCCAGTCTTAGAGCCAACATAAATAACAGGCTTATTTACTCCTGCAGCCTTTGAATAAAATATTTTATTTTTATTAACCAATCCCAAAGTCATTGCATTAACTAAAATATTTCCGTTGTAAGATTCATCAAAACATGTTTGACCAGCAATAGTGGGAACACCTATACAATTTCCATATCCTCCAATTCCTTTAACCACTCCTCTTAATAGATTTCTGGTTTTTTCATGATCAGGCGATCCAAAATGAATAGAATTTAAATTAGCAATTGGTCTAGCACCCATAGTAAATACATCTCTCATTATACCTCCAACCCCAGTAGCTGCACCTTGATAAGGCTCTATGAAAGATGGGTGGTTATGACTCTCTATTTTAAATACAATTGCATCATTGTCATCTATATCTACAACGCCAGCATTCTCACCAGGTCCCTGAATAACTTGTTTGCCCTTAGTATGTAATTTTTTTAGGTGTTTTCTAGAAGACTTATATGAGCAATGTTCATTCCACATTGCAGAAAAAACACCTAATTCTGTAATATTAGGAGTTCTTTTTAATAGATCACAAATTTTTTTATATTCATCTTTCTTTAATCCGTGTTCGATTGCAATTTTCTCGTTAACTTCAATCATTATAAACTTCCAATTAGATTTTCAAAAAACAAAGATCCATCTTCGCCTGATAGATATTGGTCAATCATCCTTTCTGGATGAGGCATCATTCCTAAAATATTCTTATTTTTATTAAAAACTCCTGCAATATTTTTTAATGCTCCATTTGGATTATTTTCTTCATTATCATTACCTTTATTATCACAGTAAGTAACTGCAATTTGACCATTATCTTCAATAGATTTTAATTCATCATTTGAACAAAAATAATTCCCTTCATTGTGAGCAATATGAAGTTCTAAGACTTCCTTTTTGATATCTTTGAAAAATTTATTTTCTTTATTTTTAATTTTTACAAAAACATTCTTACAAATAAAATTTAAATATTTATTTTGTTGAAGTATACCAGGCAACAATCCTGTCTCAGTAAGTATTTGAAAACCATTACAAATTCCTAAAACTAATCCTCCAGAATTTGCAAAATTAATAACAGATTTAATAATTCTTGATTTTCCAGCAATGCTCCCACATCGTAGATAGTCACCATAAGAAAAACCACCCGGTAACACAATTAGATCACTTTTTGGTATTTCTTCATCATTGTGCCAAACCATTTGATTCTCGAAACCAAATTTTTTCAGAGCTACATCCATATCTCTATCACAATTTGAACCAGGAAATATAATTACTGAAGATTTCATTAAATAGTTATAAGATTTTATAATCCTCGATAACTAGGTTAGCTAAAAGTTTTTTACACATATCTTCAACTTGAGTTTTAGCTTTACTCTCATCGCTCTCTTTAACTTCAATATCAAAATATTTCCCTTGTCTTACTTCAGATACATTCTCAAAAGACATGCCATTTAAGGTTTGTTGTATAGCTTTACCTTGAGGATCAAGCACTCCATTTTTTAAAGTGACTATTACTTTTACTTTCATTTTTTCTTAATTTTTACAGCTTTTGGTTTTGGATAAGTTAATGGTCTTATATTTGATTGTTCGTGTAATAAATTTAGTCTTATTGCAACCTCTTGATAAGCTTCAACTAAATTTCCTAAGTCATTTCTAAATCTATCTTTGTCTAATTTTTTATCAGTTCTCATATCCCAAAGTCTGCAAGTGTCAGGACTAATTTCATCAGCTAACATAACTTCTCTTTTGCCATCAACTTCAGTCCTTCCAAATTCAACTTTAAAATCAACTAATTTGATACCAACACCTCTAAACATACCTTGCAAAAAGTCATTTATTCTCCTTACTTCCTCATAGATGAAGTCTAATTCAAATACATCCATCCATTTAAAAGCTAAAATATGCTCTCTACTAATTAAGGGATCACCTAATTCATCATTTTTTAAACAATATTCAACCAGTGGATAATCTAAAACTGTACCATCTTCGATGCCCAATCTTTTTGTTAATGAACCTGTTGCTATATTTCTTACAATGAATTCAATTGGAATTATTTCTACAAGCTTAACAAGTTGCTCTCTCATATTAAGCCTTTTCACTAAATGATTTTTTATTCCTACATTACTTAGTTGAGTAAGAATATGTTCAGAAATTCTGTTATTTAAAATTCCTTTACCTTCGATTACATCTTTTTTCTGGTTATTAAAAGCAGTTGCATCATCTTTAAAATGTTGAATAACTAAATTTTTATCATTTGTAGCATAAATTATTTTTGCTTTGCCTTCGTATAATTTTTTACCTTTTTTCATTTTTTAAAAACCCTGTTAAATATTAAATTAACATTTTTAAAATGATTGGAATAATTAAATATATTTTTCATTATTTTATTTGGTATTCTAGATGTAATGTTTTTATCATTCATAACAACATCTAAAAGGTTAAGATTATCTGCTATGCATTTTTTGGAATGTGCTTGCACTAATCGATAAGATTTCTCTCTACTTAATCCAGATTTTGTTAGTTCCAACATCAATTCCTGTGAAAAAATAGTTCCCTTTGTTATATTTAAGTTATGATGCATTTTTTTTGGATAAACTATCATTTTATCCAAAACACTTGCCAATCTTACTAATGCAAAATCTAAAGTTATATTTGCATCCGGACCTATGTTTCGCTCAACACTAGAATGAGAGATGTCTCTTTCATGCCAAAGAGCAATATTTTCCAAAGCTGGAATAGTATAGCTTCTAACCATTCTGGCCAATCCAGTTAAATTTTCAGTTAAGATTGGATTTTTTTTATGAGGCATTGCACTTGAACCTTTTTGTTTTTTTGAAAAAAATTCTTGTAATTCGTAAACCTCAGTTCTTTGTAAATGTCTTATTTCTGTTGAAACTCTTTCAATAGATCCAGCAATAATACCCAACACAGAAAAGTAATGAGCGTGTCTGTCTCTTGGAATAACTTGTGTTGATATAGGCTCAATTTTCAATCGCAGTTTCCTTGCAACATGTTTTTCTACATTAGGGTTTATATTAGCAAATGTCCCCACTGCACCTGAAATTGTACAAGTAGATACTTCATCAATCGCACTAATTAATCTTTTTCTATTTCTTTTAAATTCCTCATAATAGGATGCTAGTTTAAGACCAAATGTAATTGGTTCTGCATGAATACCATGGCTTCTTCCTATACATGGCGTAAATTTATATTTTTTAGCTTTAGATTTTAATACTTTTAGTATTTGATCAATATCTTTAACTAATATTTTGCCAGATTGGACTAATTGTATATTAAAGCTTGTATCTAACACATCCGAAGATGTCATTCCTTGGTGTAAATATCTTGCTTTAATTCCTACTTTTTCCGTTACAGAAGTTAAAAAAGCAATAACATCATGTTTTACTTTAGCTTCAATATTATGAATTCTTTTTACATTGATTTTGGCTTTTTTCTTAACAGCACTTGCAACACCTTTTGGAATAGTGCCTAATTTTTCCATAGCCTCAGCTGCAGCTATCTCAACATCTAACCAGATTTTATATTTATTATATTCTGACCAAATATCTGTTAGTTCTTTTCTAGAGTATCTTGTTATCATTAATTATATGGAGGCCTGTTATAACCTTTAACAGATTCTGTAAAAATTTCATAAGAGTCTTCTGTAATACCTATTGTATGCTCAAATTGTGCTGATAAAGACTTGTCCTTAGTAACTGCAGTCCATCCATCATTTAGCACTTTAACATCCAATTTTCCCACATTTATCATTGGCTCTATTGTAAATGTCATACCAGGTTTTAGCTCATTGCCAGTATTTTTCTTACCATAATGAAGAATATTAGGAGGTTCATGGAAAGTATTACTAATACCATGTCCACAAAAATCTCTTACTACCGAAAAACCTCTTTCTTCAACAAAGGATTGAATTTCATGGCCAATGTCTCCTAATTTAACTCCTGGTTTTAATATTTTAATTCCTCTCATCATAGACTCGTAAGTTGTTTCAATTAAATTTTTTGCTTTAACTGGGATATCTCCAATAGTGAACATTCTACTTGTGTCCCCATAATACTCATTAACTATTGCTGTAACATCTATGTTTACTGCATCACCCTCATTTAAAACTCTATCAGAGGGAATACCATGGCAAACAACATGGTTTAAAGATGTACACAATGATTTTTTAAAGCCACGATAATAAAGTGGAGCAGAATGACCACCGTTATCTCTTATAAATTCATAACCAAGTTGATCAATTCTATCTGTTGAAACGCCTTCCTTAACTTCATCAGTTAACATATCTAAAGTCTTAGATGCTAGTTTCCCAGCAATTCTCATTTTCTCAAATTTTTCTGAATAATTACTCATCTAAAATTTTAATTTTCTTCTCAATTTTTATTTCTTTAGAATTTAAAGTGCATCTGTAAGCAAGAAAGTTTACACCAGATTTTTTAGCATCTAAATATTCTTTATAATAATTAGAGTCTATATCTTTTGCTATTCTAAAATTATTTATACCCTGAATTTGAGTTAAAAATAAGACGTAGGGTTTATATCCTTTTTTAACAGATTCCCTTAACTTTTGAAGGTGTTTTGCACCTCTAGAGGTTACTGCATCTGGAAATTCGGCTATATCGTCAACTCTCATTAATGTTGTATTTTTAACCTCTAATATTTTTTTATCACATAAAAAATCAAATCTAGTATCATCAGAGTACTTAAATTCTGCTCTAATATTTTTAATCGTGCTAAATTCCTTAATTAATTTATTTTCTAAAGCATGCTCAACAATTCTGTTAGCTCTATGAGTATTTACTCCAATTATCCTTTTTTTCACTTTAATCATCTCAAGAGTAAATTTTAATTTACGTTTAGGATCGTTGTGTTCGCTTATCCAAGCCTCATTTCCTTGGTCTAATAATCCCATCATTGAACCAGTATTGGGACAGTGCGCTACTACCGTTTTATTATTTACTTCTATATCTGCGAAAAATCTCTTATATCTCCGGTGTAATTTGCCTTTTAATAAAGTGTTGGTAAATTTCATAGAATTTTATTTATATTTAGAAATGACTAATAAAAAAGAAATATCTGCAGCAATTATCATTATTGGGAATGAAGTATTGTCTGGTAGGACAAAAGATTTGAATACAAGCACGCTTGCAACTTGGCTTAATTCCTTAGGAATTTCCGTTGGAGAGGTTCGTGTAATTCCAGATATTGAAAAAACAATCATTGATACAGTTAACGAATTAAGAGTCAAATACAACTATGTGTTTACTACTGGTGGCATTGGTCCTACACACGATGACATAACAGCAGAATCAATATCAAAAGCTTTTAGTATTGAATATGGTTTTCATAAGGAAGCATTTGCCATTTTAGAAAAATATTATGAACCAGGTAATTTCAATGACGGAAGACAGAAAATGGCCAAAATGCCAGTTTCAGCAAATTTAATTTTAAACCCAACTAGTGGCGCTCCAGGATTTTATGTAGAAAATGTTTTTTCACTCCCAGGTGTCCCATCTATACTAAAAGCAATGATTGGAGGATTAGGAAATGTATTAGTAGGTGGAGATCCAATTTTAAGTAAAACTATAAATTTAATGACTTATGAAAGTGAGATAGCAAGCTCCTTGACTGATGTTCAAAACAACAATCAAGATGTTGAGATAGGAAGCTACCCTTTTTTTAGACAGGGAAAGTTAGGTGTTTCAATTGTTCTAAGATCTAAAAACCAAGATAAAATAGATTTATGTAGTTCATTAATTCTTAATTTCGTAAAAGAAAAAAATATCAAAGTTGTTGAATTAGAGTAATGTTGTATTTTGCCTACGGTAGTAATCTTAATCTTTTTCAAATGAAACGAAGATGTAAGGACTCCGTTTTTCTTAAAAAATTTGAGCTTAAAGGTTATCGTCTAAATTTTAGAAGTAAATACAGAGCAGCGGATATTGAGAAAAGTAAAAATTCAATAGTCCCAGGTGCTTTGTTTGAAATTTCAAAAAGTGATGAAAAAAAATTGGACGTTTATGAGGATTATCCAATTCTTTATGAGAAATTGTATTTTCCTTACTACAATAAAAAAGTAATGACTTACACAATGGTTAATAAAACAGAGTTTAGATATCCAACTGAAAGATACTTAAATGTAGTAAAGCGAGGATACAAAGATTGCAAACTTGATATGAAATATTTAAAAATTGCCTTACATTCGGTCAAGTAATGTTTACAAAAAAACAACTATTAACCAAAGGTTTATTATCTGTAGCACCTCACATGTTTTCTGTAATTCCATTTGGAATTGTTTGTGGAGCAATTGGCATTGAGCTCGGTTTTAGCCCTATATTAGTTTATGCAATGTCTATAATTATTTTTGGTGGTGCATCTCAAATTGTCTTCTTACAACTACTTTCTGGTGGAGCATCAACATTGATAGCCGTAACTTCAGTTGGAGTAATTAATTCAAGACACTTATTGTATGGTGCGGTTTTATCAGAATATTTAGAAAAACTCTCTTTTGTTAAAAAATTATTGATTTCTTACTTAGTGGTGGATCAGGGATTTGCAGAGTCTAATAAGTTTTTTCAAAAAAATAAAAATGAGCCTTATCTGCATTATCACTTGCTAGGCTCAGGAGGAACTCTTTGGATTTTTTGGCAATTATCTACATTGTCAGGAATAGTTCTTGGTTCATTTGTTCCAGAGGAGATCGGATTGAAATTTGCAGTTCCTCTAACTTTTATAGCAATTGTTGTCCAAGATTTAAAAAAATTAGATCATGTAATAGTTATGATCACATGTGGATTAAGTTCGTTGTTATTCTTTGATGCACCTTTCAAATCCTACATAATAATATCACCAATCATAGCATTGTTTGTAGCTGCATTAGTATTGAGGTTAAAAAAATGACTTGGTCATCAATTATCATTGCAGGGATAATTACTTATTTTACAAGAATGACCATGGTTGCTCTAGTAGACAGAGATTTATTGGGAGAAAGAATTAAAGCAGTACTAGCATATGTTCCTTCAGCAGTATTTCCAGCAATTATATTTCCAGGAATATTTATTAATGATTATGGAACATTTATACAAATGAACGATCCTAAAATATTTGGAGCAATAGTTGCTATATTAGTTGGTTATTTTTCTAGAAATGTAATTGCTACAATATTATCTGGATTATTTTCGTATTGGATTATTATATTTTTATTATAAAATTTATCAATGAGCATCACTAGATTTGAAAATAGTTTCTATAAAAAAAATGGATATTTATTAAAAGAAGAGCTTATTTCAAAAAAAGATATAAATAAATTAAATACTCTTATTAAAAAGATTGTTACCAAAGAAAAGAACAGCAGAAAAAAAATAATAAATCAAGGTGGAACTCAAAGATATGATAATTACCACTTTGTATTCAATAGCAACTCTTCAAAAAATAAAGAAATATTAAGATTAAATAACCCTCAAAATAATAACAAATTATTTTATGATTTATCAAGAAATAAAAAGATTATTGATATAGTTAAAAAGTTAATTGGTGGAACGGTAAGATTTCATCTTGGAAAATTAAATTTTAAATTACCTAATAAGAAAAAAGGAAGTCTAGTTGAATGGCATCAAGATTTTGCTTTTTATCCTCATACAAACGATGATTTAATAACAGTAGGTATTTATCTAGAAGATTGTTATGAAAAAAATGGCCCTTTAAAAGTTATTAAAGGTTCTCATAAAAAAGAACTATTTAGCCATCATAGTAATGATAATTACTTTGTAGGTAAAATTAATACAAAAAAAAATAAGATAAATTTAAAAAATTCAGTTTCTTTAACTGGAAAAGCAGGTTCAGTTGCTTTCTTTCATTGTCGAACAATTCATGGCTCAGGCCTAAACCATACAAATGGATCAAGACCCTTAATATTATTTGGTTATAGAGCTTGTGATGCATGGCCAATTATAAATGATGGCAATCCTCATCCAGAGACAAACTTTGAAAATTATGATGCAAATATTATTTATGGAAAAAAATCAATAGTACCAAGATGCACAGATGTTCCAGTGATTATTCCTTTACCTAAAAAGAAACACTATGTTTCAATTTATCAACTTCAGAAAAGTAACTAAAATATAAGTCCAAAAAGACCGAGTATTATTAGGGCTTCCATTCCAACAAACATAACTAATTTTTATTAGATACGTGGGTTAGATTTTTATTTTGCTGCTCTATTGTCCACCCATCAATTGCACGTGCATGAGGATGGACAATTAGGAGGATTACGAAAGCAACTAAATGAAGAAAAAAGAATAATGATAATCTCACGATTCTATTTCTAGAATATTGATTTGTTATAATTAGGTTCTAATTTCGTTATGAATATGAATTATTATCACATTTTAAACACATGTTATTTTAGGTATAAGAATAATATATGAAATATATTTTATTAGGTGCTGCAATAGCTTTTGCTATGTATTTAGGTGATAAATACATTTTTTAAGATACGTCATTTTTGTACATAAAAAATTTAATTAATTTTGATATTAAGAGACTATGAGTGCTGAAACGATTTCTTTTAATTGGAGATGTAGACATACTTGGAAAAGAAGCGCCAAAAATACAGCTTGGTGTTTGTTAGGTTGTGCAATAGGTGATTTTGGAACTATATTATTTTTTCAAATAACAAAAATTCCTTTTCCGGTTTTAAGTATTATGATTTTAGCAATTATAAATGGATTAATAACCAGCGTAATTCTAGAGACATTAATTTTAATGAAACAAAATTTTTCTTTTCAAAAAGCTTTGAAAACTGCCTTAGGTATGAGTTTTATCTCTATGATTAGTATGGAAATAGCAATGAATTTAACAGACTATGCTTTAACAGGTGGAGCAATACTTACATGGTGGGTTGTGCCAATAATGTTAGCAGTTGGATTTGTTACTCCTTGGCCATACAACTATTGGAGATTAAAAAAACACAATCAGGCTTGTCATTAAATTAAATTACTACAAAAAAAGGAGAAAGATGAAAATATTAAAAGAATTAGATGATGCTAAATTAGTCATAGTAGATCTAGAAGTAAGGTTAGGGGACGAAGTAAGAAGTGCCCCCACATTATGCGCAAAGTATAAAGGAAAAATTATACCTCTTAACACAGCTCATGATGGTAGACCAATACTAATGAAAGAAGAAAATTCAATAGAGAGCTAAATAATGTTTGAACAAGTCAGCATTTATCTTACAGCAATGATTTTAGGAATAATGCTTTTCTTTTCTTTTGTTATAGCACCAGTGGTATTCACTACATTGGATGAAGAAAATGCTCGTAAATTTATTAGAAGAATTTTCCCTTTTTATTACAATGTAAATTTAGGTATTAGTTTTATTGTTTTACTTTTTTTTTTATTTTTAAGTAAATTAGGAATAGATCTTTATTTAATTTTATTAGTAACTTTATTATTTGTTATCTCCAACTATTTATTAATGCCTTTAATAAATAAATATAGAGATGGAAAACAAGACAAAAAATTTAAGTATTCACACTTCCTATCTGTGGTTATTAACTTTATTCAGATGATTTGTTTAGTGCTAATACTAATTTAGATTAAATATAGCGCATATTATCTTCATTAACTGCTTTTTCTAACCTTATTAAGAAGTCTGGTATAGCACTTTTAACCCTGCTCCATGTTGGAATAAAAGGTGTATCCATCGGATTTTGATAGAAAGCTTCACCTGCTTTCATAATATTTGCAGCAAATAGTTCCACTGCTTTTTCTTCTGTATGAGAGTCAAATTTTAAACCATTCATTTGTGCATCATTTCTATAAGCATCTATTAGGTCTAAAGCTGCTCTATAATATGTTGCCTTTAAAGATCTAAATTGTTCTTTGCTAAAAGAGTGACCTTGAGTAGCTAATTTTTTTATAAATGTTTTGATTATATCAATAGACATTCTTGATAGTCCTTGTTTTTCATTATTAATAGATAAATTTTGATGCTTATGATCATATGTATCTGCCAAATCTACCTGACAAATGTTTTGAGGCGAAAAATTTCTTTGCATTTCAGATAATATTCCAATCTCAATTCCCCAATCTGAGGATATTCTTAATTCTGGCAAAATATTCCTTCTAAATGAAAATTCTCCTGCCAGCGGATACTTAAATGATTTCATAAAGTTTATATAATCACTATTTCCGATTGTTTTTTCCAAAGCATTGAGTAGTGGAAAAACCAGTAGTCTTGCAACTCTTCCATTCATTTTGTTATCTGCAACTCTAGGGTAATAGCCTTTGCAAAATTCAAAATTAAATAGTGGATTTACAACAGGATAAAACAGTTTGGCCAACATTCTTCTATCATATGTTTTTATATCACAATCATGCAAAGCAACAGATCTTGCACTATCTCTTGCTATAGACATACCAATGCAATACCAAACATTTCTACCTTTCCCGTATTCATTTGGAGCAAGTTTTAATTTTTTTAATTCTTTATCTAATTTTTTAAGACTGGGTCCATCATTCCAAAGAATAGTAAAAGGTGTTTCTAATTTTTCAAAAAAAGTCCAAGCCTTTCTTGCTTGCGCTTCAGTTGCTTTATCTAAGCCTATGATTATGTGATTAAGATAATTTGTTTTACTAATTTCTGTAACAATTTTAGGAAGTGCATCACCTTTTAATTCGGAATAAAGACATGGCAAAATTAGTTCCATCTTCCTTTCTTTGGAAAATTTTAATAATTCCTTCTCTAAATCCTTGGTAGATTTTGTTCCAAAGTCATGAAGGGTAGATATAGTTCCATCCTGATAAAAATCGCTCATATCTGCAATTTATAATTAACTTATATTTTTTGTAGAGCCGTTTTGATCACATCAGACCATCCCTTAGGAGATGGCTCATCAGATTTGATTAAATTATCTATATTTATCAACGAACTATCAAAATTATCATTTTTAACCAAACAGGGATAATCGGTTTGTTTTATCATTTCTATATCATTTTCATTATCACCAACACCAATTGTTATGATTTCATCATCCAATTTCTTTCTTATTAATCGAATAGCCTCAGACATCGCTATTGATTTATTAACATTGTCACAAATATTCATTATTCTCCCACCAGTCTGAATAGTTAATCCAGAGTTTTTCATAATTTTTATAAATTCTTTTTTTTCAATTTCAGTCCCATTAAATTTAATTGGTAATGAATGATCTCTCTTAATTGCTAGTTTAACTTTATCTAATGGAAGCTCTAAGATTTTTTGCTGTTTTTCTATTTCTAATTCTAAAATGTGAGTAATTTTATTTTTAAAATCTAGGCTGATATTTGATTCATATATATTTTGTATTTCATCTTTTGTTCTACTTATTATTATTTTGTCAGGTAAATTTTGGTGAATTTTATTTAATCCATGAATAGATGATCCATTCTCCGTAATAAAACTTAAATCTAAATTATTCTGTTCATTAAATTCTAATAATTCAGCTTTTGTTTTACTAGAGTTTGGAATTATTTTTATACCTTTTGAAATTAATTCTCTAAAGTAGTCCTCAATTTCATGAAATTCAAATGTATCTTTATCTAATAGAGATCCATCAAGATCAGTAAATATAATAATTTGTTTTTTTTGTTTCATTTAAGTAAATATTAACATAAATACTCATGAAAATAACTTATGCCCTCGTGGTAAAATTGGTAGACACAAAGGACTTAAAAAACATAGGGTTGAGATATTTTATAGTCTCACACAGTCTCATACAGTCTTAAATCCCATCAAATCCTACATTTTAATAAAACCTTAACCTATTATTATTTGAAAATATGTATAATAAATTTTCTTAAACTAGACGTAAACTAGAGGTTAGATAGATAGAATATTATAATTAATATATCTATGAAAAAATTTTTAATATTTTTATTATTTTCAATTTTTACTTTTACAAATCCAATATTAGCAGAACAAATTTATTCAGATGAAGCAAAAGAAATGATGGATGATCATGTTAAATCAAGTGAACTTCTCAAGGTTCCGCTTCCCAAAATAAATAGAATTATAAAAGATTACGAAAGATATAAATTTTATCGAACAAATGTAATGGCCAATAATTGGTCTCATACCAATTCTCTTTGGAAAGAAGAGATAGATGGAAAAATTTTAACCAAAGAATTGTGCACAAAAGTAATTAGTGAATTTAAAGTTCCAAGTACTCCTACAATTGAAGAAGAAATTTTCAAAAGATGTCAAAGAGCTTTAATGAGTTATGCCACAATAGATTTTGAGGGAGGAATAGATTTGCATGGGGAAATAATATTAAATATTGCAACCGCCGAAAAAGATAATTGGGTCTATAAAAATTCAGGTAAGGATAATTTTAATCCAAGAGATTATCAATTATGGGGTGTTCTTTCTCCACTAGTAACATTTTATGCAGTTAATTATGATCAATTCAATTTTACAGAAGATCAGCATAAAACTATCCAAAATTATTTTAAAGATAAAGCAATGATTGAACGACTTGATAGAGATGGCAATCGTAGTAGAACAAAACTTTGTCCAATTAAAAATCCTATGAAGCTGAATAAAAAAAGACATAAAGTTAATAATTGTGGAACAGTAAGATTGAGATTTGCTTCAGCTGAATTAGCGTTGGCTATAGTTATGCAAGATAAAGAACTTTGGTCAAAAGGATTGTGGGATTTAGACTATGTTTTAAGCATGATTGGTGACGAAGGATATTTTATTCCAACAGCAGCAAAAGGTTGTAAAGCAATTGGATATTCATACTCTACAAGCCAATTATTTTCTACTAATGTGGAGTTATTGAATTTAGCAAAATTTAATCTTCTTGATTATAAAACAAGACATGGAAAAACTTTAGCTGAAGCGTACGAGCAACTTTTCAAAATATATGATGATATTACTTTAATAAAACATATAGCAAAAAAAGGAGTTGGCGCAGCATCATGTGGAACAAAACCTTTTAAAACACATATGGAACACGTTATTTATGAACGAGGTGGTCTTGAAAATTACCAGCATGATTTGAAAATAGGAAGAATCCCAGATAAACAATTTTATATTAATTGGTCAATGAGATTTGTGACAGAAAAACATCCGGAGTGGTTTGAAGGTAAATTTTCACCTCATGAAGTTAAAGTATTTCCGTTTCATGGCGCATATTATCATATCCAACCAATTGAGATATTCAATGCAAATATAATGTCAGAGGGGAGCAATCTCTGGACAAAAAAACTATCTGAAAAACCAACTGATTATGAAAAAAAATTTAGATATTCAGAATTTAAAATTTTTAATAATAATGTTGGAGGAATATTTAAGCTTAAATCAAATGATGTAAAATTTGCATCAAACACAAATCCTATTAAGCCAAATAAACAAAAAGATCATGAATTATATAAAGCATTTATCAAAGGAAATTTGATATCTGAAGATGATAAAAATATTAAATTTGATGGAGCATTGGTTTACCAGGATAAATTAACAGATGAAATGAAGGATCAAATTTTAGCTGTTTATATAGGAAGGAAGGCAGATGAAGATACAATCATGCCTTTGTTTAGACACCGTGAAAATATTATAAATAAATGTGGCATGTTATTTATGGAGTTAAATTTCATTGAGGGCGGTTGGATGAATTTTGTAAGTGAAACTAATAATGTAAATTTTGCAGAAAACCAACAATGTATTCATAATTATTTTTCTGAGTCTAATGATGCTGAGTCTTTGGAATTATTTGAAGCTATTTTAGCTGGGACAAATTCTATATTAAAATATTTAAAAGATAATGAAAATTTAAGAACTTTACCAAATGATACAAAAAAAATAGCTAAAGCGAAAATAACCGAGGAAATTGCAGAACCAATGAAAGAAATTTTTACAATATTTAATTATGAAAATGGAATATTTAAACTTAAATCAAATAATGTAAACTTCTCATCTAATACAAATCCAATTAAACCAAAAAGGCAAAAAGAAGATCAATTATATAAATCAATTATTAAAGGAAATTTAATAAATGAAGTTGATAAGAAAGTTAAACTTGAAGAAGCTTTAGTTTATAAGAGAAAACTTGATACTGATGATCAAATTTTAGTGATTAATATTGGAGAAGAACCAGGAGAAGATGCTATTATACCTTTCTTTAGACACAGCGAAAATATTCAAAGTAAATGTGGTTCTAGATTGTTAAATCAATGGGGCTGGATGAGCTTCATAAGTATGACTAAAAATGAGAAAATTGCAAAAAACCAACAGTGTCACTATGATTACTTTAAAGAAACAGACGACGTTGAGGCTATTGAATTGTTTGAGAGCGTTTTAGGTGGGACAGATTCCATTTTAAATTATTTACAAGCCAATGTTAAATAATAATTAGCTAAAATTAAAATAGGATTTTATAGGACAACTAGACGTAGACTAGACGTTAGAGAGATAAAATAAAAAAAATTTACTTATTCCTCTTGTTCAATTATAAATATTGGCATAAACACTCATGAAAATAACTCATGCCCTCGTGGTGAAATTGGTAGACACAAAGGACTTAAAATAGTTTGAATTGAGGAATTTCTTAGTCTCTTACAGTCTCTAATAGTCTTAATCTATTATATTCCTACAAGTATTTAAATCATTGGATTATTTTTATTGGGATATCTTACTAATTAATTTTCAGAATCTCGGAACATTCTCGGAAACAGAGAGATAATCTGTATTATGATTTTTAATAGTCAATAACCCTATAATGCGTTTGTGACGACCATTCTAGAGAGATATAATGTTGAATATATTTATGGAAAAAGGCATCTCATTTGGTGGCAAAACTAAAACAGAGTATGGACTACCACCACGAGATTACTATAAAAATTTGAATTTAATTAATGACGAACAAGTTAATTATGCTGATAAAATTTTTGGAATTATAAACAACAAAATTATTGTAAATTCAATTAGAAAAATTCAAGAAAATAGCATAGAAAAAAAAATTATAGACGATAAATCAGAAATAATAAAAATTATAGATTTTAAAGAGATTGCTGAAAACAAACAAGACTTTATTAAGTCAAATTTATTTTCACAATATATTGTGAAAAATAATATTAATTTCATAATAGTTAACAAGAGAAATATTAAGATCAATAGAACTGAACTAGATGTTTTAAATGTATCGACAGGTTTTGGAAATTCAAGTTTGATAAGATTTAGATTTGATACAGATAGCCATATTGCTGAAATTAATTTAGAGAAATTAGACTTAACTAAAAAATTAGTTTTTGTTTTCTGTGAAAATCACAAGCCCTATAAGATTTTAGAATTAAATAATCTAGATATAGAAAGGCTATCAAATGATATCGAAAAAAATGAAATATTTATTAATGATAAAAAAATACATCAATTAGGTTTAATTAAATATCTGCAAAAGTTTACAGATAAACTAAAGAATATTGATCAAATCAAAATTTCTTGGTTTGAGGCTATACATAATAATAATCTTTTACTCAAAGTGATGCATTTTGGTAATAAAGGAAGAAAATTTGAACCCCCTAAAGAACTTGTTTTGAAAAATGAAAATGAAAAAGCCTCAATTAAAACTACTTTTGAAATAATTAATAAATTCTTAAGTTCGGATTTTGAGAAAACATTTGAAATAGTAAATTCATATTTAAAAGATAAAAAATTAAGGAAAAATTTTATCGATTTTCCTTTTATTTATTCATTCAAAGATAACACTAAATTCAATGATTTATTAGAAACACAAATTTATGCTAATTTATTCCAGTTTTATTTGTCATCAGCACAAACTACGAATTATGGGCTAAAGAATTATTCAGTCTCACTTTTTGGTGAATATGAAATTTCATCAATGGAGATCGATTATGACAACATGCCAGAATATTTAAATAGTAAGGGTAATGAAGTTAACTTGTGTAAAGTTTATTGGTTATTTCAAGAGTCTGTTAGTTCAGCATCAAATGACAATTTCCACTACAATCTAAATGAAACTGTAACTGGAAATGAGTTTCCTATGGCAAGTGAAATTATAAAGGAAACATTCGATAAATTTGATTTAGATGAGTCAATATCAGTAGATGATATTAAAAAAAATTGTAGAGGTTTATTAGATGAGGCAAATTCTTTTAAAAATTGGACATTAAGAAACGGATCTTTTTTCGTTTTGAATATCAATAATATTATTGGTGTACAATTATATGAAATTTTTGATGACATTGTTGCAAAGTTTATAACTAAAGATGGTTTCTATTTTAAAATTACTTTACATACCCCAACTTTAAAAAGTGCGGGTGAGTCTATTCTTTTTTGGGCTTTTGAGGATGGTAAAGGAAATTTTCAAGAATTTTCAAATGTTCAAGAATTGAAAAACCATAAATCAAATCGAATATTTTGGGCACTAATTCAATTGATATGTGCAATTATAAGAGATTATTGGGTTATTGAAAAAAAGGAAAAAGTATTTTCTGAGATTAGGGATAGAAAATATTTACCTAGAAACTACAGTAACTCGAAAAGTGTAAGAATAATTTATCTGCCAAGAATAAGATATACCAGTTCACCAAAAGTTAAAAATCAATTTCAAAAAATGGAATATGAAAAAAGAGGAAAACACTTTGTGAGGGCCTTTATGAGAAAGTCAACAAACAGCTCTCCATTACAAAAATATCTTGCCTCCCAATATAATCTTGAAATTCCAGAGGGTCATACTTTTGTAAAACCTCATGAAAGGGGAATTCAGAAAGATCAAGAGATAATTTACAGAAGTAGGTCGGCTTTAAACATGCTTTATCAAGAAAATAACCATGAGACAGGAAGTAATTCACGGTGGTTTAAGTTTGAAAAAGATATTAAAAAATTATTAGAATTTCAAAATATGCAAGTTGAACATTACTCTGCATCAAAAAGAAATGATGATGGCATCGACATTGTTGCCATAAAGAAAAAAAAAGAGGAGATTGAAACTCATCTTTACCAATGTAAATGTTATAAACCAAAAAATAAGATTGGCCCTGATATTGTCAGAGAATTAATAGGTTCCATGATTGCCTTTGGAGGCAAATGCACTGGATGGATAGTTACTACCAGTAGTTTAACTGGTGACTCTATTAGATTAATTAAAGATTTTAAAACTAAAGGCTATGAAATAAATTACTTAGAAGGAGCGGATATTGCTAAAGAATTAATGAGAAATAACAACTAGGATTATGTAGGATAACTCGGAACAAACTCGGAAACAGAGAGATAAAATAAAAAAAATTTACTTATTAATCTTGTTCAATTATAAATATTAGCATAAACACTCATGAAATTCATTAATGCCCTCGTGGTGAAATTGGTAGACACAAAGGACTTAAAATCCTTGCCATTTATGGAGTGCCAGTTCGAGTCTGGCCGAGGGCACCACTAAATGTTAAAGCCACACATACTTTTTGACCATACAAAAACATCAAAAAAAATTAAAAATTTTCTAGATCATAAAATCAAAAATATATCATTAGGTAAATGCAATCTAATAATTGTCGTTGGAGGTGATGGTTTTATGCTCTCGTCATTGAAAAAGTATAATAAATACAAAAAACCTTTTTATGGAATTAATGCCGGCAGTTATGGTTTTTTAATGAATAAGTTTTCGTCAAAAAATACTATTAAAAATTTATCAAAAGCGAAACAAGTTTCGATTTCGCCCTTAGAAATGAGTGTAAAGAATAAGTTTAATAAAACTAAAAAGTCTATTGCTATCAATGAAGTCTCTATTTTAAGACAAAGTAGACAAACTGCATCACTTGAAATTTCTAACGGTTCGCAAAAAATTATTAAAAAACTAGTTTCTGATGGTGTATTAATTTCTACACCTGCAGGAAGCACTGCATACAATATGTCAGTTTATGGACCAATATTAAACTTGGACTCTAAAAAACTTTCTATTAGGCCTATTAGTGCATTTAGACCTAGAAGATGGAAGGGAAGAATTGTGAGCGATAAATCAAAAATTACAATTAAAAATCTAAATATTAATAAAAGACCAATTAGTGCGGTTGCTGACAATTACGAAGTTAGAAATGCAAAGACAATATCTATTAAGATTAATAAAAAAGTTAAATTTAATCTTTTATATGATTCAAACAGAAGTCTTCAAAAAAAAATAAAAATAGAGCAAATCAGAAAAGAAACAAATTAATGAGTAACAAAAACTTTGGGTTTGGAACTCAAATAAGAAAATCTCCATATTTTGATGCAACAGTCAGGTGGGGTGCAACAGGTTTTTCTGTTTATAACCATATGTATATACCTCGTGATTTTGGCAATCCTGAACAAAACTTTTGGAACTTAATTGAAAAAGCAATTTTATGTGACGTTGCTGTTGAAAGACAAGTTGAAATTACTGGACCAGATGCTTTTAAATTTATTCAATTATTAACCCCAAGAGATTTATCAAAATTATCTGTTGGTCAATGTAAATATGTTTTAATTACAAATGCAGAAGGTGGAGTGCTAAATGACCCAGTTCTTTTACGCTTGGGAGAAAATCATTTTTGGTTATCTTTGGGTGATAGTGATATTTTATTGTGGGCTCAAGGAGTTGCAATTAACTCTGGATTAGATGTGAAAATAACTGAGCCAGATGTTTCTCCATTACAATTACAAGGACCAAAGTCAGCTGAAATAATGATTAAATTATTTGGAGAAGACATAAAAGATTTAAAATATTATTGGTTTAGAGAGTTAGATTTAGAAGGAATACCATTAATTGTTTCAAGAACTGGCTGGTCAAGTGAATTTGGTTATGAATTATTTTTAAGAGATGGATCAAAAGGAAATGATTTATACGAAAAAATTATGGCTGCTGGAAAAGAGTTTGGACTTAAACCAGGTCATACTTCTTCTATAAGAAGAATAGAAGGTGGCATGCTTTCTTACCATGCTGATGCTGATATTCACACAAACCCATTTGAACTTGGTTTAGATCGTCTGGTTAACTTAGATGGAGATATTAATTTTATCGGTAAAGAAGCACTTAAAAAAATTAAAGCAGAGGGGGTTAAAAGATTGCAAGTTGGTTTAGAAATTAAATGTGAAAGGTTAAGTAGTCCAAATACAACTTTCTGGACTTTAACATCAAACAATAAGAATATTGGAAAGGTGACTTCAGCTGTTTATTCACCACGCTTAAAAAAGAATATTGCTCTTGCTATGATTAATATTGAATATTCAAAAATCGGTACAAAAATAGAAGTTATCATTGAAGATAAAAATTTTAAATGTGAAGTTATCGAGAAACCTTTTTTTGATCCCAAAAAAATAATTACTTCAAAATTATTAAAGTAAAAATGGTGCCCCCGCACGGACTCGAACCGCGGACCTATTGATTACAAATCGAGAGTCTAAATTCAAAAAGATAAATACTATCAACGTTAATTGATAGCTGTTTCAAATCTGTACACACTATGAACACAGTGATAAAGTTTTTTTGATGAAAAAACTTTCAAAGTTAGAAAAATATTTATCAAAGAAAATTTCAAACAATAAAAAAGATACTGCTGGTGTAGCTGCATTATCTATAGGGGATCTTTTGTATGATATGGCAAGGGTAGACCCTTTGTATATAAGAGGAGCTCAATTTGCTAGACCAGGTACTGACTTAAGCTCAATATTAACAATTGGAAAACAAAATTTAAAAGATATTGCAGATAAAGGTGAGGGTTATTTTAATACACTGCATAAAGCTAATTATACAGGTGGTGTGCATGAATTTGTGACTGATCAATACATGCTTAAAAGAGGTGTTGAAATTGAAATACCTGAAAAGATGAATCAAAGAGGTTGGGACAGAATTTATAATGGTCAAGAATGGCAAATTAAATTTGGAAGTGTTGAAAATATTAGAGAAGCTAGAGAAAAATATCCTGGATATCCTGTAGCCACAGATATCGAAACAGCAGCTGAATATAAAACTAAATATCCAGAAGATGCATTTTTTGTTTTAGGAACAACTCCTAAAAGTTTAACTGAAAATATTGTAGCTGAAAGTTCTGCAGCTAGTATGGAAGTTTATAAAGATGATGAATTGTTTGAGACAGGTTTTTCTGAATTTTTTGGTATAGCTTCTATAGTATCTGTATTTAAAAATGTTGGCTATATGAGTGATAAAAAAACCGATATGTTTAACGGAGTGCAAAATGTTATTGTTGATACAGCAGGTAGAGGTACATTAATGCTAGGAGGGGCTAAAGCCGGAAGTTTAGTTTTAGGACCACTTGGAGCTTTAATTGGGATTGGTCTTGGCGCAATAGTCAGTAGAGATTGGATAAACAAATTTAAAATTTGGGCTTTTTGTGAAGAAGAGAGAGACCATTTAAAAAATGCTATTGAGGTTTATATCGATAAGGCAATTGAAAATATAAATTATAATTTTATAACTTTTAAGCAAAAAAGAGAAAAAATTAAGTCATTAAGTTCAGATACTTTTTTAAATAAAATTCTCAAAATCTTTAGAAATCAAGAAACAACGAAAAAAAAAACTATACCTAATGAATTGTGTGAATATTTAGTTAAAAGAATGAATGATGAATTAAAGATGAAAGAGGAAGTGTTAGATTTATTATATTCAATACAAAACGACAAAGAGGAAGAATTTAGCAAATATAGATTGTTAAATAATAAATTTAAAGATTTGTCTGATACAAAACTACCTGAATTAACTGAAGAACTTATTAAAACAATAGCAGAGGCAGGAGTACAGCCACAATTAATACCTGAAGAGGGAGAATATTTAATTGATTCAGTTAACGATTTTATTAAAGCAACACAGAAAAGAGGAATTTAAATGCTTGAAACTATAATTATAATTGAACTTGTAGCTTTAGGTCTAGGAGTGTATTTTTCTAATCAATGACAACTTGGCAGATTATATTAGCAATTATTATCGTTGGCTTATCAATCATAATGCCAATTTATTATTCATCAGAAAAGAAAAAGAAAGCACAACAAGAGGAATTTGAAAAAATCAAAAAGTATGGTGAAACCATTAATCAGTTCACTAGAGATAAGAATAAATGAAAAATCTTTTCAAAGATAAAGAAAACAGAAATTTTATATTAATTTTGTTAGGAATAGCGATAGTCGTTGCCTTACTTGGATGGATCAAGAGTGGTGGAGATTTTGAAACTGCAGCTGCAATATTTTTTGTATTTTTTATAATTCTTATTATTGGCGTAGTTGGTTTTGTGGGAGCAGCTTTTATGCGAAACTATTTAGATGAAAAACAATCTAAAATTAAAAATAATTTTATAAAATTCTTTTTAACTCGAGCTACTTTTGGAGCTATATTTTTTTTAATAGCTTTTTTAATTTTTAGAGTATTTTAAAAGACTACTTGATTGATACACAATCTATACACACTCTATACACAATCAAAGCACACTATAAGCACAGTTAGATTAGAAATTTATTTTTTTGAAAAAAATTAACGTTGATTTTATTGAGTGATGGTGCCCCCGCACGGATTCGAACCGCGGACCTATTGATTACAAATCAGGAATAAAACTTAAAATAGATATTTGTTTTCAACAAAATTTGATAATAATCTTTCATCTAGTCACACTCCCGTCACAGTGATAAAGTTTTTTGGTGAATATAGATATTAACTTTAATGTTTATTCAGATACACCAGAAGGGAAGGATCCAGATAGTTATAGTCCTACTCTAAGAAATTATCATAAAAACTTATGGAGCAAAAAACTACCTAATGGTTCATTGTTTAAACTAAATGAAACTATTCCAATGCGTCTTCATCATAAATCAGAACTTGGTGAATTTGTTTTATCAAGCGACTCAATTGCAAACACCTACAGCAGCATTAAAAGTACTTATAATATTATCAAAAATATAAAAGCAGATGAAATAGAAAAATTTGTTTCTTTATGTAGCACTATTGGTGGTTATATAATTTTCCCATCTGAAAGAATTAATAATCAAATGACAATTAATGGAGCCAGAGGTATTAATAAAAAAATTCGTGATAGATTTGATTTAACTTTAGAGTGTATTAGAAGATATTATAGAGAAGAGGATAATCCATTAAACGAAACATTAAAAAGATATTCATCATTTTTTAAATTATTTGTTAATTTTCAGAGTTATGTTGATTTTTTTCTACTACAAGACTTAGTTGATAATAACTATTCAGAAATAAAATATTTTATTCCATTTAAGAGCTTTGAGGAGTCTCCTCTTCCAGATGACACAAATCATTATAAACTATATAAAGAAAATTTGTCTATTTTTGTAGTTTCTCGAAACGAGAGAATTAAAAACTTTAGATTTAGTTAATAACAATGAGAAGCATTTCTTGGAATATTGGAAAAAAATTAAGATTATTAGAAGATCAACTAAAAATTATTGATGATAAAAGACCAGATATTATTGCACTACAAGAAGTCACTTATAACACCTTTGGAAAAATAAAAGATTTAATTAAATCTAAGTATAAATTTATAAACTTTAGTTTGGATCTAATTAATGAAAAAAATGTATTAGTTGGACCACGAAAATTAGGTGTATTAGTTGCCACTAACTTTAAAACAGTTTTAAGGGATATTAACGAATTTAAATTGCCTTGGCGTGAGAGAATTCTTAATCTTGATATATATACAGGTACAAAAAAATTTAACTTTAATAGTGCGTACATACCACCAGGATCATCTAATGGATGGATCAAAATTGAAACTCTAGAGGGCATATTTAACGGTTTAAATAAAAAAATAGATGAACCAAAAATTTTATGTGGTGATTTTAATATACCACAAGCAGAAACCTTTAAGGGACAATTAATAACTTTTGCTCAAAAAATAAAACAAAAAGGCAAACCTAAATTAAAAAAAAGTTTTAGAGGTGGAAGTGGTAGTAGGTGGGATTTAGCAGAAAGAAATTTATTTGAAAATTTAAAAACTTTAGGAATACAGGATGCTTTTAGAAAAGTTAATGGTTTTAAGAAAGAGGATTATTCTTTTGAAATTATTAGAAAAGGGAAGGTCGTTTCTAGAAGAAGATTTGATCATTTTTTCACTTCAGATGATATTAATATAATCAAAATTGAATACTTACATTCTTATAGAGTAGAAAAATTAAGTGACCACTCTCCTATAATGATAGATTTTGAATTGTAGTTTAAATTATATATCTCGTCACACTAATGTCACACTCAACACTGAAATTTGATTAAAAAAAATTTTTTTGAAAAAAATTAACGTTGATTTTATTGAGTGATGGTGCCCCCGCACGGATTCGAACCGCGGACCTATTGATTACAAATCAATTGCTCTACCAGCTGAGCTACAAGGGCATGAGAGGTTTTGTAATATCATTTAATATATTATCAAGAAATTATTTTTGTTGATTTATATGGTGAAAAACAATCGCTGCACTATTTGATATGTTTAAACTCTCAACATTTTTATTTATATTTATTTTGACTGAAAAGTCAGTGTATTTTTCCGTATGTTTTTTTAAACCATATCCCTCAGAGCCAAATAATAAAATGTTATTTCCAGCCCATTTAACTTGTGTAAAATCTTTATCACTATTTGCATCAAAACCATATACCCAAAAATTTTGAGCTCTAAGATATTTTAAAATTGTATTTATGTTTGATACTTTAAAAATATTAAGATTTTCGACACAACCACTTGCAGATTTATATAGAACTTTACTTTCACTAGGAAAATGTCTTTCTTTAACAATTAAACCATCAATATCAAATGAGGCTGCGCTTCTTATTAAAGATCCTATATTTCTTGGATCTGTAACTTCATCTAAACATACAAATGTTAGGTTATTTTTACCTTTTATAAATTCTTTTAATTCTATATTTTCTAAATGTTCGATTTCAGCTACATACCCTTGATGCAGAATATCTTCACTTCTACAATATTTATCTAATTCTTTTTTAGTTTTAAAAAAAACTTTTACATCTTTTAATAAATTTTTGTTCGGACTTAGTTTATGAATATTTTTTTTACTGTCTTCAGTTAAAAAAATTTTCATGACTCTTCTATTTGGGTTTCTTAATGCACCCATGACTGCATGACGGCCAGCAATAAAAAAGGATGATTTTTGTGTCATAATTTATGATTTTATAGTGTTTTTATACTATTTTTCCTTAAATTCACGTATTGCATTTGTACAATAAAAATATATAAAACGCATGTTGTTTAAAGCTTTATTGAACATGGGGACGCTTCCCCTACTATAAGGGAGGGGTACCAAAGCGGTCAAATGGGGCGGGCTGTAAACCCGTTGACTTCGGTCTTCGAAGGTTCGAATCCTTCCCCCTCCACCATTCATAAAAGTTAAAACAATATTGGAGTGCGCACTTGGGTATGCGGGTGTAGTTCAGTGGTAGAACACTAGCCTTCCAAGCTGGTTGCGTGAGTTCGATTCTCATCACCCGCTCCAAAAAAATAAAATATTAAAAAATAAGTGAGGTAAAAAAAGTAATGTCGAAGGAAAAATTTGTAAGAAACAAACCGCATTGTAACATTGGAACAATCGGTCACGTCGATCATGGAAAAACAACATTAACTGCCGCTATAACAAAAGTTTTATCAGAAGGCGGTGGAGCAAACTTTGTAGCTTATGATCAGATTGATAAAGCTCCGGAAGAAAAAGAGAGAGGTATAACAATTTCAACTGCCCACGTTGAATATGAAACTGAAAAAAGACATTACGCTCACGTTGATTGTCCTGGTCACGCAGATTATGTAAAAAATATGATTACAGGAGCTGCACAAATGGATGGAGCAATTTTAGTTGTAAACGCTGCAGATGGACCGATGCCCCAAACTAGAGAACACATTCTACTAGCTCGACAAGTTGGAGTCCCAGCAATTGTTGTTTATTTAAATAAAGTAGATCAAGTTGACGATAAAGAAATGATAGACTTGGTTGAGGAAGAGATTAAAGATTTATTAACATCTTATAAATTCCCAGGTGACAAAACTCCAATTATAAAAGGTTCAGCTTTAGCAGCAGTTGAAGGAAGAGACGATGAAATAGGTAAAAACTCTATAATGGAGTTAATGAAGTCTGTTGATGAATTTATTCCTCAACCTGATAGACCTAAAGATAAGGATTTCCTAATGCCAGTTGAGGATGTATTTTCAATTTCAGGAAGAGGAACAGTTGTAACTGGAAGAGTAGAGTCTGGTGTTATTAAAACTGGTGAAGAAATTGAAATAGTTGGTATCAGAGAGACAAAGAAATCAGTTTGTACTGGTGTGGAAATGTTTAGAAAGCTTTTAGATTCAGGAGAAGCTGGAGATAATATTGGAGCACTATTAAGGGGTGTAGAAAGAACTGATGTTGAAAGAGGTCAAGTATTGTGTAAACCTGGATCAATTAAACCACATACTAAATTTGAGGCTCAAGCTTATGTTTTAAAAAAAGAGGAAGGTGGAAGACATACACCATTTTTTACTAAGTATAGACCTCAATTTTACTTTAGAACAACAGATGTTACTGGAGAAGTAGAGTTACCAGCAGGTACCGAAATGGTGATGCCTGGTGATGATGCTAAATTTACAGTAAAACTTATCACACCAATTGCAATGGATGAAAAACTTAATTTTGCAATTAGAGAAGGTGGTAGAACAGTAGGGGCTGGAGTAGTAACTAAAATTATAGAGTAAACTCAATAGGAGTGTAGCTCAATTGGTAGAGCGCCGGTCTCCAAAACCGGAGGTTGGGGGTTCGATTCCCTTCGCTCCTGCCAAAATTGCTAAATATTATATGAAAAATCCACTAAAATTTATTCAGGATGTAAAACAAGAAGCTTTCAAGGTAACCTGGCCTACAGCTAAAGAAACCGTACAGGGTGCATTGATGGTATTTGCCATGGCAGTTTTGGCATCATTGTTTTTTTTATTACTGGATCAGGTTTTAAAGTTTTTTTTAGAAATTATTCTTAAGGTAAGCATATAATGAAAAATTGGTACATCGTTCAATCACACTCAAGTTTCGAAAATAAAGTAGCTCAACTTATAAAAGAGGAGGCTGAAAAAGCAAAAATATCTGAGAAGATAGAGGAAATTATTGTGCCTACTCATGATATTACTGAAGTAAAAAGAGGAAAGAGAGTGCAAAGAAAAAAAAAATATTTTCCTGGATATGTTTTAATTAAAAGTGAAATGGATAATAATATTTATCATATGATTAAAAACTTAAAAAAAGTTAGTGGATTTCTTGGATCAAAAGGTACTCCTATTCCTGTCTCTGATAAAGAAATTGAGAAGATTTTAGGTCAGATTAAAGATGGAGTGGCCCAACCTAAATCAGGTGTTGAATATAATGTTGGAGAAAAAGTACAAGTTATTGATGGACCATTTGCTTCATTTAGTGGTTTGGTTGAGGATATTGATGAGGAAAAATTAAGATTAAAAGTTTCAGTTTCTATATTTGGTAGACCAACACCAGTAGATCTAGAATATAACCAAGTAGAAAAGGCAAGTTAATGGCTAAAAAAGAAATAAGCGGATATGTAAAATTACAAATCAAAGGAGGCCAAGCAAATCCTGCTCCACCAGTTGGTCCTGCTCTAGGACAAAGAGGCATTAACATCATGGAATTTTGTAAAGCATTTAATGATAAAACAAAATCATTTGCAGGAAAACCTGTTCCAGTAATAATAACAGTATATAAAGATAAAAAATTTGATTTTGTAATAAAATCTCCTCCAGCGTCACATTTCATTAAAGAAGCAATGAAATTAAAAAGTGGATCAAAAGAGCCTGGAAGAAATATAATTGGATCTATAACCAAACAACAATTAAAAGATATCGCTGAAAAAAAAATGGAGGACTTAAATGCCCATGATTTAGATGAGGCAGCAAAAATTATAGCAGGATCAGCAAGATCTATGGGAATTGAGGTAAAAGAATAATGAAATCTAAAAGATATAAAAAGTTACCTGAAAATACTAAAGATTTACCTTCAGACACAATTGATAAAATTCTTAATAAAATAAAATCTAATTGTACTACAAAGTTTGATGAGTCAGTCGATTTAAATTTTAGGATAAATAACAAACAAAAAAAAAATGAGGTAAATCTTAGAACTGTTGTTAATCTACCAGGTGGCACAGGTAAAACAATAAAAGTTGCAGTGGTATGTGAGGATAACAAGTTAGACGAAGCTAAAGATGCAAATTCTGACATTGTGGGAGGCGACGAGTTAATAGATAAAATCAAAAATGGAGAAACGAACTTTGAAAAATTAATAAGTACACCCTCAATGATGATTAAATTATCAAAGCTTGGAAAAGTCCTTGGTCCTAAAGGTTTAATGCCTAACCCAAAGCTAGGCACTGTCACAAATGATATTTCAAAAGCAGTAAATGAGGCAAAAGCTGGACAAGTTGAAATAAGAAATGATAAGGATGGAAATATTGGTTTAAGTATAGGAAAAAAATCGTTTGATGATGATAAACTTATTAAAAATTACAATGCTGTAATTGATGCGTTAGAAAAAGAAAAATCTAACCTTACAATTAAAGGGGATTTGGTAAAACAAGTTTTTATAACCTCAAGCATGGGAGTATCATATAAATTAAAATTAGATAAAAGCTTTTAGTTATGATGAATAAAGAACAAAAAAAACAGTATATAACTGATATGACAAATCAGTTTGATAAAACTGAAGCAGTAATTGTCACTCATTATCAAGGTTTAACAGTAAACCAATTAGATGATCTAAGAAAAAGAATGCGGGAACATGGAATAAAATTTAAAATAACAAATAATAGAATTACAAAATTAGCTTTGGAAAAAACAAAGTGTAAAGATTTATCTAACTTATTTAAAGGTCCAACTGCAGTTGCATTATCAGAGGACGCTATTACCTCTGCAAAAATTTTGACTAAATTCTCAAAAGAAAATGAAAACCTAAAAATTTTAGGTGGAATCATGGGTGCTGATATTTTAGACGTTGCTGGAGTTCAAAATGTTGCGACATTGCCAACTTTAGATGAGGCAAGGGCCAAAATAGTAGGTATTTTAAGGTCTCCAGCACAAAAAATTGCAAGTATTTTACTTGCACCAGCCTCAAAAATCGCTATTTTAGCGCTCGAAAAATCAAAAAAATAACCACGGACAAAAATTATTATTATGGCTGACTTAAATAAAATTATAGAAGATTTATCTAGCTTAACTGTTGTAGAAGCAGCAGAGCTGTCAAAACAATTAGAAGAAAAATGGGGTGTTACAGCTGCTGCTGCAGTTGCTGCTGCACCAGCTGCATCCGCAGGTGCAGAACCTACAGAGGAAAAAGATGATTTCACAATAATGTTAACTGCTGCAGGTGACAAAAAAATTAACGTTATCAAAGAAGTTAGAGCAGTTACAGAATTAGGATTAAAAGAAGCAAAAGATTTAGTTGAAGGTGCACCTAAAGAAATAAAATCTGGTGTTAATAAAAAAGAAGCAGAAGAAATTAAAGCTAAATTAGAGGCTGCAGGCGCAAAAGTAGAACTTAAGTAATTTAAATTAGAAAGAATTTGATTGCTGGATTAATTTATTCAGCATTAAAAAATTTATATGGAATTATCTTTTACAGAAAAGAAACATATAAGAAAAAATTTTGGAAAGTTAAAAGAAAGTTTGTCTATACCAAACTTGATTGAAGTTCAAAAAAATTCTTATAAAGAATTAACAGAGTTTAAAGGTGATGTTGAACAACATTTGGTAAAAGGTTTTCATAGAGTTTTCAAAAGTATCTTTCCAATTGAAGACCTGAATGATAAAGCAACACTTGAATATATTTCATATAGACTTGAAAAACCAAAATTTGATGTCGAAGAGTGTATAACACGAGGACTTACTTATTCTGCAGCTTTAAAGTGCACATTAAGGCTAGTTGTTTACGAAATAGACCAAGAAAATAACTCTAAAGATATATTATCTGCAAAAGAACAAGAAGTTTATATGGGCGAAGTGCCTATGATGACTAATAGTGGGACATTTATAACTAACGGTGTACAAAGGGTTGTTGTAAATCAAATGCATAGAAGTCCAGGTGTTTTTTTTGATCATGACAAAGGGAAATCCCACGCAAGTGGTAAACTTTTGTTTAATTGTAGAGTAATTCCAAATAGAGGTTCATGGTTGGATTTTGAATTTGACGTAAAGGATTTTTTATATTTTAGAATTGATAGAAAAAAGAAAATATTTGTATCTACACTGTTACAAGCCTTAGGATATTCAAAATCAGACATAGTTAACGAGTTTTACGATAAAGAGACCTATTCATATGATGTTAGTTCACAAAAATGGAAGACAAAATTTGATCCAGAAAACTATAAGGCAAAAAATTTCTCTGAGGAAATTATTGATGCCAAAAATAATAAAATCTTAATAAAAGTTGGTGAACAAATAAACTTCTTAACAGCCAAAAAATTGCAAAATGAGGGATTAAAAGAAATTTTGGTGTCTAATAACTCATTGTATGGGAAGTTTTTACATGAAGATATTGATCTAGGAGAAGAAAAATTCAAAATTGGAACTGAATTAAATGAAACTATAATTCAAACAATTTTAGACAAAGGTTTAAAAAGTTTAAATTTATCAAAAACTAATTCTATATCCAAAGGTCCTTATCTCTTACAAACAATTTTAAATGATAAAAATGAGAGTAAGAATGATGCTATTACCGAAATATATAAAATTTTGAGACCTGGTGAGCCACCAACAATAGAAATTGCAACTCAAATATTTAATAATTTATTTTTTAGTTCTGATAGATACGATTTATCTGATGTTGGAAGAGTAAAAATGAATTCTCGTTTAGATCTAAATTGTTCAGATAAAATTACAATATTAAGAAATGATGATATTTTGGCTATAATTAAAAAAATGTTAGATCTAAGAGATGGTAAAGATGAAGTTGATGATATCGATCATTTAGGCAACAGAAGAGTTAGATCTGTGGGAGAACTTGTAGAAAACCAAGCGAGAATTGGTGTATATAGAATGGAGAGGGCAATTAAAGAAAAAATGACGACATTGGATGTCGAGTCTGCTATGCCACAAGATTTGATCAACGCAAAGCCACTAACAATTTCTCTGAAGGACTTTTTTGCAACTTCTCAACTATCTCAGTTTATGGATCAAACTAACCCTTTATCTGAAATTACACACAAAAGGAGAGTTTCAGCACTGGGACCAGGAGGACTTACAAGAGAAAGAGCAGGATTTGAAGTTAGAGACGTACACCCGACTCATTACGGACGTATATGTCCAATAGAAACTCCAGAAGGTCCAAATATTGGATTGATTAATAGTTTATCAACTTACTCAAAAATAAATAAATACGGATTTATCGAAAGTCCTTATAAAAAAGTAGAAAACGGCGTTGTACAAGACAAGATTGAATACTTGTCTGCAATGGAAGAAACAAAGTTTACAATTGCTCAGGCAAATTCTTTATTAGATAAAAACGGAAAATTTGTTGAGGAATTAGTTTCAAGCAGGGCAAATTTAGATTTTATTTTATCAAAACCTGAGAACATTGATTATATTGATGTTTCTCCAAAACAATTAGTCTCTGTAGCAGCATCTTTAATACCATTTTTAGAAAATGATGATGCAAATAGAGCGCTTATGGGATCTAATATGATGAGACAAGCAGTACCGCTTTTAAAACCCGAAGCACCTTTAGTAGGTACAGGAATTGAAAGTGATGTTGCTTTAGATTCAGGTGTAACAATTGTAGCAAAAAGAGATGGAATTGTTGATAAAATTGATGGTAAAAGAATAGTTATTAAAGCATCCAATGAAAAAGACTATTCACAGTCAGGTGTAGATATTTATAATTTACAAAAGTTTAAAAGATCAAATCAAAACACATGTATTAATCAAAAACCATTAGTAAGAGTGGGTGATAAGGTTAAATCAGGAGATATTATTGCCGATGGACCATCAACAAAAACAGGTGAGTTAGCTTTAGGAAAAAATGTAACAGTAGCTTTTATGCCATGGCAGGGCTACAATTTTGAGGACTCTATATTAATTTCAGAAAGATGCGTTACTGATGATGTATTTACCTCAATACATATAGAGGAATACGAAGTTATGGCAAGAGATACAAAGCTTGGTGAAGAAGATATTACAAGAGATATTCCAAATATTAATGAGGAGTCTTTGAAAAATTTAGATGAATCGGGAATTGTTTATATAGGTGCTGAGGTTAAACCAGGAGATATATTAGTTGGTAAAGTTACACCAAAAGGTGATTCTGCATCAGGTCCAGAAGAAAAACTTTTAAGATCTATATTTGGTGAAAAGGCCATCGACGTTACCGATACTTCTTTAAAAATGCCAAGTGGAAGCGGTGGTATAGTTGTTGATGTAAGAGTTTTTAACAGACATGGAATAGAAAAAGATGAAAGATCTATCACAATTGAAAGAGCTGAAATAGAAAGCGTACAGCAAGATAAAAATGTAGAAGAAGAGATTTTAGAGAGAAGCATAAAACAAAGGGCAAGTTCTATATTAATTAATACAAAAATATCAAAAAAAATTAAAGGCTATGAAATAGGTACTATTTTAAATGAGGAAATTATCTTTGAATTACCTGTTTCAGAATTATTTAAAATTAATATTGAGGAGGATAAGAAATCAGAAACACTTCTTCAATTAAGATCTCAGTATGAAAACGCAAAAAAAGACATACAAGAAAGATTTGAGGACAAAGTGCTTAAAATTAGACAGGGTGATGATCTATTACCTAGCGTTATGAAAATGGTCAAAGTTTTTGTAGCTATCAAAAGAAGACTGAGACCAGGAGACAAAATGTCTGGTAGGCATGGAAATAAAGGAGTTGTAAGTAAAATTGTGCCTGTCGAGGACATGCCATATAGAGAAAATGGAAAACCTGTAGATATAGTTTTAAATCCACTTGGCGTTCCAAGCAGAATGAATGTAGGCCAAATATTAGAAACTCATCTAGGTTGGTCTTGCAAAGAATTAGGAGAACAGCTAACAGATTTAATTAATCAAAATCAAAAAAAAATACAAAAAGAAGAGAAAATTTCTAAATTTTTAAAAAGTATATATGGTGTTGAGATTTACTCAGAAAATATAGATAAGTTGTCTGAAAGAGAATTTAAAGATTTATGTGTAAACATTCAAAATGGAGTACCTATTTCAACACCAGTTTTTGATGGAGCTAAAGAGAAAGATGTTACTAATATGTTAGATTTAGCGAAACTCCCCAATTCTGGCCAAACTAGCTTGTGGGATGGAAGAACAGGTGAAAAATTTGATAGACCTGTAACTGTAGGTATTATCTACATGCTCAAACTCCATCATTTGGTCGAAGATAAAATTCATGCTAGATCAACAGGACCTTACAGTTTAGTTACTCAACAACCATTAGGTGGAAAAGCTCAATTAGGCGGCCAAAGATTTGGAGAAATGGAAGTTTGGGCTTTAGAAGCATACGGTGCTTCATACACACTTCAAGAAATTCTAACTGTAAAATCAGACGATGTTGCTGGTAGAGTCAAAGTTTATGAAACTATAGTAAAAGGGGAAGAGAATTTTGAGTCAGGAATACCTGAGTCATTTAACGTTTTAGTAAAAGAAATTAAATCATTAGCATTAAATGTGGAGTTAAACTAATTATATGAGTAAAGAACTGTCAGATCTTTTTAAATCATCAGAGATTTCTGAGGCTCAAAATTTTAATAGTATCAAAATAACTTTAGCAAGTCCTGAAAAAATAAAATCATGGACATTTGGTGAAATTAAAAAACCTGAAACTATAAATTATAGGACATTCAGACCTGAGAAAGACGGTCTTTTTTGTGCAAGAATATTTGGACCTATAAAAGATTATGAATGCCTCTGTGGAAAATACAAAAGAATGAAATTTAGAGGAATAATTTGTGAAAAATGTGGAGTTGAAGTTACTAAATCAAATGTGAGACGTGAGAGAATGGGACATATAAATTTAGCTACACCTGTCGCACATATATGGTTTTTAAAGTCACTCCCAAGCAGAATATCACTTGTAGTTGATATGAAATTAAAAGAGGTCGAAAGAGTATTGTACTTTGAAAATTTCATCGTAATAGAACCTGGATTAACAGGTCTAAAGAAAAACCAATTATTAGGTGAAGAAGAACTTATTAAATATCAAGACGACTATGGAGAGGAAGCTTTTACAGCTGGTATTGGAGCTGAGGCAATTCTTGAAATTTTGAAATCAATAAATCTTGAAGATGAAAGAGAAGCTTTAATAAAAAGCATAAAGGAGACTAAATCAAAAGTTTCAGAAGAAAGATCAATAAAAAGGTTAAAACTAATAGAGTCTTTCATAGAAACTGGAAATAAACCAGAATGGATGATACTAACAACTGTTCCAGTAATACCACCTGAACTAAGACCTCTTGTGCCTCTTGATGGTGGTCGTTTTGCAACATCTGACTTAAACGATCTATATAGAAGAGTAATTAACAGAAATAATAGGTTAAAAAGATTAATAGATCTTAAAGCCCCAGATATTATTGTTAGAAATGAAAAAAGAATGTTACAGGAGTCTGTAGATGCACTATTTGACAATGGGAGAAGGGGAAGAGTCATAACCGGAACTGGAAAAAGACCATTAAAATCTTTGGCTGAAATGTTAAAAGGAAAACAAGGAAGATTTAGGCAAAATTTACTTGGAAAAAGAGTTGATTACTCTGGAAGATCAGTAATAGTAGTTGGACCAGACCTAAAGTTACATGAGTGTGGTTTGCCAAAAAAAATGGCTTTAGAATTATTTAAACCGTTCCTATACGCAAGATTAAATAAATTAGGACTTGCATCAACAATTAAACAAGCAAAAAAATTAGTTGAGAGAGAACGAAACGAAGTTTGGGATGCCTTAGAATTGATTGTTAGAGAGCATCCAGTAATATTAAACAGAGCCCCAACTCTTCATAGGCTAGGTGTTCAAGCATTTGAGCCTAAGCTTATTGAGGGTAATGCCATAGAACTACATCCATTAACATGTGCAGCTTTCAACGCAGATTTCGATGGAGACCAAATGGCAGTGCACGTCCCATTAAGTTTAGAAGCACAGTTAGAAGCAAGAGTTCTGATGATGTCAACAAATAATATTTTAAGTCCGTCTAATGGGAAACCAATAATAGTACCAAGTCAGGATATGATTTTAGGTATATATTACTTGTCTCAGCCCCCAGTTCAAACTGAAAGAGTAGAAGGATATTTCGTAAATACAACAGAAATTGAACACGCCTTAGAAACTGGTCAAATTAAAGTGCATTCAAGAATAGTATCAAGATATGAAACTGTAGACGAAAAAGGAAATATTAAGTTTGAGAAGCACATAAGTACAGCTGGTCGATTTTTGCTTTCAAATTTAATACCCAAAAATGTAAATAATAAATTTTCTTTAGTTGATAGGTTACTTCCGAAAAAAATTGTTTCTGAAGTTATAGATCATGTTTTTAGATTTTCTGGCCAAAAAAGTACGGTTATATTCTGTGATAAACTTAAAGACCTTGGATTTAAACACGCATTCAAAGCAGGAATATCTTTTGGAAAGGATGATCTAGTTATACCAGATAATAAACAGCAGCTTATAGATGAAACAAAAAAACTAATAGCTGATTATGAAGGACAATATGCAGAAGGTTTGATAACAAGAGGCGAGAAATACAATAAAGTTATCGATGCTTGGTCTAAATGTACAGATAGAGTTGCATCAGAAATGATGAAAAGAATATCTGCTACTGAAGTAACAGCCGAAGGTTTAAAAATTAACTCAGTATTTATGATGGCTGATAGTGGTGCAAGAGGGTCTGCAGCACAGATGAAACAGTTAGCTGGAATGAGAGGTTTAATAGCAAAACCATCTGGTGAAATTATTGAGTCTCCGATAACATCGAATTTTAAAGAAGGATTAACAGCTTTAGAATATTTTAACTCAACACATGGAGCTAGAAAAGGTTTAGCTGATACAGCTCTAAAAACTGCAAGCTCAGGTTATTTGACAAGAAGATTGTGCGATGTTGCTCAAGACCTAACAATTACTAAACCTAAATGTGATATGAAATGTGGGTCAATTAAACTTACAGAGGTTTTAGAAGGTGGAAACATTATGGTAAGTTTATCAGAAAGAGCTTTAGGAAGAGTTGCTGCTAAAGAAATTAAAAATCCATTAACAGGAGATGTGCTTATAAAAAAAGATGAAATGATTGATGAAACAGGTTGTGAGAAAATAGATGCAGCTGGTGTTAAAAGCATAAACGTTTACTCAGTAATGACATGTGGTGCAAAAGAAGGTGTATGCGCTACATCATACGGAAGAGATCTTTCTAGAGGTAAGATGGTCCATGTAGGTGAAGCGATTGGTATGATTTCTGCTCAATCAATTGGTGAGCCAGGAACTCAATTAACAATGAGAACCTTCCACGTTGGTGGAACAGCATCAGTTAAACAGGAGTCACAAATAGTATCTAATTCAGATGGAATTCTTAAAATTGTTAATACAAATTTAATTAAAGACTCAAAAAATAATCAAATTGTTATGGGGAGAAATACAGAAATATCAATTGAAGATGAAAATGGATTGCAAGTTGCATCTTATAAAGTTCCTTATGGATCTAAATTATTTTTTGAAAATGATCAAAAAATTAAAAAAGGTACTAAAATTTGTGAATGGGATCCTTATACAACACCAGTTATTGCAGAAAAAGATGGTATTGCAAATTATGTTGATTTAATTGATGGAGTTTCTATTGCTGAAACAGTTGATGATGCAACGGGTATATCAACTAAAGCTGTAGTTGATTGGAAAACACAATCTAAAAATACAGATTTAAAACCAAGAATTACACTTAGAGATGCAAAAGGTAATGTAATAAAAAAAGCAGATGATAATGAGGCAAGATATTATTTAGTACCAGACTCAATTTTATCCGTAAAAGATGGGCAAAAAATTTCAGCAGGCGATGTAATTGCCAGATTACCTAAAGAAACAACTAAAACTAAAGATATTACAGGAGGACTACCTAGAGTTGCTGAATTGTTTGAGGCCAGAAAAGCTAAGGACAGTGCAATTATTGCCGAAAATGATGGTAGCGTTATTTTTGGAAAAGAAGTTAGAGGAAAACAAAGAGTAACAATTGAAGCTGAAAACGGAGAAACCTCAAGTTATTTGATTCCGAAAGGAAAGCATATAAATTTTAATCAAGGTGAAAAAATTAAAAAAGGTGAATATCTTTTAGACGGTCAACCTTTACCTCACGATATTTTAAGAATAATGGGAATAGAGGAATTAACTGAGTATTTTGTTAACCAAGTACAAGATGTATATAGACTACAGGGAGTGATAATAAATGATAAGCATATTGAGGTAATTCTTAGGCAGATGCTTAAAAAAATTGAAGTCAAAGAGTCTGGTGATAGTAAATTATTACCAGGCGAGGTAATAGATAGAATAAAATTTGAAAATATGAATGATAAATTAAAAGCAGAAGGAAAAAAACTGGCAGTTGGTGAGAGAGTATTGATGGGAATTACTAAAGCTTCTTTACAAACTGAATCCTTCATATCTGCTGCATCATTTCAAGAAACAACAAGAGTATTAACAGATGCCGCAATAAAAGGTAAAGTTGATAAACTTACAGGGTTAAAAGAGAATGTAATTGTAGGAAGATTAGTACCAGCAGGAACAGGCGCTATTAAGAATACTTGGAATAAAAGAGCTATAGAGGATGATCAAAAATTTTTATCTGATCAAGATAATTCAGAGACATCAGAAGCTCAAATAAATCAATAATTATAACAGTTTTTTAGCCTTTATTTAGTTTGACAAATAAAATTTCTAATGTATTTTGGCGATATTTTTGGTTGGAATGTAGTGACTTGTTCACTAAACGCTGCCACAAATAACATGTCAGTTATTTTCATCAAAAAAAACAATTTATTTATTTATGCCAACTATAAACCAATTAGTTAGAAAAAGTAGAGTTAGACAAGTAACAAGAAACAAGGTTCCTGCATTACAAAAACAACCTTTAAAAAGAGGTGTTTGTGTTAAAGTTTATACAACGACTCCTAAAAAACCTAATTCAGCATTAAGAAAAGTAGCTAGAGTGAGATTATCTAATGGTTTTGAGGTTACTGCATACATACCTGGAGAAGGTCATAATCTTCAAGAACACTCTGTTGTATTAATAAGAGGTGGAAGAGTTAAAGATTTACCTGGGGTTAGATACCACATTCTTCGTGGAAATCTTGACACACAAGGAGTAGCAAATAGAAAACAAAGACGATCTTTGTATGGAACCAAAAAAGGTAAATAATTAATGTCCAGAAAAAGAAAAGCTCCAAAAAAATTAGTTGTTTTAGATCCAAAATATAAATCTACAATTATTCCTAAATTAATAAATTCAATTATGTATGATGGAAAAAAAACAATAGCGGAAAAAATTATTTATGAAGCTATAGATAAAATAAAAAGCAAATCTAAAGATGAACCATTAAATGTATTTAATGATGCAATAAATAATATAAGACCAACGGTCGAAGTTAGATCTAGAAGAGTTGGAGGTGCAACTTATCAAGTTCCTGTTGAAGTAAAATCCAAAAGATCACAAGCTTTAGCATTAAGATGGTTAATAGATGCATCAAGAAAACGTAAAGACAAAAAGATGTCTGACAGAATTTTTAATGAAATTTATGACGCTTATCAAAATAAAGGATCAGCAATTAAAAAAAAGGAGGATACACATAAAATGGCAGAGTCAAATAAGGCATTTGCACATTTTAGGTGGTAATTTAAATGTCTAGATCACATACATTAGATAAATATAGAAATATCGGAATCATGGCTCATATAGATGCAGGAAAAACAACAACCACAGAAAGAATTCTATACTACACCGGGAAAAGTCACAAAATTGGAGAAGTTCATGATGGAGCTGCAACTATGGACTGGATGGAACAAGAGCAAGAAAGAGGTATTACAATCACATCTGCCGCAACAACATGTTTTTGGAATGACCATAGAATTAACATTATAGATACTCCAGGACATGTTGATTTTACTATTGAAGTTGAGAGATCGCTTAAAGTTCTAGATGGAGCTGTAGCTGTTTTTGACGGAGTAGCAGGTGTTGAACCACAATCAGAAACTGTATGGAGACAGGCTGATAAATATAAGGTTCCAAGAATATGCTTTGTTAATAAATTAGATAGAACAGGTGCAGACTTTTTTAGATGTGTTGGTATGATAAAAGACAGACTAGGGGCAAAACCATTGGTAATGCAAGTTCCTATAGGCTCTGAAGCTTCATTAAAAGGTGTAGTGGATTTAATTAAAATGAAGGCAGTTGTCTGGAAAAACGAGGATCTTGGTGCAGCTTGGGAATTAATAGAAATACCTGATGATTTAAAGGATATATCTTTAAAATATCGTCAAGAGTTAGTTGAAACAGCTGTTGAGCAAGATGAAAAATTAATGGAAGATTATCTGGGTGGTAAAGAAATTTCTGAAAGTGATTTAATTAAGTGTATTAGAAAAGGATGTTTAGGGTTTGATTTTGTACCTGTATTAACTGGTTCAGCTTTTAAAAATAAAGGAGTACAACCTTTATTAGACGCAGTGGTAAATTACTTGCCGAGTCCCAAAGACATTGGATCAATTAAAGGAACAAAACCTGGATCAGAGGACGAAATAGAGATGAAATTTGAGGATAATGCTCCATTTTCGGCTTTAGCATTTAAAGTTGCTAATGATCCATTTGTTGGAAGTTTAACATTTATAAGAATTTACTCTGGAACAGTTAAATCAGGGACTGGTATTTATAATACCTCCAAAGATAAGGAGGAAAGAGTTGGGAGAATGCTATTAATGCATGCAAACTCAAGAGAAGACATTAAAGAGGCAAATGCAGGTGATATAGTTGCATTAGCAGGTTTAAAAAATACAATAACTGGACACACTCTTGCAAACAAAGAGTCTCCAGTATTATTAGAACCAATGGAGTTTCCAGATCCAGTAATAGAAATTGCCGTTGAACCTAAAACTAAAGCAGACCAAGAAAAAATGGGAGAAGCTTTA
>CACAPU010000007.1 GCA_902534465.1 uncultured Pelagibacteraceae bacterium
AGACGAAGTTGACAAAGTTGATTTAGATTTAGTATGGGATCCGCCTTGGGATAAATCAATGATGTCAGAAGCAGCTAAATTGGAATTAAATTTATGACGAAACAAATAATTACATTAAGTGATCAAGCGGCTACAAAAATTAAGGAAATCATGTCATCTGCGAGCAATGAGTCTATTGGAGTAAGAGTTGGAGTTAAATCTGGAGGTTGCGCAGGTATGTCATACGTAATGGAATATACCAACAAAATTAACCCTAACGACGAAGTAATAGAGGATAAAGGAGTAAAGGTATTTATAGACTCTGCGGCTGTGATGTATTTATTTGGAACAGAAATGGATTATAAGAAGGAAGAATTTTCTTCTCAGTTTGTTTTTAACAATCCAAACGAAACTGAAAGATGTGGATGTGGAGAGTCCTTTAAAATTTAATACTGTTTATTGGTAATATGAAATAAACCAATATTGTCCTCTTTTATTCATTGTATAAATTCTATTATTCTTCTTTTTAGTTTTTTTATAGTTTGGCCTCTTAAAACCAATGATGTTTCTTAAAGAAGAAATAAATTTTGTCATACATTTTGATAACAAAATTAAATGAAATTAGAAATTCTTATAGGGAATACCTGCTATTACCGCAGGTATTACCCAAAATAAAGCTTATTAACAGCTATAATACATATCGAATTCGATAGGGTGCGGCGTATGTTCAAAGTTATGAATTTCCTCGTACTTTAATTCAATGTACGCATCTATCTGATCGTCAGTAAATACATTCCCCTGTTTTAAAAAGTTTCTATCTTTATCAAGAGCTTCCATAGCTTCTCTCAACGATCCACAGACTGTAGGAACTTTTTTAACTTGTTTTTCAGTTAATGCATAAAGGTCCTGGTCAAAAGACTTACCTGGATCAATTTTATTTTTGATACCATCAAGACCTGCCATTAACATTGATGCAAATGTTAAATACGGATTACCTGAAGCATCAGGGAATCTAATCTCACATCTTGCACCTTTTTTGCTTAAAGTTATTGGAATTCTGCATGATGCAGACCTGTTTCTTGCAGAGTATGCAAGTAAAACTGGCGCCTCAAAACCCGGAATTAATCTTTTATAACTATTAGTGGTAGCATTTGAAAAAGCGTTAATTGCTTTTGCGTGTTTTAAAATACCACCAATATAATATAGAGCTGTTTGAGATAGACCAGCATATTTGTTACCAGAAAATACTGGAGTTTTACCTTTCCAAATTGACTGGTGAGTATGCATTCCAGAGCCATTATCACCTTTTACTGGTTTTGGCATAAAAGTAGCAGTCTTTCCAAATGAATGTGAAACCATCTGAACTACATATTTGTAAAGTTGAACATTATCAGCTTGATCAACTAATGTTCCAAACAACATTCCTAGTTCATGTTGACTGGGTGCAACTTCATGGTGGTGTTTTTCAACAGTAATACCTACATCTCTTAGACCTTTCAAGTATTCGCCTCTCATATCCTGAGCACTATCTACTGGTGGCACAGGAAAATAACCTCCTTTAATACCAGGTCTGTGGCCCATATTGCCATTATCATATGATTTTCCTGAATTATAAGGTCCTTCAGAACTGTCAATTGAAAAACCAGTTTCATTCATATCATTTTTAATTTTTACATCATCAAAAACAAAAAATTCTGGCTCTGGTCCAAAGTAAGCTTTATCTCCAATTCCAGTTCTTTTTAAATATGCCTCTGCTTTTTTAGCTATTCCCCTTGGATCTCTTTCGTATGGGTCTTTTTTAACAGCATCCAAAATATCGCAAAATAAAATCATTGTATTATGTGATGTATATGGATCCATTACTGTTCTGCTTAAATCTGGTTTTAATATCATGTCAGACTCATTTATCGCTTTCCAACCAGCAATCGAAGAGCCATCAAAAAATACTCCGTCGTTCAGCATACCTTCGTCAACTATAGTTTTATCCATTGTAAGGTGTTGCAGTTTTCCTCTTGGATCAGTGAATCTAAGATCAACATACTCAACATTCTTAGATTTTATTTGTTTTAATACTTCCCTAGCGCTCATATTATCTCCTATAAATTTTCTTGTTCTATTATCAGTTAAGAAAAGATAAATAATGTCTATAAAATAGATATCAGTTATGCTTTAATTACATGTATATTAACCTTAAAAATCACAATTTTTCAATCAATCAAGAGTTGTACTAATGTCAGCACTAAATAAAGAAGCAGTTAAAAGAGCAAAAGAAGCATTAAAAAAGTTTAATAATGAAATAAAGGTAATTGAATTAGAGAAAACCGCAAGAACAGCAAATGATGCAGCAAATTCATTAAATACTGAAGTTGGTTCAATTGTAAAAAGTTTATTATTTAGGAATGAGGGAAATTTTTTACTCTGCTTAGTATCTGGCGATAAAAGATGTTCATTAAATAAATTAAAAAAAATTTTTAATAGTAAAGATTTAAGCATGGCCTCTCCAGATGAGGTTAAAAATCAAACAGGATATACTATAGGAGGAGTTTCACCAGTAGGCCATAAAAATAAATTAGAAATTCTTGTTGATGAGTCTTTAAATAGATTTAAAAATTTATATGCCGCAGCAGGACATCCAAACTGTATTTTCAAAATAAATTTTGATGAACTGCTTAATTTAACCAATGGAACAGTAAAAGATATTGTAGAATGACTTCACCCAAAACATCTGATTATTTCATATTAGTTTTACTATCACTCATATGGGCTTCAGCTTTTTTCAACATTAAAATTGCCACTTACTCTTATGGTCCAATAACGATAGCATTTTTAAGAATTTTTTTTGGAATGATTCCAGTTTTATTATTATGTTTTTATAAAAAAATTAAAATTGAAGTCTTTTCAAAAGATTGGAAATGGTTTGCTGCAATTGGTGTTATTAATTTGGTTATTCCATTTTTTTTAATTGCTTATGGTGTACAAAAAGTCCAAAGTAATTTAGCAGCAATATTAATGTCTACCACTCCTATCAGTGCAACTATTTTAGCTCATTTGTTTATAGATAAAGAAAAAATAAATTTAGTAAAAATATTAGGTATAATTTTAGGATTTTTAGGAATAGTTTATCTTTTTTCCGAAAATCTACTTATTAATGATGAAAATTTATTTTCTGCTTTAATGATATTAGTTGGTTCAACGTTTTATGTAATTGGTGGTATATTAACTTTAAAAATAAGTCATAAAAAAAATGAAAATGTTACTGCATCAATATTAATTTGGGGAACAATATTTGTTTGCCCAATTTCTTTAATTATAGAGCAACCTTGGAATTTAAATCCATCATTAGAGTCAACTTTGTCTTTAATTTATCTTGGTGTATTTCCTACTGGTATAGCTTGGTTATTGAGATTTATGATATTGAAAAGAAACGGTTTAGTTTTTCAAAGCCAAGTCGCTTATTTAATACCAATATTTGGGGTAATTCTTGGATACTTATTTCTTAATGAATTAGTTACTTCAAAAATATTAATTTCATTATTTATTGTTATACTTGGAATATATTTTGTCAAAAAATCAGGAGATAAAAAAATAGAAGGAATTTAAATTTCAATAAATTAGTTTTTCAAACTTTTTGGACTTTATAGAGTTCATTGCTCCCCCTGCCAATATAATTGATTTTCTTCCATCTTCAAAAACTGCTCTAGGTTTTATATTTTTTCTACAAAATTTTGCTAGATCGAATAATTGAAGTTTAAAAGCCTCAGAATATCTCTCAATAAAGAAGTGAAGAAGAGGTGATTTGCTGTTTGTTGAGCTTTTTGAAAAATAATTTATTTCATTGTTTCTTTTATTGTCTGAAACTAGCATTCCTTTATTTCCAAATAATTCTACTCTTTGATCATATCCAAAGCTACAATGTCTTGAATTTGTTATAATACATTGAACCCCTTTTTTGGATTTGAGTATTGTAGTTGCCAATTCATAATCATTAATTTTATTAAAACGTTTATCCGATAAGTTACTGCCCATAGCAAAAATTGATTGGAATTCGTCTTTTCCTAAATAATATCTTGCAAGATCAAAATCGTGAATCATCATATCTTTAAATATCCCACCTGAACTTTTTAGATATTTTAGTGAAGGAGGAGAAGGATCCCGACTAGTAATTATAATTTTTTCTAATCGTCCAATTTTTTGTTTTAAGTGTTGTTTTAATGAATGGTGTCCAACGTCATATCTCCTATTGAAGCCTATTTGCACTCTTGGTTTAAATTTTTTTATCCTTTTTAGACAAGAATTAATTTTTTTTATATTCAGATCTAATGGTTTTTCACAAAAAATAATTTTATTTTTTTTTACACCTTGCTCAATAAATTTTAAATGTGTAGGTGTGCTTGACGCAATAAATATACAGTCAATATCTTTATCATTGAAAGCCAGATCAGGCTTATTTATTGAAGTAACATTATATTTATTAGAGATTTTTTTTAATAAATCTTTGTTAAGGTCAAAGACATATTTTAACTCAAATTCTCTATTTTCAATTAAATTTTTTGCATGCATTTGGCCAATTCTGCCAAGACCAAGCAAAGCAACTTTTATTTTATTTTTATCCACACTTTTCTTTTATTTGAAATTTTACACGCTTCAATAAACTTTGCGGTTTCAAGTCCTTCGTTTTCATTTGGAAAAAACCACCTTTTTTTAGCTTTAGTTCTTAATGATGCTGCAAATTCTTTATAAATATTTGCAAAAGCATCCAAATAACCCTCCGGATGTCCAAATTTAATTCTTGAAAAGTTTTTAGATAATTCTGCATTAAAAAAACCTCTTTCTAAAAATTTTACAGCACCTTTTAATGGATTAAATTTAAGATAACCTGGATCATTTTGAACCCATTCTATGCTGCCTTTTGTGCCAAATATCCTAAACCTTAAACCATAAACACCGCCTCTTGCCATAACACTTGTCCAAAGTATGCCTTTTGCGTTGTTATTAAAGTTGATCATTACTTGAGCATTGTTATCCATTTTAACAGTTTTTGAAACTTGTTTGATATCAGCAAACACATTTCTAGCTTTTAATCCAGAAACATAGCATGCTATGTGATAAGCGTGAGATCCAATCTCATTTAAAACTGCTGAGGTTCCAACTATTTTTTTATTTATTTTCCATTTTAATATTTTTTTTGCATTTTTTTTATTAACTGTTTTTCCATCAGTCCAGTCTTGAACATACTCTACATTAACATATTCAACTTTTCCTATTTTTCCTTTTTCAACTAATACCTTTGCTTCTCTAACCATTGGATATGCTGAATAATTATGAGTTAAAGCATATTTTATATTTTTATTTGATTTAATTTTTTGAAAAAGTTTTTTTGCTTGTGATAGATTACCTGCAAATGGCTTGTCAGATATTATGTGAATATTTTTGTCTATAAATTTTTCTGCAATAATTTGGTGACTTGAAGGTGGAGTCATAATCGATACGACCTCAATACCATCAGGTCTTAGAGCCTCTTTGTAAGCCATTTCTTGATAATTTGAGTAACATCTATCTTTATCAATTCCTATTTTTTTTCCGAAAGTCTTTGAAATATTTGAATTTCTTGAAAAAACTCCTGAGACAATTTCATATTCGTCATCAAATCTTGAGGAAATTCTATGGACATGTCCTATCCATGATTTTGGACCACCACCAACAATGCCTAATTTGATTTTTTTACCTTTAATTAATCTCATGATCAAATATCTTAGCAAATATAAAAAATATGTCAGTAAAATTAGGGATAGCACCAATAGCGTGGAGCAATGATGATATGCCTGAACTAGGTGGAGATACTCCTCTAGAACAATGTTTATCAGAGGCAAGTCAGGCTGGATATATAGGTATAGAGTCAGGTGGAAAATTTCCAAAAACATCCAAAGAATTGTTACCAAAACTAGAACAGTATAATTTAAAATTATGTTCTGGATGGTATAGTGGAAATCTTAGAAAAAATTCTGTTGAAGAAGAAAAAAAATTAATTCAAAACCAACTTCAATTATTTAAAGATTGTGATGCTCCATGTATTGTATTCGCTGAAGTTTTTGAATCAATACAAGGCGATCCATCAAAAAAACTCTCTAGTAGACCAAAAATGTCTAATGATGAATGGAGAGATTATTGCACAAAAATATCTGAGCTTGCTAAATTCCTTGAAGATGAAGGTATGCCTTTAGCATATCATCATCATATGGGTACAGTAATAGAAACAGAGGAAGATACTATTAGATTGTTAGAAAATACAAACGATAGTGTAAAATTAACTTTAGATACCGGTCATATGTTATTTGCACGAGGAAATTCTATTAATATTATCAATAAATTTAAAGAAAGAGTAATCCATATTCACTGCAAAGATATTAGAGAAGAAGTATTAAAAAAGGCCCTTTCTGAAGATTTAAGTTTTAGAGATGCTTTTTTAGAGGGTGCTTTTACTGTGCCTGGCGATGGGTGTATCGACTATAAACCTCTGTTTGATATTTTGAAAAAAAATAATTATCAGGGTTGGCTGGTTGTAGAAGCTGAGCAAGATCCAAAAAAAGCAAATCCTCTTGAGTATGCAATTATGGGTTATAAATATATTACAGATACTTTAAAGAAATCAAATTTAGAGATTAATAAACTATAATTTTACTTTTTTGCTATCTTCAAGTTTACCATCAAAATAATCGAGAATATTTTGTATAGTTTCTCTTGCCATTCTAGTCATGCACTCTTCAGTAAACGCTGCTGCATGAGGGCTTAGGAAAACTTTGTCGTTTTTTAATAGTGGATTATCAGCATTTGGAGGTTCGACTTCAAATACGTCTATACCTGCTCCAAAAATTAAATTCTCTTTTAAAGCTCTATCTAAATCTTTCTCATTTATAATTCCACCTCTTGCAGCATTTATGATTATGCAATTTTTTTTCATGGTTTTAAGAAGTTCATAATTTATGATATTTTTAGTTTGATCAGTTAAAGGTATATGGAGTGACACAGCATCCATATCTTTTATAGTTTCTGATAAATCTTCAACTTTTTTTCCTCCCATTTTGTTTATTGTTTCTGCATCTACAAATGGATCATAAACAAATACATTCATTTCAAATCCTAAACATCTTTTAATCAATGCTTTTCCAATTCTTCCAAAACCTGCTATAAGAATATTTTTGTTCCATATCTCTATAGTTTTTGGAAGCTTATTTCTTTCAGTAAATTTTCCACTTTTGACTGATTGATCATACATATCTTTTCTTTTTGATATGTTTAGAAGCATGAAAAGAACGTGTTCTGCAACTGCTACGGCGTTTGCTGTTGCAGTTATCGCCACATCGATATTTCTTTTTTTACAGCTATCTAAATCAATATTGTCGTATCCAACTCCATGTCTAGAAATTATTTTAAGTTTTTTTGCATTTTCAATTGCTTGTGCAGGTAAAATTGATGTTCTTAAAGACACTGCATCAGCATCTATAATTTTTTGTTTAACGTTTTCTACACTTAAATCCTCAACTACCTCGTAATTATAGTTACTATTACTTTTTAATAATTCCATTCCTTTTTCATGAATAGGTTGGACAATAAGAATCTTTTTCATAATTTAAAAAAGAAATTATACTAATCTAGCTAGATCTCTTTTGCTATTTTTAAATGTTGGAAGTGGATATTTAAATGCATACTTTCTTGGAATACATTTATTCTTTGCCTTTTCCCATAAAGCTATCCATTGTTTATAGTTGCGGATAGTAATATTTTTTTTATCTTTGCTTCTTACATAAAAATTTGGCAAAGGTTTTCTACCAGACGGAGTTCCAGCTCTATTATATCTTAAATCAGCACTAATTCTAAAATCGTTAGATCTGTTAGGCAATGAACAATGAATGGAATGTTTGTGTAAAATTATTATATCACCCACATTTGCTTCAAGGAAAATTGGCTTATATTTATCAAGTAATTTACTATCTTTTATTTCGACTTGACCTCTATATCCAGATACATGATTTAATAAACCTAATTTGTTAATTTCTTTAACAGTAATCATGCATCCATTATTTTTGGTAGTTTTTGTAAATGGTATCCAAACGGTCACCATATCTGTCAATCTTTGTCCAATAGATGATAATACTGCTGCGTCTTGGTGCCAAGGAGTTCTTCCTGAAAGACCATCATGAACAGAGTGTTTAGGCAATTTACTTTCTGGTTGTTTTATTCTTGTATTTTGAACAGGATTGGAAAGGATTTCAGATCCTATTAATTTTTCAACTACATCTAAAATTTTCTTATGATTTATTAAATTCCATAAAGATTGCGATGCAAAGTAATCACTATCTTTTTTAACATGATCTCTAGGTAGCCTAGTATTAAAATATTGGTCAAGGTCATTAATATTTAATTTCGAAATATAGGTATATTTTTTTTTAAAGTTATATTTAAAAACCTTTTCTCTCATATGACTAGGCGCAAATTTATTAACTAGATTATCCATTACATATTCCATATCGTTTAAAATAGGTTTTAAATCTTTGTTGAAATTAAGAATATTTTTTATCCTAAGGTACCCATCTCTATCTAAAATTTTCTTTAATTTGCTGTTAGTTTTCATTATTACTAGATTTTAGCAGATAATTTGAATCATGAAAAGATGTGAGCATTCTTTTTTTAGTCGCAACTATATAAGGGTGATATTCAAAATTTTTGTATTTCCATATAACAGGTTTATTAAATGCGTAGCTTCCATAAATAAAAAATCTTTTTGGACAGTTTTTTTCCTTAAATCGTGTTACACCATGATAAGAGTTGGGAGTAGATTTAAAGAAAATAATACTTCCTTTTTTTGGGGTAAACTCCTTTACTTTACTCAGTTCATTAATTTTTGGAAATCTCCTAAATTTTTTTCTTAAATTCTTGTTTGCTTTTCTTTTATAAAGTGTAAGGGAACCTCCATTTTTTTTTGGTATATCTGTTAGGTATATTAAAAAGTTGTATAATCTATTCACATCATCCCTATGAGGTCTTAATCTATAACCTCCTTTAGATACCGAAAAATCTATATCTAAATTTAATATTGGATTCTTATAATCGCTTCCCATTAATTTTTTGAGTTCGATTGAGTTTACTTTTCTTTTCAAGGTGTATTTTTTTTTATTGAATGTTTTGGGTTTGAATAAACTTTGCCATGTGTTATTTTTAAACTCAGTTTTAAATTTTTTATCAATCTTATTATAAAATAATTGTGAATTAAAAGTTGAAAAAAGTTTTTTTGAGAATTTAGAACTTAATATATAATTTTGAAAATTTTTTGATCCTTTATTAATCCTACTTCTACCTCCCATAATCATATCATCAAAATTTTTTGATTTACTTATCTCATCAATCAAATAATTACATATTTTTTTACTGATAATTTTTTCTCCAACAATAATGGGAAAGTTTGATTTAACTTTTTTTAGTTTGCTAATTTTCAGCATTCAGCTGTACATACCCTCTTTAATTTTAATCATTTTATACATAAGATCATTTAATGGAGTTTTTATTCCATGTTTTTTTCCAAGATTTGATACAACGCCACTAATAAAATCAATTTCAGTTTTTCTTTTATACTGTATATCAAATGCCATTGAGGATTTATTAGTTTGCTTAGAATCTACTATCTTATTAAACATGAATAGACATTCATCTTCAGATACTTCTACGCCATCAGCTAAAGCTACTTGTCTTGTTTCCAATATAATTTCTTTACCGAGTGATCTTGAAACATTATTTGCATTATTGGAAATATAAAGATCCGTATGATGAAGATCAAAAATTGCAGATAATGGACCAATAGCTGTTAAAGCAAAAAGCTTCATCCATTTTCTTTTCTTTACGTCGTCAGCGGCTATTGTTTCAAGGTTATATGCAGTAAATGTATCTGCAATATCTTTCACTCTATCGCTCGTACCTCCCTCGTATTCTCCTATCCACGAAGGTAAAGCTGTATGGTTCATAATATGACCTGGTCCTAATATATTTGATGCTTGTGTTGTCGTACCACCTAACACTTTTTCAACTCCTACAATTTTTTGCATGATAGCTTCGTGTCCAAAACCATTTTGAAATGACATAAAAACAGTTTTTTCTCCAATTATATTTTTAACACTATTTAGAGCTGGTTCTAATGCAGTAGCTTTACACATAACAATAACCGCATCTACAATACTCATGCTTGATGGATCTGTTGTTGCTTTGACTTTTATAAATCTATCACCACCATGGCCATCCATCTTGAGGCCTTTTTTATTTAAGGTATCTACATGTTCTTTCCAAACATCAATAAGAGTTACATCCAATCCTTTTTCTGCAAGCAAACCTCCAAACAAACATCCCATTGCACCTGCACCAAGAACAGCAACTTTTAAATCTTTCTTTACCATTTTATTTTAAATATATTATGTATAGATATTATATATATTATCTATAGACATTTTGCAATATATAATGCAATATTATTAAATCATGAAATTAAATATAGAGAGAGGAATTTTTAAATCTTTCGACTTAATAGATATTTCAAATGCATTAAGAATTGGACTCGCTAATAATTACAAAAATGTTGAAGTAGATGTAGTTGAGTGTCCAAATCTTAGAAAATGGGATTGTCCCTCTGAAGGTATTAGTGGCAATCAAAAAATAATCGATGTTGGAGGAGAGCCTTATATGCATGATAAAAATTACATCGGTACTGAATTTGATTATCAAGAGATTTCAAAAAGAATAAATTCTGCAAAATCCTATGCTCTTGGAGCAGGCTCTGGAGCTATGTCGTGTTTGGAAGGACATTGTGGAGAATTAGTTATAAATGAGAATTTAATTACTGAAGAATCTAAATCTATCATTGCAATGGTTGGAAAAAACAAAGAATGTATAGTTAAAGATTATAAGGCAAGAAAACATGGAGGACTTGGCAACATCTACTATAGCGATGGAAAACAAGGAAGGGTAATAAGAATTAATATTAAAAAAAGAATTGGAAAACAAGGATCATTGCCTCAATCAATAAGACAAGCATTGTCAGAAAATTTAAATATTTCTGATAACAATCACATAGCTCTAGCTGGCGTTTTTAGAGTTTTGAATGGAAAAATACGATCACACGTACAACCCGATTATAAAGATATCAAACACGATTATTATGATCCAAAATTAATGAAATGTACAAAAGACTTCCTGCAATTTTATGAACCAGTTGGTCCTGAATTGCAATGTTACTCTGTTTTGTGGACTGGAGATCCAACTGGTGGAGAACTTAATCTAAGAGATTCTGGAGAACATACCCATTTTCATTCTTATGAAAATAAAAAATATGCAGGTCATTACCATTTTGATGTAACCCCGCATGAAATAGAATATGAAGGATATTTTAATACCGCAAGTGAAGTTTACAGAGTAAATAATATATATAAAGAATTAGCTAATAAAAAATTAGATTGAATAGAAAGATCAATTTTATAAAATTAATTAGATGAAGAGGCAATTTAAGTATCCAAAGCATTTTGAAGAGGAAAAAAAACTTTCTAAATCAACAAAAAAAAGAATTCAAATGGCTGAAGTTTCTCTTGGAGACTTCACTGGTAGGTTAAAAAATGATTTACTTAACTGGTTTTCATTAACGCCTCAACACTGGATAATGTTACACGCAGTAATGTTGGCATATTTTAAAAACCAATCAATTACAAAAAATCAACTTTTAAAAGTGATTGAAAAATCTTACCTAACTTCAAATGTTTATGTCGATACTGCTATTAAAAGAGGTTATTTTAGAATTATTAGAAACATAAAAGATAAAAGGTCAATTTTTATCCTTCCTTCGGTTATTACTATAAAAACATTTGAGGAGTTCATTGATAGAAGAGATCAATTATACAAAGGAATAAAGTGAAAAAAATCTATACATGGGCAGCAAATCCTGCAAGCAGAACTTTAACAGTTGATGATTTAAAAAATTCTAAAGGAAAAAAAAAATTTACCCAAGTTACAGCGAATACTATTGAAGAAGCTCATGCAGCTGAGCAGGCTGGGTTTGATATGATTATATCAAATGCATTTAATGTTAAAAAAGCTAGAGAGGGTTCCAAAAATTTATTTTTAACTGCAGCATTAGTACTTAATAAATTTGTAACAGCAGATGACGTATTGAGAGGTGCTTTTGAGGCTTTAGAGAATGGAGCTGATGCAGTAATGACACCTAGAAGTATGAAAATTGTTGAAATGCTTGCAAATGAAGATGTTCCAGTGATGGGACATTTAGGTTTAGTGCCAAGAAAATCTACATGGATAGGAGGTTTAAGAGCAGTTGGAAAAAATAGTAATGAAGCACATGATTTGTATTTAAAATTTAAAAGATTAGAGGATGCGGGTGCATTCTCAGCTGAATGTGAGGTTATTCCTGAAAATGTAATGAGAGAAATTTCTAAAAGAACAAATATAGTTACAGTGTCACTCGGATCAGGTAGGTTTACAGATGTAATGTATTTATTTATGGAGGATATATGTGGAGACACTGAAAATCCACCGAGACACTCAAAAGCTTATGGAAACTTATTAAAACTAAAAAATCAAATAAAAATACAGAGGATAAAAGCTCTTAAAGCTTTTAAAAAAGACTCAATTACTGGAAAATTTCCAGGCAAAAAACAGTCAATAAATTTAAATAAAGAAGAATTTGAAAATTTTCTTAATAAATTAGATTAATATGTATCAGACTCTTTTTTATTAATTGAGCCCTTCATGCTCTCTACAATAGCCTTAGCTCCTGCGCTAAGTACTCTTTGATCAGCTGCAATTGTTACAAAGTTGAAACCCTTATCTATCATTTTCTTTGCATAATCTGTTGTGGCATTATGTATTCCAGCAAAAATTTTATTTTTTTTTGCGTGTTCTAAAATTCTTAAAATTTCTGAATATGCTTTAGTACTTTCTGGCCTATCAAATCCTGGTTTTTCTCCAATAGCTAAACTTAAATCAGCTGGACCAATATATATTCCATCAAGACCATCAACTGACATTATTTCATCTAATTTTTCAAGAGACTCTTTTGTTTCAATCATTGCTAATTTTAATATTTCATCGTTTGCATGATCAGCATAATCTGCTCCTCCATAAATCAAACCTCTTACAGGACCAAAGCTTCTATAACCTTTTGGCGGATACATACAAGCCTGAATAAATCTTTCTGCTTCTTGTTTGTTACTTACCATAGGGCATATTATTCCATAACATCCAGCATCTAAAATTTTCATTATTTGACCTGGCTCATTCCAATTAACTCTGGCAAGAGGAGTTACATCAGTTGAAGATATTGTTTGAAGCATTGGAAGTGCGTTTGTGTAATCAACAAGCCCATGTTGCATATCAACAGTAAGGGAGTCCCAACCTTGATGCGCCATAACTTCTGCAGATACTGTGCTAGGTATCTGTAACCAGCCATTAACAACTGGCTTTCCTTCAGCCATCATTTGTTTAGCTTTATTTTTTCTCATTAATAATTAAGACCAAAATGAGTATATTTAATATTAAGATAGTCTTTTATTGCCATTGATCCACCCTCTCTACCATAACCTGTTTGTTTAATACCCCCAAAAGGAACTTCTGCAAATGCTATAGTCGGATGATTTACTGCACATGTTCCAGTTTCCATTCTTTCTGAAACTTTGTGGGCTTTTTCTAAAGAATTTGTATAAATATAGCTTGCTAACCCTAAATCATTATCGTTTGCTCTTTCAACAACTTCATCTGTATCTTTAAACGATAGAAGCGGAACTAATGGGCCAAATGGTTCTTCTTTTGCAATTGTGAAGTTATCTTGAACATTGTCAAAAATAGTAGGTTCATAAAAATATCCTTTATTAAAATCTGATGGTCTCTTTCCACCACACAAAACAGTCGCTCCCTCTTTTTTTGTTTTCTCGACTAAGGCCTCTATTTCATTTAATCTTTTTTCTGTTGTTAATGGACCTAAAATTGTATCCTCATCCATTCCATTCCCAATTTTAAGTTTAGAAACTTTTTCAACTAATGTTTTTGCAAACTCATCTTTTTTCTTTTCATGGATATAAAATCTTGCTGGTGATATACAAACCTGGCCGTTGTTTCTGAATTTTGCCGTTATTGCCATATCTGTAACTTTGTTTATATCTACATCATCAAATACTATAAAAGGGGAGTGACCACTTAATTCCATTGTTACTCTTTGAACTTTCTCAGCAGCTTGCTTTAAAATAAGTTTACCAACCCTTGTCGATCCAGTAATAGAAACTTTTTTTACTATATCAGAAGATATAAGTTGTGATGAAATTTGTGCTGGATCACCCGATAATAAATTGACAACACCTGAAGGTACTCCTGCATCATTTATAATATTCATTAGTTCCATTACACTTCCTGGAGTAATGACATCTGGCTTACATATAACTGAGCACCCTGCTGCTAAGGCAGTCGAAATTTTTCTAGAAGATAAAACTATAGGAAAATTCCATGGTATTAATCCTGCTACAACACCAACAGGCTCGTATTTTACATACATTCGTGTATGTTCAAATCTGCTCTCAACTATCTGACCATATATTCTTTTTGTTTCTTCAGAATTCCATTCAAAAATATCTGCTGCTCCTCCTACTTCTCCTTTGGCCTCTGACAAAGGTTTTCCAACTTCTAGTGTAAGCCATTTTGCCAGTACATCAGTTCTCTCTCTCATAAGATCTGCAATTTTTCTTATAATTTTTGATCTTTGCCAAGGTGGAGTATTTCTCCAAACTTCAAGACCTTTTTCAGCTGACTTAAGAGCTTTATTTACATCTTCTTCACCAGCTTTTGATGCTTTGCCAATTACTTCTTCAGTTGCCGGATTTAACACATCGTAAGTTTCATTATTTTGAGATTGTTGCCATTTACCATCAATGAACTGTCCAAATTTGCTATACATAATTTTTATTTTATGGTTTATTAGTTGAATTTTTGAGGAGAATATAACTAGAAAAATGAAAAAAATAAAGCTTACTTGCGCTCATGCTTTAGTTAAACATCTAATAGCTCAAAAAATCTATATAGATGGTAAAGTTGAGCCTTTATTTCCAGGGGCATTTGGTATTTTTGGTCATGGTAATGTTGCGTGCATAGGTCAAGCGTTAGAAGAAAATAAGGATAAACTTCCAACTTATAGAGGGCACCACGAACAAAATATGGCTTTAACAGGCATTGCTTTTGCAAGAGCTAAACGAAGAAAACAAATTTTTATTGCAACAAGTTCTGTTGGGCCTGGATCTACAAATTTAGTGACTGCGTCTGCGGTAGCGATGAGTAATAGATTACCTATTTTATTTTTACCTGGAGATACTTATGCGAATAGAATGCCAGATCCTGTACTACAGCAAGTAGAGCATTTTTCAAATCCAGGAATGACAGCAAACGACTCTTTTAAACCAGTTACAAAATATTTTGATAGAATTACAAGACCTGAACAAATAATACAATCTCTTCCGCAAGCAATTCAAACAATGCTTGATCCTGCAGATACTGGTCCAGCGTGTTTATCTTTATGTCAAGATGTGCAAGGAGAAATATTTGATTATCCAGAAGAATTTTTTAAAGAAAGAATACATAATATAAGAAGACCTAAACCAGATGATTTTCAAATTAAACAAGCAATGGAAAAAATTAAAAAATCAAAAAAACCAATAATTATTTCTGGGGGAGGTATTTTCTATTCAGATGCAATGGATGAATTAGGAAGTTTTGCCATAAAACATAACATACCAGTTACACAAACAGTAATGGGATACTCAACAATGAAAAGAGATCATTCTCATTTTCTTGGACCAATAGGAGGCCTTGGTGGTAGAGCCGCAAATAACTTAGCAAAAGAAACTGATTTAGCTATTTGTGTTGGTACGAAATTGGCAGATTTTACAACAGGTTCGTGGGCTAATTTTGAAAACCCTGAATTTAAATTGGTTTCAATTAATATCGCAAGACATGATGCAAACAAACATTTAGCCGAGGCAGTTATTGGAGATGCTAAAGTTTGTTTGTCAGAGTTGTCAAATTCTTTAGGAAATTGGAAATCCCCTGACAGTTGGCATAAAAAATCACAAGACGAACTTAAATCTTGGAATGAGTATGTTGATAAAGAAAGTGGGCCAACAAACCAAGAAACACCAAACTATGCACACGCCGTAGGGGCAATTTATCGAAATTCAGATCCAACAGATATAGCAGTAACTGCTGCTGGTGGATTGGTTGGTGAGGTAGTCCAAGTCTGGAGACCAAAAGAGCTAAATACGCATGAAACTGAATGGGGTTTTAGTTGCATGAGTTATGAAATTTCTGGTGCGCTGGGAATTAAGATGGCAAATCCTGACAAAGACGTAATAGCTTTTGTGGGAGACGGTTCTTATTTGCTTAACAATTCAGACATCTATTCTTCAGTTTTAACAAATAACAAATTAATAATAATTGTTTGTGATAATGGAGGTCATGCAGTTATAAATAGACTTCAATTGTTTAAAGGTGGAAAAGAATTTAATTGCTTATTTAATTCATCTAATATTCAAAATTTTAAGGAAGTAAATTTTGCTCAACATGCAGCTAGTATGGGTGCAAAATCTGAACATGTTTCCACTATTTCAGAATTAGAGGAAGCATTTAAAAGAGCTAAAAAATCAGATGTAACATATGTAATAACAATAAAAACTCATAGTTACGAATGGCTTGAAGGTTCAGCTTACTGGGAAAGTCCTACGCTTGAAATACCAACAACGAAAGAAAATGAGGAAGCTTTAAAACTTCATAAAGAAGGTAAAGCAAAACAAAGACAAGGTGTCTGATTTCCTTATATGAATAAAGTTTTCAAAGTTGGTCTTATTGGTTGTGGACATATTGCAGAAACTTATTTTAGAGCAGAAAAATATTTTAATAATATCAAAATAATTAAATGCGCAGATATTAATTTAAAAGCTGCAAGAAAATGTGCTAAACAGTATGGAGTCAAATCTTTAAGTGTAAATGAAATTTTAAAAGATCAAGAAGTAGAAATTATTTTAAATTTAACTATCCCAAAAGCTCATTACGAAATTTCAAAGAAAGCTTTATTAAATGGTAAACATGTTTACTCAGAGAAACCATTGGCAATTAATTTAAAGGATGGAAAAGAACTTTTAAAAATTTCTAGAAGGAAAAAGTTATATCTTGGTAATGCACCAGATACATTTTTAGGGGGTGGAATTCAAAAATCAAAAGAGCTAGTTGAAAAAAATATAATTGGAAAAATAAAACTAGGTAATGCTGTTTTTGCTTTTCCTGGAATTCAATCATATCACCCCAATCCAGAACCATGGTTTGCAAAACTTGAAGGAGGTCCTGTAATTGATATGGGACCATATTACATTACAGCTTTAGTAAATCTTTTAGGACCTGCAAAGAAAGTTAGTGGGAGAATAATAAATGGTCCAAAATACAGAACAATTGGAATTGGGCCAAAAAAAGGTAGAAAATTTAAAGTTAAATGCCCAACAACTTATCTATCTACAATCACTTTTAAAAATAAAACAGTAATTAGATTGACATTATCTTTTGATGTTATTGCTCACCAAAGAAATCATATTGAGTTATATGGTGAAAAAGGTTCAATGATTGTCCCTGATCCAAATATGTTTGGAGGATCAGTGTTCACATGTAAAAAACTTGGAGATAATTGGAAAGAATTTAAAACTACAAAAATGCATTTAGGTAAAATTAATATAAGAACACAAAGTTCAAGAGCAAATGAAGCTCCAACTAATGCAAATTATAGAGGTGCAGGACTTTCAGAAATGGCTTATTCAATCGAAAAAAAAAGAAAACATTTATGCAGTGGGGAAATTTCTTTGCATGTCCTTGATATAATTACTTCAATCATGAAAGCTTCAAAGTCTGGTGTTAATCAATCAATAAAAACTGATTGTGTTAAACCAAAAAAGTTTACAAATATTGATATAAGAAAAATAATTAGATAGAGCAAGGATATGATTAAACCTATTGTAATTTCTGATCCTTATCCAAGAACTTTGGATTTAATTTTTACTAAGACAAAATTAAAAGAACTAAAAACCAAATTTAAAATAATAGTTGCTCCAAAAAAAAATAAAAAAAATTTTTATGAAAATAATATTGGCAAGGCGACATTTATCATGGGTCAACCAAATTTAGATAAATATTTGTTGTCTAGAGCATCAAAATTAAAATGTATTATAAATGTGGAAAGTAATTTTATAGATAATTTAGACTATGATTATTGTTTCAAAAAAAATATTCATGTTATTGCAACTTCGCCAGTATTTTCAAAGCCCGTAGCTGAAATAGCTTTAGGTATGACATTGTCTCTTTTAAGAAATATCCACAATGCACACTTTGATTTTATTAGATCTAAAGAGAAATATGGTTTAGAAAGTAATTTACAAGCTTCACTTCTGACAAACAAAAAAATTGGTTTATTAGGGTTTGGAGACTTAGCAAAATCATTGTACCCTTTACTCTTGCCATTCTCAAAAAATATTAATGTATACGATCCATGGATACCTAAAAATAAAATAAAAAAAATTGGATTTAACCCAATTAATTTAAATAAAATGTTTAGTAGTTGTGAAGTAATTTATGTATTAGCCTCTATCACCAAAAAGAATAAACATTTAATTGATAAAAAATTATTAAATAAAATGAAATCTGGAACTGTTTTTATTTTAATGAGTAGAGCAGCAATAGTTAATTTTAAAGATTTGACTAAGAGAATTAAAAAGGGAGATATTTATGTCGCAACTGATGTCTTCCCAGATGAACCAGTAAAAAAAAATGATCCAATAAGAAAGTTAAAAAATACACTATTTTCTGCTCATAGAGCGGGTGCTTTAAAAGAAGCTTTTTATAATATGGGTGAAATAGTTTTGAGAGATATGAACCTTATTTTAAAAAATATGCCACCTAAATTCTGTAAAAGAGCTCAAAGAAAAACTGTAAAACTTTTAGCCTCAAAACCAGTTGCAATTAACTGATTTTTTTATATTTTCATAAAATTATGTCATCTGCTAATCAATTATTATTAGAAGCTAAAAATGTTACAAAATACTTTGGCACAATTACTGCTCTTGAAAATGTAAACCTTAAAATTCATTCAGGTGAATGCTTAGGAGTTGTAGGCGACAATGGAGCAGGAAAAACAACATTAATGAAGGTTTTATCAGGCCTATATAAACCAAGTGCAGGCTCTTTACATTTTGAAGGAAAAGAAAAAGTTTTAGAAAGTCCCAGGGACTCTCAAAACTTAGGTTTAGAAATGGTTTATCAAGATTTAGCTTTAGCAGGCAATCTTCCAATAGGTGAAAATATTTTTTTAGGCCGTGAACCAACGACTAATTTGGGATTATTAAAGTTTCTTGATTATAAAAAAATAAAAGAACTTACAGAAGCACATCTAGGCAAACTTAAAATAAATGTAAAGAGTGCAGATCAAAAAGTCGAGGAACTTTCAGGTGGACAAAGACAAGCAGTTGCGATTGCAAGATCAACAGCATTCAATGCAAAAGTAGTGATTATGGACGAACCAACAGCAGCATTAGCTATTAAAGAGGTTGGTAAGGTTTTGGATTTAATAAATAGTTTGAAAAAGACTGGCGTTGGCGTAATTGTGATCAGTCATAGAATGGATGATATTTTTGCAGTTTGTGATCGAGTAATGGCATTGTTTCAAGGAACGAATTTTGCTGAATCTGAATTATCAAACACATCAAGAGATGAAGTTATTGGATGGATAATGGGTAAAAAATAATCATGGACTCAAAAGATCAAGATAAAGACTCTTTATATTTAAAACTCATTCCTTACTTTGAGAAATACGGAATATTATTATTATTAGTTATAATGATAGTTGTTATGCATTTTCTTCAACCTGATGTTTTTCTATCATGGAGAAATGTAACAAACGTTTTCAAACAAATATCTTGGCAGTCAATGCTAGCTTTAGGAGTATTTATGGTGATTGTAACCGCTGGTATAGATCTTTCAGTCGGATCTATAATGATGTTGTCACTGATGATACTTGCAATTGTCGCTAAGGCTGGTGCTCCATGGTATATTGTTGTTATCACACCTCTTATAGCTGGATTTTTATGTGGGTTATTTAATGGTTTAGGGATTACCTTACTAAGGATGCCCCATCCGTTTATAATGACATTAGGTACATTGTATATATTTAGAGGAACGGGTAATTTAATTTCTGGTGGAACTCCAATAAGCGGCTTCACAGACGAAGTGAGATACCTTGGGCATGGAAGAATTGATTTAACTTGGCTTGGTTTAGAAAAGTCGCAATACCTTCCTGTTAGTTTAGTTCTTATTGCAATTGTCTATATAATATTTTGGATATTCATGAACAAAACTCGGACAGGTAAATGGATATATGCAATTGGTGGCAATCCAAATGCTGCAAGAGCCTCAGGTATTAATGTAAATAAAATCCTTGTAATAGTTTATTCGCTTTGTGGTTTCTTATCTGGTATTGGAGCTTTAATTTTAGCTGGTCGAACAGACTCAGGTTATCCAAATGCAGGATTACAGTCTGAATTGGATGCTATTGCAGCATGTATTATCGGAGGCGCTAGTTTTTTTGGCGGTAGAGGTACCGTTTTAGGTGTTTTTGCAGGAGTGATGATAATGGGAATTTTAAGAAATGGTCTTAATTTGATGGATGTGAGTTCATTTTGGCAACAAGTATTAATTGGTTCAATTATTGTTTTAGCTGTTTATGTTGATGTATTAAGAAGAGACTTTGGAACAAGGAAATAAAGACACGTAAAAGTTGAATCAAAAATAGTTACTTTTGTAACAGTTGAATTTTTTTTAAAAATTTTATTAAATCTAACTTTAATAATTATTAAAGGGGTAAATATATGAGAGATATAAAAAGAAAAATTGTTGTTTTCTTTTCAGCAATTTTTTTACTATTAAGCATGGGTTCAGCTTCTTTTGCTGATGGCCATGGTAAAAAAATCTTATTCAGCATTAAGGGACCTGGATCTGGAAATCCTTTCTGGGCTTCCGTTACTAAAGGTGCTGAAGAAGAAGCAAAAAAATTAGGAGTAAAGTTAATTCTAATTGCACCTCCACAAGAGGGAGATGTTCAAGCACAAATTAACCAAGTTGAAGACCAACTTGCAAAAGGTGTTGATGCTCTAGCTCTTGCACCAGGAGATCCAAACGCTTTTGCTCCAATAGTAGATGATGCTATTAAGAGTGGAGTACCAGTTGTGTTTGTTGATACAAAAGGAATAAACGAGGGTGTTACTTTTATTGGAACAAATAATATGAATGGTGCAGAATTAGCTGCAAAATTTATTTGTGATAAAACTCCAAAAGGTTCAGATGTTGCAATTCTTACAGGAATTGAGTCTCAATCAACTGCATTATTGAGAAGAGACGGTGCAATTAAAGGATTTAAAAATTGTGGTTTAAATCTTGTTGCTACTCAAACTGCTGAGTGGGATACTGCAAAAGGTAGATCGGTTACTGAGTCAATCATTTTGAAAAATCCTAACATCAAAGCAATATTTGCTTCTAACGACAATATGGGCTTAGGTGCAATGCAAGCTCTTAAGGATGCTGATATGAATGATGTAATCGTTGTTGGTTTTGATGCTACTCCTGATGCTGCTACAAGTATCTTAAAAGGAGAGATGACTGCAACAATAGCTCAGTTCTCATACAATATGGGTGCATATGGAGTTAAGTATGCTCTTGAGTTAGCTAACGGTGGAAGTATCGATCCTAATATTGATACTGGTACACAATTAGTAACAAAAGAAAACGCTAACGATTTTAAATAATCTTTAGAAAAATTAAAATTAAAAGGGTGGAATTTTATTTCACCCTTTTTTTTTTGTAATATACTAGTGTAATGCTAATTGATATTAATCCAATTTTAAACCCTGAACTTTTGTATCAATTGAGAGCAATGGGTCATGGTGATAAGTTAGTTTTAACAGATGCTAATTTTCCTGCTTATTCACATTCTTTAAACAATAAAGTAATTAGATTAGATGGTGTTAATATTTATGAAGCGGCAAAAGCTATTCTTTCAGTTTTTCCATTAGATAGTTTTATAGATTCTGCTGCAGAAAGAATGCAAGTTGATAATAAACCAGATGAATTAACTGAGTGTCACAAAGATTTTATAAAAGCTGTGAAAGAAACTTCTGGAGAAAATTGGAAAGTTGGTTCAATCGAGAGGCAAGAATTTTATAAAGTAGCAAAAAAATCTCAATTAATCGTATCTACTTCTGAAACAAGGCCTTATGGATGTTTTATACTAACAAAAGGAGTAATTAAACCAGATGGTAGCGTTTGGGTTCTTGATAAATAATGAACTCTATATGCATTTTTGGAGTATTCGTAGCTGACCTATGTTTCTTTGCTGAAAAAATTCCTGTTAAAGGAGAAACAGTTTTAGGTAAAAATCACATAATAGGGCCGGGCGGCAAAGGATCTAATCAAGCGATTGCTGCTGCAAGACTTGGTGGAAATGTAAATTTTATTACTAAAATAGGAAATGATCAAAATGCTAAGATGGCCCTCAAGCTTTATGAAGAAGCTGGAATTAATACGGGTTCAATAATCCAAGACCCAAATCAGTCAACAGGTGTTGCAGGTATAATGATAAATGAAAAAACAGGGGATAATGCTATCAATATTGTACCAGGGGCAGCTGGTTCGATATCTAATAAAGATATTGATAAAAATATTGATGTTATAAAAAAATCAGAAATTTATTTAACACAACTAGAAACTCCTAATGAAGTAACTAGTTATGCACTCAATAGAGCAAAAGAAACAGGATCTGTTACAATTTTTAATCCTGCTCCTGCATCAGATATTAAAGAAAGTGATTTTAAATGTATTGATTATTTTACTCCTAATGAAACTGAAGCAAGTTTTTATTTAGATAAAAAGGTTGAAAGTAAAACAGAAATTGAAGAAGCTGCAAAAACTTTTTTGGCAAAAGGAGTAAAAAATATAGTGATAACGTTAGGCCCAAAAGGTCTTTACTTTGCAAATTCTGAAGAAAGTTTTTTTATAGATGTTTATAGCTTAAAGGATAAAGTAATAGACACAACGGGTGCAGGTGATGCTTTTAATGGAGCATTTGCTTATGCTTTATCCATTAATTTAAAAATCAAAGATGCTTTAGAATTTTCAAATAAAGTAGCTGCAATTTCTACAACAAAAGCAGGCGCAGCAAATTCAATGCCTAGTATTAATGAAGTAGAAACTTACTAGTTATTCGATTATTTTGAAATCTGATTTAAATTTATCAGTAATAGCTAAACCCAGGCCAGGTTTATTGTCGTCCAAGTTAATAAATCCGTTTTCAGGAGCTGGATCACCTTCAAAAATATAGTAAAATAGCTCATTACCAATTTCTACATCGTGCACAGGAAAAAATTCGGATATAGGACAATTAAAGTTAGACATTGTTAAATGATAATTATGCATTTGCCCAGCATGAGGAATAACTGGTACTTGATAAGCTTCCGCTAACGCATTTATTTTACTCGCAATAGTAAAACCACCAACTCTATTATTATCATATTGAATATAACTAACTGCTTTTAAATCTAACAATTGTTTAAATCCAAATAAGTTGAATTCATGTTCTCCACCAGATATTGGAATAGCATTCATATTATTTAGTTCAGCATAACCATGAATATCGTCTGCTATAACAGGTTCCTCTAGCCATCTAGGATTAAACTTTACTAATTTAGGAATCATTCTTTTAGAGTAGTCTAAATTCCATCCCATATAGCATTCCATCATAAGGTCTGTGTCATAGCCAATCACTTCTCTAACAGCCTCTGCTAGTTCCAAATTTTTCTTCATTCCATCAGGTCCGTCTTTTGGTCCCCATCCAAATCTCATTTTAAACATTTTAAAACCTTGATTAACGTAACTTTCAGCTTCTTTTTGTAGTTCTTTTATTGGTTGGCTATAAAGTTTTGAGGCATAGACTGGAATTTTCTCTTTAGTTCTTCCACCTAATAATTTGAAAACTGGTTTATTTGTAATTCTTCCCATTATGTCCCACAAAGCAATATCAATTGCTGAAATAGCGACCATTCCTAATCCTCTTCTACCCCATGCATGAGTTCTTCTGTACATTTTTTCCCAAATATAAGCATAATCAAAAGGGTCCTCACCAATAACTAAAGGAGTTAAATAAGTATCAATAGTTTTTTTTACTAATTGTGGTGCAAGTGCTGCATTTCCAATTCCAATAATGCCATCGTCTGTTTCAACTTCACATATTAACCATTCATGAAATCTAAAAGATCCCATTGCATCTGATTTTTCAAATAAAAGGTCAGAAGCATTTGTACAAAAATTATTTTGCGGTGGAACAGTTTTGCCATTCCATTGATAAACTTTTGTTCGAATACTTTTAATTTTAGACATTTAATTGTTTTTATTTTTAGCCATTGTTAATGCAATTTTAAATGAATTCAAAGTAGGTTCTAAATTTGCTTCATTTTTACCAGCAATATCAAAAGCTGTGCCATGGGCAGGAGTTGTAATAGGCACAGGGAGACCACCTTGGACAGTTACACCTCGATCAAATCCAAATGCTTTTAATCCAGATTGAAGTGCATCATGGTACATTCCAACAATACAATCATGATTTCCATTTTTATATGCTGTAATAAAAGAGGTATCACAAGGTAAAGGGCCATCAGCATTTATTCCCAATTTTTTTGCCTCTTCAATTGCCGGTATAATTTCATCCTTTTCTTCTGAACCAAATTCAGCGTGAGGATTCAGCGCCTGAACAGCCACTCTAGGATTTTCTATACCATTTAACTTCATTGCCTCATTAATCAGTTTAATTGGTTCAATTATTTTTTCTTTTTTAATATTATTTGGGACTTCTTTAATTGGAATATGCGATGTTACTCGCGCAGTCCAAAAATTATCAATTACATTAAATTCACAAAAAAAATTTTTAACATTTAGTTTTTCAGCCATTAAATGTAATTCATCGGAATATTTATTTCCGCCAAGTTTCAAGCTAGTTTTATTAAATGGACCAAAATTAATTGCATGAATTTTTTTTTCTTTAGCTAATTCTAAAGCAATATTTAGAGCTGACAGAACACTTTCCCCCGATTCCTTTGAACACTCTGAAAGTTTGTAATCATGATTTTTACCCTGAGTTATGTCCAGAAAATATTTGTTATTTTTTTTAAAATCTATTTTGTTAAAATCATCTACATAATTAATATTAGGCTTGTTACCAGAAATTTCATTCCCATTTTCTAAAATTTTCTTTTCTCCAATTATAATAATGTTAGCTTTATTTGTAATATCTTCATTTAATAATTTTGAGACCAATTCGGGTCCTATGCCTGAAGGGTCACCAAGTAACAATGCAATATTAATTTTATTAAGAGACATTTTTTTCTTTACGGTTTGTATCAGATTATGTTTATATTAATAATTATAAATTAACAATTAGAGGGAAATAATGAAAAAAAGTTTTAAATTATTTTTAGCTGCCGCTTTTTTGGTAACTGAATTTTTTGTTGTTGCACTTCCACTTATGATTACTTCTGCAAAAGCAGATGGACACCCAATCCAAGCAATTACTCATGCTGGTTTTGGTGGTGGAACAGACGTAACAACTAGAATGATGTTACTAAGAACTAGAAGGTATCTAAAACAAGATATGCAATTAGTTAACAAAAAAGGTGGTGGTGGAGCAGCATCAATGGATTATATGATGACTTTACCTGCAGATGGTCAACACACTTTAACTTGGACAACAGGTCATGCTGTATCTATGGCATTGGGTAAAACTAAAGTTAAATTAAGTGACATGCAACCATTAGCAAGAGGAACAGATGATCCTCAGTTATTTGTTGTAAATTGTAAAAATGAAATCAAAGACGCTAAGAAATTTATTAGTGCACAAAAATCAAAATCATTAAAATATGGCACAACTCATGTTGGTGGTATTGATGATGTAAGTGCAATTGCATTTACAAAAAAAGGAAAATTAACTGACCCAACAATTGTTCCATACAAAGGAGTTGGTCCTATTAAAACTAACCTAATCAAAGGAGATATTGATGTAGGTGTTTTAAACTTAGGTGAAGCAGTAACAGAAATTGAAGATGGAACATTATGTGTTTCAGTTGTTCTTGCAAGTAACAGAATGGAAAAATTAAGTAATGTTCCTACTGCTACAGAGCTTGGAATACCAGTTGTGTTATCTACTGTTAGAGGATTTGTAACAAGAAAAGGGGTTCCAGCCGATAGAAAGAAACAATTGGAAGATGCTATGATAAAAGCTATGGAGCATAAATATTTCCAAAGCTTTTTAACTGACATCGGACTTGATTCAACTAGTGTTGTTGGAGCTGATGAGTGGGGTAAGCAAATGGAAGTGATGCTTGCAGAAATGACTGCTCAACTTAAAGCTTTGGGTTACATTAATTAGTCATTAGAAAGTACATTTTTTTTTATGAATAATGTACAAAATAAAAAAAGGGCAAACAAAAGTTTGCCCTTTTTTTTTAAAGATGAATTTAAAGTATTTTTTATAATAATTTTTTTTTCTACAATATTATTAATTTCCACTTTTACTTTTGATAAAGTTCCACCAATCTTAAACAGAGGTATTCAGCCTGCAACGTTCCCAAAAGGATTGTTAATATTGATAATGTTTTTAACAACAATTATTTATTATCTATCATTCAAAAATCCCTGGAAAAAAGAAAAAAAACTTCCAAAACCATTTTTTTTAACAATCTTAAGTTTTATTTTATTTGTAGTAATTTCAAAAACATTAGATTTTTTCTTAGCTATTTCAGTTCTTTCAATATTTGTTTCATACAATTGGGGTGAAAAAAGAGTTTTTTATTTATTATTGGTTGGAATTATATTTCCATTAGTAGTTTTTATATTTTTCGAAATGATACTGGGTCTTAGATTTCCTCCAGGAATAATTACAAACCTTTATTATTACTAGTATGGAAAATCTTTTATTAATGATGGCACCTTTATTTAGTTCCAAGTTGTTAATCGTTTTACTTTTTGGAACTTTATTTGGACTAATTTTAGGTGTTCTACCAGGATTGGGTCCTACAACTGGTGGAGCATTAATTTTACCATTTACTATGACTCTGGACCCTCTTTCGGCAATAGTTCTTTTAACATCAATTTATTGCGCTGGAACATATGGTGGTGCAATCACTGCAGTTTTAATAAATACTCCTGGAACTCCAGCCGCAGCAGCCACTTGTCTAGATGGTTATCCATTAGCTCAAAAAGGAGAAGCAGGAAGAGCTTTAGGTATGGCAACAGTTTCAAGTACGGTGGGTGGAATTTTTAGTGTAATAGTTTTGGTTTTTTTTGCACCTGTGTTAGCTAAACTTGCATATGAATTTGGCCAACCAGAATATTTTGCACTAGCTATTTTTGGTTTAACAATGCTCGCATCAATTGGCGAGGGAAGTCCAATTAAAAATTTAATCGCTGGCGCATTTGGAATTTTAATTTCTACTATTGGAAAAGATTTTATGACTTCAATAGACAGGTTTACTTATGGAATTAATGAACTTTCGGTCGGAATTGGATTCATACCTGTAGTTGTAGGCTTATTTGCTATAAGCGAAATGTTAACCCAGTCCACACTTCTTGATCAAGTTTTTAAAAGAGTTGCACTAAAAGCTGTAAAACTTCCATCTCTAGATGATTATAAAAAAACATGGAAAACAATTCTAAGATCAAGCGGTATAGGATCTTTTATTGGTGTTTTACCAGCTGAGGGTGGAACAGTTGCATCTTTAATTGGTTATTCAGAAGCAAAAAGATTTTCTAAAGAACCAGAGGAATTTGGCAAAGGATCAATAGAGGGAATTGCTGGAGCAGAGGCTGCTAACAATGCTGCTACTGGAGGTGCAATGGTTCCAACTTTAGCCCTTGGAATTCCTGGAAGTGCTACAACAGCAGTAATATTAACTGGTTTAATTATTCATGGTGTTAGGCCTGGTCCAGATTTATTTAGAGAACAGCCAGACTTCTTATATGGAATTTTTGGAGCCATGTTAATAGCAAATGTTTTATTTTTTATATTTGGATTTTTTGGTGCAAAAGTATTTGCAAGGATAACTCTTGTTCCTAACAAAATTTTATGGCCTATGATATTTGCTGTATCTGTTTGTGGAACTTATTCTTTAAGTCAGTCAATAATTGATGTTTGGATTATGTTATTTTTTGGTGTGCTTGGATTTTTTATGAGAAGATTTGGTTTTTCGGTTGTACCTGTAATTATAGGATTAATTTTAGGAGAATTAGTGGAGGGAACTTTAAGACAATCTTTAGTTATATTTGACGGAAATTGGCTCATGTTCTTAACAAGACCCATTGCTTTAACATTTTTTATTTTATCTTTAATTGCATTAGCTTTTCCTTTATTAAGATCAAAAAAACAAAAAAATTAATATGACTAATTTCGACTTAAAAAATAGAGTAGCAATAGTAACCGGAGGAGCCCAAGGTTTTGGATTGGCTATAACTGAAAGGTTTATAGAGTCTGGAGCAAGTGTAGTAATTTGGGATATAGATGAAGAAGCGATTAAAACGGCAATTAGCAAAATTAATTCTGATAAAGTCTCATATCAGATTGTTGATGTTGGAAATTATGAAAGTATCGAAAAAAATTTAATTGAAATTGAAAAAACACACAAAAAAATCGATATTTTTATTAACAATGCAGGAGTTGCAGGAAAAAATACTACAGTAGTTGATTACCCACTTGAAGAATGGAAAAAGGTAATAGATTTAAATTTAAATGCAGTGTTTTATTGCTGTAAAGCGGTAACCCCATACATGATAAAGAATAATTATGGAAGAATTGTAAATATTGCCTCAATTGCTGGAAAAGAAGGCAATCCTAATGCGAGTGCTTACAGTACATCAAAAGCAGGAGTGATTGGATTAACTAAATCATTAGGAAAAGAATTAGCGCTAAAAAATATTGCAGTAAATTGCGTTACACCAGCAGCTGCAAAAACACGAATTTTTGATCAAATGACTGAAGAGCATATCAATTACATGCTATCCAAAATTCCTAGAAATAAATTTGCAAAAGTAGATGAATTGGCATCTTTAGTTACTTGGTTATCAAGTGAGGAAAACTCTTTTTCAACAGCTGCAGTATTTGATTTAAGTGGTGGCAGAGCAACTTATTAATTTATGCAGATAGGTATAGACGTTGGAGCAACAAAAATTGAGAGTGTGGTTCTTGATGAAAATGGTAACGAAAGTAATCGTGAAAGAACTGATTGTCCCAAAGATTACACAAAGATAATTAAAACAATAAAAGAGATAAGTGATAAATTAGAAAAAGAATTAAAGAGAGAATTACCTATAGGTGTATGTCATCCTGGAATTCATTCTCCTCAAACAGGATTAGTTAAAAATGCACCAAATTGTCTCTGGTTAGAAAAAAAACCATTTCAAAAAGATCTAAGAAAAATACTAGGCAAGGAAGTATTTTGTGAAAATGATGCAAACTCTTTTGCTTTATCAGAAGCTATTGATGGATCTGGAAAACATTATAAAATAGTATATGGTATTATACTTGGTTCTGGTGCTGGTGGTGGTTTAGTAATTGATAAAAAAATTGTTACCGGCCCGAATGGTGTAGCAGGAGAGTGGGGTCACAATCAAATTACTCATTTAATTGCAAAAAAAGAAAATTTTCAATCTACTAACTTAAGAGAGGGAGAAATTGAGAGTTTTATTTCAGGATTAAGTTTAGCTAAAAAATTTAATAAGCAATATAAAAAAAATTTAAAAACTAATGAGATCTTTGAGCTATATAGAAAACATGATTTAGATGCAGAAAATTTAATAGATAATTTCAAAGTAAATTTAGCAATGTCCCTAACAAATATAATTAATATTCTTGATCCAGATTGCTTTGTTTTTGGTGGAGGTGTATCAAACGAAATTGATTTTTTAAGTGAAATTGAAACTATTGTAAGAAAATTTGTAACTGGAAGAGAATATGAAGGTGTTTTTCTTAAACCAAAATACGGAGATGCTAGTGGTGTTAGAGGTGCGGCAAGATTAGGTAGGAAATCTATTTATTAAAATACAATTTATAATTTAAGAAAGACTTAGAATAAAATTCCTTTAAATTTCAGTGCTTATAAATTTTATGAAATTTTCTAGAATCAATTCTGGGTTGTAGTTTTTTTTTATTGTAGATTAACCCTAAAACAATCTATACTTGTTTTTTTTAAGTTAACTTAATTTAACAAATAAGAGGGAAATATATGAAAAAAATGTTAATTGCTTTAATAGCATTCGCATTCACATCTACTTCTTCTATTGCTGGACCAAAAATTGAGGTTTTGCACTGGTGGACATCAGGTGGTGAAGCTGCGGCTCTTAAAGTATTAAAAGACGATTTCGCTGCAAATGGTGGTGAATGGCTAGATATGCCAGTAACAGGTGGTGGTGGAGACGCTGCTAACGTTGCATTAAAAGCTAGAATAGTTGCGGGAGATCCTCCATCAGCTTCTCAAATTAAAGGACCAACAATTCAAGAATACGATCAAGAAGGTGTAGTTGCTCCTTATAATATTGATCCAATTGCACAGTCAGAAGGCTGGGATAATTTATTAGATCCAATGATTGCAGCAGTTCACAAATGTCAAAATAATAGCGGTCCATATTGTGCAGCTCCAGTAAACATTCATAGAATTGACTGGATGTGGGCAAACAAAGCAGTATTCGATGCTAATGGAATTTCGGTTCCAACATCATGGGATGAATTAAATGCAGCAGCAGAAAAACTACAAGCAGCTGGTGTAATTCCATTTGCACATGGTGGTCAAGCTTGGCAAGATGCAACAGTATTTGAAGCAGTTGCTATGGGTATCGGTGGAAACAACTATTATAAAAACTGCTATGTTGATCTTAAAGAAACTTGTTTAAGAAGTGAAACAACTGTTAAAGTTTTTGATCAAATGAGAAAACTTCAAGGGTTCACAGATGAAGGTAGCCCAGGAAGAGATTGGAACGTTGCGACTGGAATGGTTATTGAAGGTAAAGCAGGTTTTCAAATTATGGGAGATTGGGCAAAAGGTGAATTTACAGCTGCTGGAAAAGTTCCAGGTGTAGATTACTATTGTGCTCCAACACCTTCTAATAATGGATACTTATACAATGTAGATAGTTTCATATTCTACAAAACTAGTGATCCAGAAAAACAAGAAGGTCAAAAATTATTAGCTAAGTTAATGATGGGTAAAAACTTCCAAAAAGTTTTTAACCTATACAAAGGATCAATTCCAGCAAGATTAGATGTTTCTATGGATGAATTTGATAAATGTGCAAAAACCTCAAATTCTGACATTAAAACTGCAGGTGCTAGTGGTGGTTTAGTACCAAGTTTTGCTCATGGAATGGCTCAAGGTAATACTATGAAAGCTGCGCTTCAAGATGTAATAACAGAACATTTTAATTCTGATATGTCATCTGTTGATGCTGCAAATGCTTTAGCTGATTCTGTATTAGATAATATGTAAAAAATAATAATTGAGGCCACCTAATTTTTAGGTGGCCTTTTTTTTTAATCAAAATTAAAAAATATTTATAATGTTCAAGTGGTTGGAAAAAAACTTACCAAAAATTGTAATGGCGCCTGCTGTTGGATTAATTGGTTGGTTTGTATATGGTTTTGTGCTTTGGACTTTATATATATCTTTTACTAATTCAAAAATTTTACCCAAATATGAATTATGGGGCGTTGGCCAGTATGTTAAACTTTGGGGGTCAAGAAAGTGGCTTATTGCTGTAGATAATTTACTTATTTTTACTGCATTATTTTTAATCTTCTGTGTGGTAATTGGAATTATTCTTGCAATATTTTTGGATCAAAAAATTAGAGCAGAGGGTGTTCTAAGAACAATTTACCTATACCCTATGGCTTTATCTTTCATTGTAACAGGTACTGCATGGAAATGGATTTTAAATCCAACGCTTGGTATCCAAAAAATGTTTATTGATTGGGGATTTGAAAACTTTACATTTGATTGGTTGGTTAATCGGGAAATGGCCATTTATACCATCGTGATTGCGGGTGTCTGGCAATCTGCTGGTTTTGTAATGGCATTATTTTTAGCTGGATTGAGATCAGTTGAAGATGAAATTGTTAAAGCAGCTAAAATAGATGGAGCAAATCTGTTCACAGTTTATTGGAAAATATTACTTCCAATGATGAGACCAGTATTTTTTACAAGTTTTGTAATTTTAGTTCATATATCAATTAAAAGTTATGATTTAATAGTTGCGTTAACACAGGGTGGTCCAGGAATATCCACAACTATGCCTGCATTATATATGACTCAAACTGCTTTTCATAAAAGTCAAGTTGGTTTATCAGCTGCAAGTGCAATGATGATGTTTATGGCAGTAGCAGCGGTAATAATACCATACTTATATTCTGAGTTGAGGAGAGAAAATGCAAGATAATATACACACTTCTTATAAGCAACTTGAGCAGAGATCTAAATATACAAACATGTTCTTAAGATGGTTTTTATACTTAGTACTAATACTTTTTGCTTTGTATTTTATATTTCCATTATACGTAATGATTGTAACTTCATTAAAAACAATGGAGGAAATTCGCCAAGGTACATTATTAACCTGGCCAAGTGGATTAAACTTTGACTCTTGGGCTGTTGCCTGGGGAGGTAGAGGATATGGAGCTGGTGATACATTTTTAAAACCATACTTTTGGAATTCAATTAAGATGGTTGTTCCAGCTGTATTTTTTTCAACATTTATTGGAGCAATGACAGGATATGTATTAACAAAATGGAGATTTAAAGGAGATCAATGGGTATTTCTTTTTTTATTATTTGGATGTTTCATTCCATTCCAAGCAATCTTATTACCGATGGCTAGAACTCTTGGAGTTTTAGGAATATCGAACTCAGTAATTGGACTTGTGTTAGTCCACACAGTTTACGGAATTCCATTTACAACTTTATTTTTTAGAAATTATTATATTTCTGTTCCAACAGAATTAGTAAAAGCTGCAAGAATAGATGGAGCTGGTTTTTTTAAAATATTTTTCAAAATTTTGCTTCCTATATCAGCACCAATTATAGTAGTAACAGTTATTTGGCAATTTACTCAAATATGGAATGACTTTTTATTTGGATCAACTTTTTCATTTGGAGAGGCTGCACCAATTCAAGTTGCATTAAATAATATGGTTTTATCAAGTACAAGTGTTAAGGAATATAATGTAGATATGGCTTCAGCAATAATTGCAGGTGTTCCTACACTTATTGTTTACGTATTAGCAGGTAAATATTTTATTAGAGGATTAACTTCAGGAGCAGTGAAAGGATAAAGATGAAAACGTTAAAAATTGATGAATTATCAAAAAATTTTGGAACAACAGAAGTTTTAAGAAAAATTAATTTAGAAATAGACGAAGGAAATTTCTTAGTACTTTTAGGTCCTTCGGGCTGTGGAAAGTCAACGTTATTAAATATTATAGCTGGTTTAGAAACAATAAATGAGGGGAATGTTTATATAGATGATTACAATGTAAGCAAAGTAGAACCAAAAGACCGAAATATTGCAATGGTATTTCAGTCTTATGCTTTGTATCCATCCATGAATGTACGAGAAAATATGATATTTGGCCTTAAACAAGCCAAAGTGTCTAAAGAAAAAATAGAGGAACAGTTACAAAAAGTTTCAAAATTTTTGCAGGTAGATGCTTTGCTAGAAAGGAAACCTTCGCAACTTTCGGGAGGTCAAAGACAACGTGTTGCTATTGGAAGAGCATTAGTAAGGGAGCCTAGAATATTTTTATTTGATGAACCATTATCTAATTTGGATGCAAAATTAAGAGTTGAAATGAGAAGAGAGATTAAAAAACTTCATCAACAGCTTAAAACAACTGTAGTTTATGTTACTCATGATCAAACTGAGGCTATGAGTTTAGGTACCAATATTGCAATAATGAATCATGGTGTAATCCAACAAAATGATACGCCAGAAAATATTTACAACAAGCCTAGTAATACATTTGTGGCAGATTTTATTGGTTCACCATCAATGAATTTGATTAAAGGTAATCTAAAACAAAGTTCAAATCAAATTTCATTCGTTGCTAATGGCTCAAACTTTGAAATTCCAATAAATGGTTACGATTTTATAGAAAAATCTAATTTAGAAAATAAAGAAGTTTTTTTTGGTATAAGACCAGAGCATATATTTTCTAAAAAATCTAATGAGGGAGATTTTGAAATTAATCTAAGAGCTGATTTAAGTGAGTATATTGGTCATGAGCAAATAATGACATTTGATTATGAAAATCAAGAAGTATTAGCTAAATTTCCTTCTACAATTAAGATTGAATTATTAAAAAATACAAAATTATATTTTGATTTAACACAAATTTCTTTATTTGATGCTAAAACTGAGGAAAGGATATAAATGAAAGTAAAATATTTTGATCTTAAAAATAAAAGAGTTTTTATTACAGGAGGAGGATCTGGAATAGGCGCATCTATAGTAGAGCACTTTTGTGAGCAAGAATGTGAAGTTTATTTTGTAGATATAAATACAAAAGAATCCAAAAAATTAATTTCAAATTTAAAAAAAAAAAAGATTAAAGCTCCACACTTTATTGAATGTAATCTTTTAAGAATAAAAAAATTAGAAAATATAATTAAAAAAATAATAAAATCAAAAGGGCCTATTGATATTTTAATAAATAATGCAGCCAATGATGATAGGCATTCAACTAAACAGGTAGATGAAAAATATTGGAACAATAGAATGGATGTAAACTTAAAACATTTTTTCTTTACAATTAAAGCTGTTTTAAGAGGAATGATTAAAAAAAAAGGTGGGGTAATTATAAATTTGAGTTCAGTTTCTTGGATGTTAGGAGAAGGTGACAAGGTTGCTTACGAAACAGCAAAATCAGCTGTTATTGGTTTAACTAGATCTTTTGCAAGAGAATTTGGTAAATACAATATTAGGTGCAACTCTGTTACCCCAGGATCAATTGCTACTGAACGCCAAATAAAGCATTGGTTAACGCCTAAATATAAAAAGTTTATTCTTGATAAACAATGTTTGAAAAGGCAATTAAAACCAGCTGATGTAGCTAGTTTAGTTGTTCATCTCTCTTCTGATGTGTCCTCAGGATGCACTAAACAGAACTTTATTATAGATGCTGGCATCACCTAAGATATAGAATTGTGCCTAAGAAAGTAAAAATTTCAGTAATTGGAATTGGATTAATGGGATTACAGCATATTAAAGCAATCCAAAGATCTAAAAATGCTTCTCTTCACTCAATTGTAGAAATAAAAAAAACAGGCAATGAATTAGCGAAAAAATTCAAAGTTCCACTATATAAAAATACTAAAATACTATTAGAAAGCGATAAGCCTGATGCCGTTATAGTTGCAACTCCAAATGTTTTACATGAAACGGACACTGTACAATTTTTAAATTCAAAAATACCTGTTTTGTTAGAAAAACCTATTTCAGATAATATTAAATCAGCAAAAAAAATTATAAGTAGTGCAGATAAAAACAAAACATCTTTATTAATAGGATATCATAGACGACATAATTCTATCGTTAATAAAGTAAAAAAAATAATAGAAGGTAAAAAACTTGGCAAAATAGTATCTGCAAATATTTTATGTTGGCTTTATAAACACAAAAATTATTTTAATGAAAAATGGAGAATAAGTGACGGTGGTGGTCCATTAGGTATTAATTTAGTTCATGATATTGATATGATTTGTTATTTACTTGGCCCAGTAAAATATGTTCAGGCTTTTAAATCAAATAGTATAAGAAAATACAAGGTTGAAGATACAGCTTCAGTAAATCTATTTTTCAAGTCTGGTGCTTTATGTACTTTAAATATATCTGACACTATTGCTTCTCCTTGGAGTTATGAATTAACCGCTGGTGAAAATCCTGCTTATCCAATAACTGATCAATCATCTTATTTTATAGGAGGAACAAAAGGCTCTGTTCAATTTCCAAATTTAAAATATTGGTATTATCAAAAAGAAAGAAGTTGGTGGAATAGAATTAATAATAATAAAATAAATGTTCAAAAGAGTAATGAAACTTTAATTAATCAAATTGATCATTTCTCTAATGTCGTAAAAAAAAAAGAAAAACCTAAAGTGACAGGTAATGATGGTCTAAACTCTCTTATTATTTTTGATGCAATAAATAAAAGTTCAAAATCAGGAAAAAAAATAAAAATTAAATAACTTTTTTAACCTTTTTTGATCCTTCAACTCTAATAAACATAACTCCAAAAATTATAATACCTATAAGACCTATTATTTTACTTATATCTGCAGGTACACCAAAAATTAAAAAATTAATTATGGTTGACCATAATAACTGTGAATATTGAAAGTTAGTTACAAAAGATAAATTTGATAATTGAATTGCATAAATAATTATAAAGTGACTTATGAAACCAAAAATACCCATTGCTACTAATCCTATCCAATAAAAATTATTCTCAATTGGTGTCCAATTAAGAGAAATATAAATAGTAAAAATTAATGCACCAGTAACAGCGGTATAAAAAACTGCTGAAAAAGGTTCATTGTTCCCAGAAATAAGTTTGGTAAAGAATTGATAAAGCGCCCAACATAATGGAGGAACTATTGGAAAGATTAGCTCAGGTGATAATATTTTCATACTAGGACCTAAAGCGTAAACAATTGACCCAAAACTTAACAGCATTAAAATTATACCTTTGGGAGATAAAATATCTTTTAAAAAGTATGCTGATAATAATGAAACAATTAATGGTGCGCTAAAAAAAACAACGTATATATCAACTAAATCAAATCTTTGTAATGAGTTAAACATAAAGAATGTTGCCGTCACCATTAATAAAGATCTAACAATTTGAATTTTAAAGTTTCTTGTTAAATTTAATTTTGGCTTAAATAGTAAAAAATAAACACAAAGTGCAATAAAATGGAAAAAAAATCTGCCCCATACTGCTTGAGTCACAGGCATAACACTTCCTAAATATTTTGCTGTAGAGTCCATGCATACAAATAAAAAAAAACCTGAAGCAGATAGAAAAACTACTTTAAACAAGGAAGCTTTTGGATTTTTAGACATGGGAGGTTTTTATTAATCAATCAAAAGCTACATTACAACGCCAACTTGCCAAGGATTAAATTCCTCATCACCGTAGCCATTAATTTCACTTTTTGATTTATTTCCTGAAGCCGTATTTACAACAAGATCAAATATCTTACTTCCAACTTTTTCAATATCTTCTTTTCCTTCAGCTATTGTTCCACAATTAATATCCATATCTTCTTCCATTTTTTCATACATTGCAGAATTGGTTGACAATTTTAAACTTGGTACTGGTTTACATCCAAAGCAAGAACCTCTACCTGTGGTAAAACATATAACATTTGCACCGGAAGCAACTTGACCTGTCACAGAAACTGGATCATATCCAGGGGAGTCCATAAAATTAAAGCCTTTATTTTTCAATGGCTCTGCATATTCTAATACATCTTCTAAAATTGATTTACCGCCCTTTGCAACAGCACCAAGAGATTTTTCTAAAATTGTAGTTAAGCCACCTCTTTTATTTCCTGGTGCAGGATTGTTGTCCATTGTACTATTGTTTATTGAAGTATAATGCTTCCACCATTCTAATCTTTTCATAAGTTTATCTGCTGTTTCTTGGCTGTTTGCTCTATTGATTAAAAGATGTTCTGCACCATAAATCTCTGGAGTTTCTGATAATATAGAACTTCCCCCTTTTTTTACCAACATATCAGCTGCTACACCCAAAGCTGGATTTGCAGTTATACCCGAATATCCATCTGAGCCACCACATTGAAGAGCTAAAGTTAAATGACTCACTGACTCTGGAGTTCTTTTAATATCATTAGCCTCTGATAACAGATTTTTAATTTGAGATAAGACTTTCTCTACAATTTTTTTTGTGCCACCTTCATCCTGAATTGTTAAAAAATGTATCCTGTTATGTTTTTTGACAGACTCATCAAATAAACTTACTTGTGCGCATTCGCAACCTAATCCAATCACAAAAACATGTGAAAAATTTGGATGATTTTTAAAACCATCAATTGTTCTTTGAAACATTTGCATTCCTTCACTAACTGTATTCATGCCGCATCCAGTAGAATGCGTAATTGGAACGATTCCATCTATATTAGGGTAATCATTTAAAATGTTTGAATATTTTATCTTTTCAACAATCATCTTTGTTACAGTTGCTGAACAATTAACTGTGCTTACAATTCCTATATAGTTTCTTGTAGCAACTTGGCCATTTTCTCTCAAAATTCCACTGAAAAAAGTATCTGCATTTTCATCAACAATTGTTTTTTTATTATTTACTTTAAATGCTCTTTCAAATTCTTTGAATTCTAAATTATGCGTGTGAACATGCTCGCCTGCACTTATATTTTTAGAGGCAAATCCAATTATTTGGTCATATTTGATTATTGGATCACCTTTTTTTATTGGTTTTAAACAAACTTTATGTCCAAAAGGTATTGGATCAATAGTGCTAATATCTTGTCCATTAATTTTTGTTTTTTCGGGCATAATGAATTGACTTACACCAACATTGTCATTTTTATTTAGAACAATTAGACTATTCATTTTTTAATATAAGTTTTATAAAACATTATAAATTAATTTAATTTAAATAAAATATTTATAATTTGATGAAAAAAAAGAATTTAAGAAGCAAACAATGGTTTGATGATCCTAAAGACCCAGGTATGACAGCCATGTATTTAGAAAGATATCTAAATTACGGACTTACAAGAGAAGAGCTTCAATCAGGCAATCCAATAATAGGTATTGCACAGTCAGGTAGTGATTTGTCACCATGCAATAGACATTTTTTATCTTTAAGCAAAAGAATTAAAGATGGAATTAGAAGAGCAGGCGGTATTCCCATGGAATTTCCTACTCACCCAATCCAAGAAACTGGAAAAAAACCAACTGCAATGTTGGATCGAAATTTATCTTATTTATCATTGGTCGAGGTTCTTTACGGATATCCAATCGATGGAGTAATACTTACAACTGGTTGTGATAAAACTACTCCAGCAGCTTTAATGGCCGCTGCTACAGTAAATATTCCTGCAATTGTTTTATCTGGTGGCCCAATGCTGGATGGAAATTATAAGGGTAAGAAAGCTGGAGCAGGAACCATTATTTGGGAAGCGAGAAGATTACATGCTAAAGGAGAAATTAATTACGAGGAATTTATGGATATGGCAGCTGCATCTTCACCAAGTCCTGGCCATTGTAATACAATGGGAACTGCTTCATCAATGAATTCAGTGGCGGAAGCATTGGGAATGTCTTTACCCGGATGTGCTGTGATACCAGCACCTTATCGAGAAAGAGAACAAATTTCTTTTGAGACAGGATCGAGAATTGTAAATATGGTCCATGAAGATCTTACACCTTCCAAAATAATGACAAAGAAAGCCTTTGAAAATGCAGTTGTAGTTGCTAGTGCTATAGGTGCATCAAGTAATTGTACTACTCATCTAATTGCAATTGCGAAACACATGGGTGTAAAATTTGATTTATATAATTGGCAAAAATTAGGACATAAAATTCCTTTATTGGCAAACTGCCAACCTGCTGGAGAGCATTTAATGGAAGGTTTTTACAGAGCAGGCGGTATACCTGCAATCATGAAAGAATTAATGAAGCATAAAAAAATCCACCAAAACTTAATAACTGTAACAGGAAAAACAGTTGCTCAAAACTTAAGAAAAAAAATCAATGTCGATAGAGATGTAATAAAAACTTTCAAAGATAATTTAACTGATAAGGCTGGTTTTTTAGTTATGAAAGGTAATTTCTTTTCATCAGCAATCATGAAAACTTCAGTTATTAGCAAAGAATTTAGGGAAAGATATTTGTCAAATCCTAAACATCCAAATGTCTTTAAAGGTGAAGCTGTAGTTTTTGAAGGTCCTGAAGATTATCATAAAAGAATAAATAGCAAAAAGTTAAAGATTGACGAAAATTCAATCTTAATAATAAGAGGATGTGGACCTGTTGGATATCCAGGGTCTGCTGAGGTGGTGAACATGCAACCACCAGATAGATTATTAAAAAAGGGCATAAATGCTTTACCAACCCTTGGTGATGGTAGGCAGAGCGGTACCTCAGAAAGTCCATCAATACTTCATGTATCACCAGAATCTGCAGTAGGTGGAGATTTAGCAATTGTTAAGACTGGTGATAAAATGACAATAGATTTAAATAAAAGAAGAGTAGACCTTCAAATAACAAAATTAGAATTTACAAAAAGAAGAAAAAAGAAAAAAATAAAAAAACTTACTAATCAAACTCCTTGGCAAGAAATTTCTAGATCAAATGTTGGTCAGCTCGAAGATGGAGCATGTATAATGTCAAGAGATCAATATTTAGATATTACTAAAACTAAGGGTATTTTAAGAAACTCCCATTAGATGAAACCAAAAATACTAGTTTCTAGAAAAATCTCTGACGGAGCAGAGGAGATATTAAAACAAGAATTTGATGTTACTTTAAATTTGGAGGACAAACCCTATTCGTACGAAGAATTAATTAAACTTGCAAATAATTATGATGGATTAATTTCAACAAGTTTTGATAAATTAGATAAGAATTTTTTTGATAATTTGACAGGTAGGTTAAAAATAATTGGTCATGTTGGAGTTGGGTACGACAACATACATACCCAATCAGCTAAAGAAAAAAACATAAAAGTATCGAACACGCCGAATGTTTTAAACGATGCCGTAGCAGAAATAACTATTCTTTTAATTTTAGCATCCTCAAGAAGAATTGGAGAGGCTTATAATTTAGTTAAATCAAATACTTGGAAAGATCATAAACCTGATATTACGAAATTAATGGTAGGTAATGAAATTACAGGAAAAACTTTAGGCATAATAGGAATGGGAAGAATTGGTCAGATTGTAGCTGAGAGAGCAAGAGCTTTTAAAATGAAAGTAATTTATTTCAATAGAAACAAATTACCCAAAGATTTTGAAAAAGATTCTACCTATTATTCAGATTTAAAATCTATGCTACCTAATTGTGATTATATAAGTTTACATACACCTGCTACTCCTGAAACCAAAAATATAATTAGTTCAGAAACATTGAAATTATTTCCAAAACATTCAGTGTTTATAAATACATCAAGAGGCTCAACCGTAGACGATGATGCATTAATAGAAGCTTTGAAAAACAAAAAAATTTATGCTGCTGGACTTGATGTATTTAATAATGAACCAAATCTAGATAAAAGATATTTAGAATTAGATAATTGTTTTGTCTTACCTCATGTTGGTAGTGCGACACATGAAACTCGATTAGCTATGAGCATGCTAGCAGTTAATAATTTGAAGTGTTTTTTTTCAAATAAACCATTGCTTTCAGAGGTGGTTTAAAATTCGACTAAAAGTTGTACAATTCAATATTATGAATAATATAAATATATAAATTCTCTCTTTTATTTGAAATCCTTTTCTCTTTGTGTTTAAATTTAACTAATAACATAACTGAGAGGAAATAATGTTAAAATTAATATCAAAACTAATAGCTGCTATTGCTGTAGTATCTATTGCTTTATTTGGTTCTGCTCACGCAAAAACTCTTAAAATAGAAACTCACTTCACAGCAAGCTCACCGAATGGTGAAGTTGCAGCGCAATTCGCTAAGAACGTAGAAAAGTTTTCTGGTGGAAGCTTAAAAGTACAAATGTTCTACTCGTCATCTGTAACAGGTAAGTCTGCCGAGGTGTTTAACTCAGCACAAACTGGAATTATTGACTGTGATATGACAGGAGCTGGTTACCAAACTGGTAAAAATGCAGCTTTCCAATTCGCAGGTGATGTAATGGGTGGATACGATAACCCATATCAACAATATGAATTCTTGAATTTCCCAGGAGCTCAAGAAGCTGTTGATGCACTTTACAATAAATATGGAATGACATTAATTGGTTGGTGGATACCAGGACATGAGTCTTTAATATCTAGCAGACCAATTCCAGATGTTGCTTCACTTAAAGACTTTAAATTTAGATCACCTCCAGGAATGGAAAGTATGATCTTTACAGCATTAGGTGCTAAGCCAATTGTTATGGACTTTGGTGAAGTTCCAACTGCTTTACAAACTGGTTTGATCGATGGTGCTGACTATTCATCATTAGCAACAAACTATGCTGGCGGACACTATGAGCAAAATAAATATGCTACTTATCCAGGTTTCCATTCTATGCCAGCTGACCACTTAGCTTGTAACACAAAAGTATGGAACAAATTAAAACCTCATGAAAAAGGTGCTATGTTAGCTGCAATCGAAATCTGTGGTAGAACTATCACTAGCTTAGTTGAAAGAAAAAATGCTGAAGCTGTAAAAGCTTTACAAGAAATGGGCGTTACTCTTCACGACTGGTCTAGAGAAGACAGACTTAAATTCAGACAAGCTGCACTTGGTGCTTGGGAAGAATGGAAGAAAAAGTCTCCAGAAGCTGCTGCCCTTATAGAGATTCATAAAGCTTACATGAAAGCAAACGGTATCCTATAATAAAAAGCACTTAACAAAATATAGAAGGGCCTTAAATAGGCCCTTCTTATAAATTTTAAATTTTTTTTGCCAATGAGTGATAAAGAATTACAAGACAAGCAATTACAAGAGCAAAATGAAAAAGTTGCAAGTAAAGATGATTTTCCAATAAATTGGATTGATAGAATTTCATTATTTTTAAGCCACACAATTAAATATTTAATCCCTGTAATAGTAATCGTAATGATGTATGAAATTTTTATGAGGTATGTACTATTTAAACCAACATTATGGGCTAATGAATTATGTTTATGGTTGGCAGGTGTCTGTTATTTAGTTGGTGGAATATATGCCACAAGACTTAGAAGTCATATCAGAATTGTCTTGTTATACGACTATGTAAGCAGGCCAACTCAGCGTATTTTTGATCTAATTAGTACTGTTATTATTGTTACTTTTGCAGCAGCTGTAATTTATGGAGGAATGGAAGATGCATATAGATCATTTATAAATTGGGAGAGATTTGCTACTTATTGGGATCCACCAATTCCTGCAACTATGAAGCCACTGACACTTATTTGTATATTTCTTATAGCTCTGCAATCAATAAATAATTTAATTATTGATTGGAAAAATCCTAAAGAAAAACAGTACCAACCTGCTAAAGATTTAAAATAAAATGGAATTTGAGATAGGGACACTCTCGATAATACTAATAGTAGGATTATTAGCATTGATATCAATAGGTGTACCTATGGGTTTTGCTTCTGGTTTTATGGGAGCAGTGCTTGTATTTTTATATATAGGTGAACATGCTTTAGGAATTTTGCTTTCAAGATATTATTCTCTTGTTGTAACTTACTCATTCTTATCGGTACCATTATTTATATTCATGGCCTCCTTACTTGAACGCTCGAATATTGCAAGAGACTTGTATGATGCGTTAAATGCTTGGTTAAGAAAAACTAGAGGTGGAGTAGGTGTAGTAACAGCAATTATGGCAACAATCATGGCAGCGATGAGTGGAATTATCGGAGGAGAGATAGTTTTATTGGGGCTGATTGCACTACCTCAGATGTTGAGATTAAAATATGATCAAGATATGTCGATTGGTATTATTTGTGCATCAGGTTCTCTAGGAACAATGATCCCTCCATCTATTGTTTTAATTATTTATGGACTAACAACAGAAACTTCAATTACCATGTTGTTCCAAGAAGCAATCGTTCCTGGTCTAATGATATCCGGTTTAATAATTACATACATTCTTATTCGAACAAGAATACAACCTCATCTTGCACCACTAAGTGATGAGCCAGCTTTAACTTTAAAAGAAAAGATGTCATATCTTCCTGGTCTTTTACCACCTATTGGTATTGTAATAATTGTTTTGGGATCAATTTATTCTGGTATGACTGGTATTACAGAGGCAGCTGGTATGGGTGTAATTGCAACACTAATTATAATAGCTGCCAGAAAAGAGTTAACATGGTTTTTGTTTAAAGATGCACTTGTTAGAACCTTTAAAGCTTCAGGAACTATATTAACAATTACTTTTGGTGCTACAGTTTTAGCAGGAGCCTATTCTCTTGCAGGAGGACCTACTTATGTTGCTGAAACAATTTTAGCCTACGATTTAAAGCCAATGTATCTAATTTTTATGATGCAAATAATGTTTTTAATAATGGGTGCATTCATGGATTGGGTTGGAATAGTTCTATTAGCAATGCCAGTTTTTTTACCAATCGTACTAGCTCTAGGTTTTGATCCTATATGGTTTGGAATACTATTCTGTGTAAATATGCAGGTTTCATTTTTAAGTCCACCATTTGGTCCTGCTGCATTCTATTTAAAATCAGTTGCTCCACCACACATTTCACTAACTGATATTTTCAGAGGTTTTGCACCATTTATAGTAATTCAATTGATTGTTTTGGCTTGTGTTATGTTCTTTCCAGAAGCGATGACGCAGAACTTCCACGATTTTGTCCCTAGAAAATAATGCAATATATAGGTTTTATTGGTACTGGCCTTATGGGCTTTCCAATGGCAAAAAACATACTAAAAGCTGGATACAAAGTTAAAGCATTTAATAGATCCAAAAATAAAGCTGAGCCACTAAAAGACTTTGGTGCCGAAATTTCAAATTCAATAGGTGAACTTGTTAAAGATAGTCATGTGGTAATTACAATGTTAACTAATGATGATGCCGTCAATGAAGTTATAGGGAGCGATGAATTTTTAAATAATTTAAAACCTAATGCAACTGTAATTGATATGAGCTCTGTAAAACAAACTACAGCAGTTAATCATGGAAAAAATTTAAAATCTCGAAAAATAAATTACTTAGATGCTCCAGTTTCAGGTGGAACGATTGGAGCTGAAGAAGCATCTCTTGCTATAATGAGTGGGGGAGAACAGATAGTTTTTGAATCAGTTAAAGATATTTTAAAATCAATGGGAAACCCAACTCTTGTCGGTCCAATAGGATGCGGCCAGGTTTCTAAATTAGCAAACCAAATTATTGTTGGATTAGCTATTGGTGCTGTTGCTGAAGCTGTTACCCTCTGTGAAAAGGCTGGAGCTGACCCAAATAAAATGATTAAGGCTTTATCTGGAGGATGGGCTGATAGTAAAGTTCTTAGAACACATGGAAAAAGAATGATAGATAAA
>CACAPU010000008.1 GCA_902534465.1 uncultured Pelagibacteraceae bacterium
AGAGGCAAAATTAATTCATGAGAAAATAAAAAATAAACAATACGAAATTAAAAAGCTTAGCACAGAAAATAATGAGCTTTATGGATCTGTCAAACCAACTGAAATTTCAAAAGTTTTAGAACAATCTGATCAAGTTAAAATAAATCCATCTTTAATACAACCTTCAAAAGAAATTAAATCTATAGGTGACTTTGAAGTACTAATAAATTTACATCCAGAAGTTCAAACACAGATTGTAATTAAGACCATTCAACAAGAAGAAAAATAATTATACAGAATTTTCCCCATAAAAATTTTAAAATTGAAATTTTAATTCTATTTTATAGTTTTAGATAGTGTCTCAATCTTTAAACATAGTTAAAAGCAAAGTAAATGAACTTCCTAATAATATAGAGGCCGAACAATCAGTAATAGGGTCAATACTTCTGTCCAATGAAATATTCGACGAAATAAATATATTAATTTCAAGTAAAAATTTTTATGATCCGATGCATCAGAAAATATTTAGTGCTATAGAAAGTTTAATTTATAAAGGAATGTTGGCAAATCCAATTACTCTCAAGAACCATTTTGAGAATGAGAAGGATGAACTTGATATCCCAGAGTATCTAGTAAAAATTACAAAATTTTCTACTTCATCAAGACAAAGCATAGAATACTCAAAACTTATTTATGATTTATATGTAAAAAGAGAGTTAATTAAAATTTCTGACAATATTATTGATGCTGCTAAATTAAATGACCTGAATAATGATGGACAGCAAATCATTCAGAATTTTGAAAAATCTTTATTTGATTTAGCAGAGAAAGGTTCTTTTAATTCATCTGTCATAAAATTTGATGAGGCCATGAAGCAAACAATAGAAATGGCTTCTAATGCCTACAAAAATGAAGAGGGAATTGTGGGAGTGCCTTCAGGTCTAAAAGATCTAGACGATAGACTGGGAGGAATGCACAAATCAGATTTAATTATTATTGCTGGAAGACCCTCTATGGGAAAAACTGCTTTAGCTACTAATATAGCCTTTCATGCTGCTAAAAATATACAAGAGAAAGGAGAAAAATCTTGTATTGCTTTTTTTTCTTTAGAAATGTCTTCAGAACAATTATCAACAAGAATACTTGCTGAACAATCAAGGATAAAGTCTAATGATATCAGGCGGGGAAAAATCACAGAGGAGCAATTTGATAAATTTATAGAAACTTCAAAAAATATAGCTGAGCTACCTTTGTATATTGATGAAACTCCAGCAATATCTATCGCAGCGCTAAGTAATAGGGCAAGACGTATTAAAAGGATCCACGGTCTTGATATGATTGTAATCGATTATATACAATTAATGAAAGGAACAAGCTTCAAAGATGGTAGAGTGCAAGAAATTTCTGAAATTACCCAAGGTCTTAAGGCTTTAGCAAAAGAATTATCAGTTCCTGTATTAGCGCTCTCCCAATTGTCAAGAGCTGTGGAACAAAGGGATGATAAAAAACCTTTGCTTTCAGATCTAAGAGAATCTGGATCAATTGAGCAAGATGCTGATGTTGTAATGTTTGTCTTCAGAGAGTCATATTATTTAAAAAATAAAGAGCCAAGACCTGCTACTGTAGAACATGCAGAATGGCAGGCAAAAATGAATGAGATTTCTCATTTAGCTGAACTTCTTATACTTAAACAAAGGCATGGACCAACTGGTACGATTATGCTTGAATTTGAGGAAATGTTCACCAAATTTAAAGATATTCAAAATAAATAATATAAATTATAAAAGCTAATAACTAATGTTAGCTAATTTTTATCAAAAAAATATTATAGAGAAACCAAAGCTAATTTTCTCATTGCTTATAATCATATTACTATTAGCCTTTTACAATTCAAAAGATTTTAGATTAGATGCTAGTTCCGAGACATTATTATTAGAGAATGACCCAGATTTAAAATATTTAAATGAAATTAATGAACGATATGGTGCTAAAGAATTTTTAGTACTTACTTACTCACCAAAAAATAAAATGATTTCGGAAGAATCAATTAAAAATCTTTTTGAACTAAGAAATGATTTACAGAATTTAAATTGGGTTCACAATGTAATTACTCTACTTGATATTCCTTTGCTAGATGCAAGTGATGATAGTTTAGTTGATAGAATTCAAAACTTTAAAACACTAAAAAGTGAAAACGTAGATAAAGAAAGAGGTTTCAATGAAATTTTAAATAGCCCTGTATTTAGAAATTTTGTTATTAGTGAAGATGGCAAAACAAGTGGAATAATTGTTTACATAAAACCAAATAATGAAGAAATTAAAAATAAGACAAAAAAGGATTTAGAAATACTAAAGGATAAAATCAAAAAAGAGAGGCATCAAAATATTTTAGAAATAAGAGATGTAATAAAAAAATACAATCAAAACAACGAAATTTATCTAGGTGGTATTCCTATGATCGCTGACGATATGATGACTTTTATAAAAAATGATATTGTTACTTTTGGTATAGGGGTATTGGTATTTATTATTTTAACACTTTGGTACGTTTTTAGAAAATTAATATGGATAATTATACCACTTAGTAGTTGTTTCTTCTCTGTTGTATTAATGGTTGGATTTCTAGGATTTGTTGGGTGGAAAGTTACAGTGATTTCATCAAACTTTATTGCCTTAATGTTGATTTTAACTATGGCAATGAACATTCACATGAGTACAAGATATTTGCAATTAATAAAACAATTTCCAAATGAAAAGAAATTTGAAGTTTTAATTTTAACAACAAGAAAAATGATATGGCCAATTTTTTATACTGTCATAACAACTATATGTGCATTTATGTCTTTAATTTTTAGTGAAATAAAACCCATAATAGATTTTGGCTGGATGATGACTTTTGGATTAACAACATCTCTTTTAACTACATTCATACTTCTTCCAACATTACTTAGTTTAATGCAGAACTCTAATACTGCTTTAACTGATAATGAAGACTCTAAAATTACAAATTATTTTGGAAATCTAGCCCTTTATAATAAAAATTATATATTTGGATTAACTATAATCATTATATTTTTAAGTATTTTTGGAATATCTAAATTAGAGGTAGAAAATAGTTTTATTAATTATTTTAATAAAAAAACAGAAATATACCAAGGTATGAAATTGATTGATGAAAAACTTGGTGGGACAACTCCTTTAGAAGTTATCTTGAAATTCCCAGTCTCAAATGATGAGGAAAAAGATGAAGAAAACGACTGGGATGATGAAGAAGAAAATGATGAGAAATATTGGTTTACTAAAGATAAAATAGATAAAATAAGAAGGGTTCATAATTATCTTGATAATATTGAAGCAACTGGAAAAGTTTTATCTTTTTCCTCAATTATTGAAGTAGCAACTAAATTAAATAACAATAAACCGCTTGGAACATTGGAAATGGGTGTTCTTTATACAAAGATACCTGACTTGATAAAAAAAGAGATTATTGATCCATATATTTCAATTGAAGATTCTGAAGCTAGAATAAGTTTAAGAATAAAGGACTCTTTAGATGGATTAAGAAGAAATGAACTAATTAATAAAATTAATTTTGATTTAGAAAACAAGTTAGGTATTAAAAAGGATGAATTTAAACTTGGGGGTGTTTTAATATTATTTAATAATTTACTACAAAGTTTGTTTAAATCACAAATATTAACTTTAGGTTTTGTTATGATTGGAATTTTAATTATGTTTTTAATTCTTTTTAGAAATATAAAAATTTCACTTATAGGTGTTGTCCCCAATTTTATTGCAGCTTTTTTTATTTTAGGGATAATAGGTTTAGCGGGAATACCCCTGGATATGATGACTATAACTATTGCTGCTATTACAATTGGAATAGCAGTAGATAATAGTATTCATTATATTTATCGATTTAGAGAAGAATTGGCTAATTTTAAAGATTACGATAAAACTATAAAATATTGTCATTCAACGGTTGGAATAGCAATTCTCAACACATCAATTACAATTATATTTGGTTTTTCTATTTTAATCTTATCTAACTTTATCCCCACAATTTATTTTGGTGTCTTTACTGGAATTGCAATGTTGTTAGCAATGATATCTGTCTTAACATTGTTACCATCTCTTCTTTTGATATTTAAACCTTTCAAAATAAAATAAGTGACCGAGACAATTAAAGATATATTCAGTGATTTATATACATTTGATATTGTTTATTTAGTATTTACGATTCTCTCATTAGTGAAATGTTCAAAAAAGGGTTTTGTGTTGAGTGTTTTGTCAGCCTCTAAGTGGCTTTTAGCCTATGTAGTTACTCTTTTTTTATTTCCAAAAGCAAAACCATATTTAAAAGATATTATTGATAGTGAATATGTTCTTGATCTCGTTGTTGGCATAGGATTATATGTAATAATTATTTTCTTAATTTTATTAATTAACAAAGGAATAAATAGAGCAATCACATACTCTGTTCTGGGTAATTTAGATAGAATCTTTGGTTTCTTTTTTGGCTTTATAAGAGCTTACATTATAGTGGTATGTATATATACAACTATAAATATAGTCTATAATCATAAAAAATGGCCAATTAACTTAGATGATGCTTTTACATATGCATGGGTTGAAAAAGGTAGTAACTATCTTATAAAAGAATTTCCTGACAAAAAAGATTATGAAGAAACTAAAGAAAAAGTTCAAGATATATGACCCTAAAATTAAAGAAGAGTGTGCCGTTTTTGGCATAAGTAATTCTAATGATGCATCTACTCTAACTGCGTTAGGTCTTCATGCTCTTCAACACAGAGGACAAGAGGGTTGTGGTATTGTTTCATACGACGGTGAAAAATATCACTCAGAAAAAAGATTTGGTTTAGTTGGAGATAACTTTAATGATGAAAAAGTTATAAAAAAACTTCCAGGAAAACATGCAATAGGCCATAATCGTTACTCAACAACTGGTGGAACAGCTTTAAGAAATGTTCAACCTTTTTTTGCTGATACAAATGCAGGCGGTATAGGAGTTGCACATAACGGTAATCTTACAAATGCAATTACATTAAGAAATAAATTAGTTCAAGAAGGAGCCATTTTTTATACAACGTCTGATACAGAGACCATTGTTCAATTAATAGCTAAATCAAAAAGAGTTAAAACTATTGATAAAATTATTGATGCTATATTTCAAATTCAGGGCGGCTATGCACTTGTAATGATGACACAAAATACACTTATTGGTGTTAGAGATCCTTATGGGATAAGACCACTGGTGATTGGTAAACTTAAAAATTCCTATGTTATTGCATCTGAAACATGTGCTTTTGATATTATTGGAGCTAAATTTGTAAGAGAGGTAGAGAATGGTGAGATTGTTTATATTGAAAATGATGAATTAAAAAGTGTTAAACCATTTCCTCCAAAAAAAATTAGACCTTGCGTTTTTGAATATATATATTTTTCAAGACCAGATAGTATTTTAAATGGTAAAACTGCTTATGAATATAGAAAAAATTTTGGTGCGCAATTAGCGAAAGAAGATAATATTAAAGCAGATTTAGTTGTGCCAGTTCCAGATTCAGGAAATGCTGCAGCATTAGGATATGCCGAAGAAAAAAAATTAAAATTTGATTTAGGTTTGATTAGAAACCATTATGTAGGTAGAACTTTTATTGAGCCTTCACAACAAATTAGGAGCCTTGGAGTTAAATTGAAATTAAACCCAAACATCTCGGTAATTAAAAATAAAAAGATAATTTTGGTAGATGATTCTCTTGTGAGAGGAACAACATCATCAAAAATAGTTAAAATGCTTTATGATGCTGGTGCAAAAGAAGTTCATGTAAGAATAGCAAGCCCAGAAATTAAGTTTCCTGATTTTTATGGTGTGGATACTCCTACTAAAAAAGAACTGATGGCTGCGAATAAATCTACAGATGAAATTTGTGAATTTATTAAAGCAAAATCTCTTAAATTTTTAAGCTTAAACGGCTTATATTTAGGAATGGGTTTTGATAAAAGAAATAATAACTACCCACAGTTGACAGATCACCACTTTACAGGTGAATATCCTGTAAAAATAATTGACGAACTTGGTGAGGATAAAGTAACGCAACTTTCATTACTGAGCACTGCCTCAAATAATTAATATGAAAAAAGTAAGTTTTACTGAAATGAAAAATGGTACAAAAGATGACTATCAGCTTTTAGAAAAGTTAGAAAGTCAGTATGAGAGAAAAACTGCAGATAGAGTTTTAAAGTATTTAGCATCACAAACAACTACGCTTGAGGGTTACCAAGTAACTAGACTTGAGCATGCTTTGCAAGCAGCAACAAGGGCATATAAAAATGGAGAAAACGAGGAAATGGTGGTAGCTACGTTATTACATGATCTTGGAGACGAGTTAGCTCCAATGAATCATTCTCAATATGCAGCATCAGTAATTAAACCATATGTCTCAGAAAAAACTTACTGGATTATTTTGCACCATGGTTTATTTCAAACTTATTATTCTGCTGAACATTTAGGTGGAGATAAAAATGCTAGAGAAAAATATAGAGATTCAGAACATTATCAAGCAACAATAGATTTTTGTGAAAATTATGACCAAGCCTCATTCGATCCAAATTATAAATCAATGACTTTAAAAGATTTTGAGCCAATGGTTAGAAATATTTTTGCGAGAAAACCTTTCTATCATCACTAAATTGTCTAATATTTTAAAAAACGAGAAAAGCCCTTACCTTCAACAACATAAAAATAATCCTGTTGATTGGTTTCCATGGAATAAAGAAACTCTAAAAAAGGCAAAAAAGGAAAAAAAGCCAATATTTTTAAGCGTTGGATACGCTAGCTGTCATTGGTGCCATGTTATGGCACATGAAAGCTTTGAAAATGAGGAAACTGCCAAACTTATGAATGAAAAATTTATAAATATTAAAGTTGATAGAGAAGAAAGGCCAGATTTAGATTATGTTTTTCAAAAAAGCTTATCAATATTAACTGGTGCTCAGGGAGGATGGCCATTATCAATGTTTTTAGATGAAAATGGTGTGCCTTTTACAGGTGGAACATATTTCCCACCAAAGGAAATTCAAGGAAGACCAGACTTTAAGAAAGTATTAAATAATGTTCACAATGTTTATAAAGAGAATAGAGAAAAAATCTTAGCTCAAGCCCCTCAAGTAAAAGACATTTTTTCAAAAATTAATCAAAGATCTGCGGTTTTAAGCCAACCTCTGGAGCCATTTGTTGAAAAAATTATCAATTATTTAGATGAAAGTAACGGCAGCTTTAAAGGAGCTCCAAAGTTTCCACAATTTTATTTATTTGATGCAATGTTTTATTTTTATTTAAAAACTAAAAATATCAATTATTTTAAACCTGTTGAAACTTTGCTCACCAACCTATGCTCAAAAGGAATTTATGATCATCTTGGTGGGGGAATTTCAAGGTATGCTGTAGATGAAAAATGGATAATTCCCCATTTCGAGAAAATGCTTTATGATAATATTCAGTTTATAGATCTTTTGACTAAATTTTATCAAAGTACAAAAAATAATTATTTTAAAGATAAACTTTTGCAAACCATTCATTATTTTAACAATGATTTTAAAAACAATGAAAAATTATATGGTTCAGCATATGATGCTGACAGCGAGGGTGTTGAAGGTAAATATTATGTCTGGTCGTACCAGGAACTTAAAAATGTTTTAAAAGATGATTTAAAAACGTTAGAAAATACATATAAAATATCAGAAGGTGGTAATTTCGAAGGTAACAATATCCTAGTTGAAAAAAAACCTGGTTCGGAAAATGATCTCAGCAAAATTCATGAAATTAAAAATAAATTGCTTGATGAAAGAAAGAAAAGAATAAAACCATTTTTTGACGACAAATCACAAACAGATTTAAATGCTTATATGCTGCATGTTCTTTTAAAAACTTCAGTTAATTTGAATGATGAGGATTTAAAAATCAAGACAATCGAGACAATTGAAGTATTAAATAAAAAATTATCTCAAAAAATTATTCACTGTTATGAAAATAATGAAATAGAAACTTTTCTCGAGGACTATGTATATTATGCCTTATTGATGGTAACTCTTTATGAGACCGATGCAGACAAAAGTGCATTAGAAAAATCAATTAAGATTATGAATGATACATGGGAATTATTTTTTAATAAAGAAACACAGTTGTTTCAGAAAAATATTATTAAAGATAACGATTTATTTGCGAGTCCATTAGACTTAAATGATAGTAATATTCCAAATGGTAATAGCGTTTATTTGTTGATTTCTAATAAATTGTATTCAATCACAAATGATAAAATATGGTCTGAAAGGAATGAGATACTAAAAAAATCATTTCATCAGGTTATAAACTCATATTATTCACAGATGTTCAGTTTTATAAAAACTCTTGATATGTGTGAAAATAGCTTATCATTCACATTTAATGGTAGAGCGGAGTCAATAAAAGAAATGAAGATTTTTTTACAAAAGGAATATTTAGGTGTTGCAACATTCATTTATCAATTAAATAACTATGTAAAACCTAGTGTTATTATTTGCAAAAACCAAACTTGTTCTAATAAATTATCTAGTATAAGTGAGGTTGTTGAATATCTTAAGAAGAATATTTAAGTCTACAATATGAATAAAGAAAATATAATTGAATTTTTTAAATCAGGAATTAAGAACTCAAATAATATAAAAATTGGTGTTGAGCATGAAAAATTTCTTTTTTATAAAAAAAATAATAAAAGAATAAATTATTCTACCATCAAAGAGATTTTTAAAATTTTATATGAATTCGGATGGAAGCCACACTTTGAGGAAAATAATGTAATTGCATTAAATAAAGAGGGCAAAAGCATAACCTTGGAACCAGGAAATCAAATTGAACTGGCGGGTGCACAACTAAATAATATTCACGAAGTTTGCTCTGAGGCAAATAATTATTTATTCGAACTTAAACAAGTTGTAGAAAAGTTAGATTTAAAAATAGTTAGTGCCGGATTTGACCCAATTTCTAGATTATCCGAAGTACCAAACAATCCAAAAAGAAGATATGAAGTGATGACAAAAGATATGCCCAAAGGTGGATCTCTTAGTTTGGATATGATGTACAGAACTTCGGGCACACAATTAAATTTAGATTATATTTCTGAAATAGATTTTACAAAAAAATTTAAACTTGCAAATTATTTAGTGCCTCTAAGTATATCACTTTTTGCTAATTCATCTATTGTGGAAAAAAAAGATAGCAAATATTTATCATATCGCTCAAAAGTATGGCAAGATACATCCAGAGGTGGTCTTCCTGAACTATTTTTAGAAAATGTTGACTTTGAGAAATACGCAGATTTTGTAATAAATTATCCAATATTATTATTAAAAAAAGACAATAGATATTTGTCAGGAGATAATTATAAATTTTCCGATTATATGACTGGAAATATAAAAAAAATAAATAATTCTTTACCAAATATTGATGATCTGGGTTTACATTTAAGCACAATATTTACTGAAAATAGATTAAAGCAATACATAGAACTAAGATCTATGGATACATGTGGCTGGGATTGTATATGTGCTGGCCCAGCTTTTTTCACTGGGCTTTTATATGGTAATTTAGATGAAGCTTTGGAATTTATTTCAGGTTGGAAAAAAATAGATATCTTAAATGCTTATAAAGAAGCCCCAAGCAAAGGTTTAAATACACGTTTAATGGGTAAAGATATGCTTTTTTGGATTTCAAATTTATTAAAAATTGCTGAAAAGGGTTTAGAAAGACGAGATTTTACAGGAAAAAGTGGTTCTAATGAGGGTAAATACCTGAAACACCTTAATAAAGTTGTCAATAATAAAGAAACAGTTGCAAGTCATGTTATAAATAAATTCTCTAAATTTCAAAATTTAGAAGATTTATATGACAAGTAAATTAATAGGAATTCAAGGCGATAAGTTAGATAAAATAAATATATCTACAGATACATCAATATTTTTAGCTCATGAAGCTCAAAATTTAGGATATAAAATATTTTATTATACTCCTTCAGACCTATCTATTATCAACAATAAAATATTAGTGAGTGGAGCATTTATAAAATTAAGCTATAAAAGTAAATCATTTTACAAAGTTTATAAAAAACAAAAAATAGATATTGAAAAGATTAAATTTATTTTAATTAGACAAGACCCACCTTTCAATTCAGAGTATTTAATTACCACTCTAATTTTAGATGATTTAAAAAAAACAAAAGTGATAAATAATCCAACTGCAATTAGAAATGTATCTGAAAAACTATATTCAAAAAATTTTGTAAAGTATATGCCAGATACAATATTTACAAATGATATTAATGAAATTAGAAAATTTTTTAATAAAAACAAAAAAATTATTATGAAACCAATAAATGGATATGGGGGGAATCAAATTCATCTTATTAAGAATAAGTTTAATAAAAAATTAATTACAAATTTTTTAAGAAAAAATGGACATTCAATGTTTCAAAAATTCTTAAAAAATATATCTAAAGGTGATAAAAGAGTTTTTATAATAAACGGGAAAGTATGTGGTGCAATCTCACGAGTTCCTAAAAAAGGTTCTTATTTAAGCAATATGAGCAAAGGCGCTGTACCAAAACTAACTAGCCTTACCAAAAAAGAAATTGGGATTTCAAAAATTATTGGTAAAAGATTAAAGAAAGATAATATTTATTTTGCAGGAATAGACTTTATAGATCAACAGTTAAATGGAGATATTAATGTTACCTCCCCTACTGGATTAAAAACATACTTCGACCTATCTAAAATAAATCTTGCCAAGACATTTTGGAAAGGTTTAAAAGCTTGAATAAATTATCTGATCAAAAAAAAGGATCATTACTAGCTTTCGTAGCTGTAATGTTCATAACACCTGACTCACTTTTAATTAGACTTTCTAATATTGAAACTTGGGGAATGCTTTTTTATAGAGGTATAATCCCTTTTTTAGTGGTTTTTATTGGATTATTATTATTTTATAGAAAAAAATTCATAAACGCATTTTTAAAAGTTGGTATTGTTGGCATATTTTATGCTATCAGCTTTTCAATATGTAATATTACTTTTATAATATCTATTCAAAATACAAATGTAGCTAATACATTGATCATGATTGCATTAGCACCAATGCTATCTGCAATTTTAGGAGCTATCTTTTTAAAAGAAATACCAGATAAAGGAACTTGGATAGCTATTTTTATTACATTTTTTGCTGTTTTATTTATATTCTATGACTCGATAAAAATTGGGAACCTCTTTGGAAATATTATGGGATTTGTTACGGCTGCTGGCTTAGCAGTCAATGCTGTGCTTATAAGATATGCCAAAGATAGAGATCTCTTGCCGTCCGCTGTCATGGGAAAGTTAGGAGTTGCAGTTTTTGCCTTCTTTTTTGTAGAAAACTTCAATTTAATCGGATCTGATCAGATTTATATACCTTTGATGTGCATAGTTTGTGTAGCTCTTCCATTTGTTTTAGTAACAATTGCACCTAGATTTATTCCAGCTGAGGAAGTGAATTTATTTTTCTTGCTTGAGACTATAATTGGCCCAATTTGGGTTTGGTTGGTTATTAAAGAGCAACCAACTTTAGAGACCATTATTGGGGGGATTATAATTATAACAACTATAGGCATACACTCATTTTTAAAACTAAGAGAACGTCAAAATATTAATAATTAATTTCTTGATTTAATATTAAATCATCCATAGATAGCGAAATTATGGAAAAGATATTAAAAAACTCATGGGCACTTTTTACTGGAATGGGGCTAATTATGTTGGCTCACGGTTTTCAAGTTTCTTTACTTGGAGTAAGAGCTGTACATGAGAGTTTTAGTATAACAGCTACAGGGTTTATGTTAACGGGATATTTTGTTGGATACTTTATTGGTGCGCGAACAGTCCCCATCCTTGTTTCAAGAGTAGGTCATATAAGAGTGTTTGCAGCATTTGCATCAATTGCATCAATAGTAGTATTAGTCCATTCAATTATCATAAATCCATTTACTTGGTTTTTGCTTAGAGTTATTTCAGGATTTTCAATGGTTTGTCTTTATACAATTGCAGAAAGTTGGTTGAACGATAGAGCAAGTAACAAAAACAGAGGAAGTGTTCTATCAATTTATATGATTGTACTCTTTGGCTCTATGGCAATAGGAATGTTTTTTTTAAATTTTAGTAGACCAGAAAATTTCGAACCATTTATTCTAGTTTCGTTATTTATGTCTTGTTCACTTGTTCCAATTCTACTCACAAAAAAGAAAGCCCCAAAATTTAAAAAAATTATTGGAATGAAAATTAAGGAACTTTATGAAGCCTCCCCTTTTGGTATGGTAGGTGCTATTTTATGTGGTGTTTGTCATTCAGCAATGTTTGCATTAATTGCAGTATATGCTGCAGCAATGAATTTTAGTATATTTGAAATATCTTTTGTAACTTTTCTGGTTGCAATTTCTGGTGCTATCTCACAGTGGCCAATTGGAAAACTATCTGACATATATGATAGAAGAACGGTAACTGTTTATTCTACTTTTGCTGCAGCTTTTTTTGCGCTATGTGCGATTTTTTCTGTTGGAACAATGCATTTACCTGATGGATTGGCAAGTTCAAAATTTTGGTTTTATATATTTACAGGTTTATATGCTTTCTTCAGTCTTCCAATGTTTGCTTTGATATTTGCGCATACAAATGATTTTGTAGCTAAAGAAAAGTTTGTTTCTGCTGGCGCTGGTTTGCAATTTGCTTTTGGTATGGGAGCGATGAGTGGACCATTTCTATGTTCTTTATTTATGGATCTAATTGGAGAAAATGGCTATTTTATTTTTTTAATCATATTCCATATTTTGATAGGTGCTTATGGTATTTACAGAATGAAGGTTAGAGAAGTTGTTGAAAACCCAGACTCTCAGTTTACTCCTTTACCGACTACAATTACGCCAATTGGCCTAGAGTTAAATCCTGCAACAGAACCAATTGATGAACCAATACGAGTGAATAATCAAAGTAATAATAAATAATAAATTTTTGTTACAAAACTAGTATTTAATTATAAAATTTTATAATGAATAATTTTTTAAAATTTTTAATTAAACTTTCAAACTTTAGTCGTTATATATCTCTAATTACATTAAAAATTTTAAAACTTTTTAAAAAAAATAGAGGATATTTCAATGTTGGAAACAATATTATGTTTCTAGATTTTTTAGATCCAATAGATAGAAAAATTATTATCAGTCAAAAATATGAACATAATGAAATCTCTACACTTAAAGAATTATCAAAAAACTTCGATGTAGTTTATTTTTTTGATATAGGTGCAAATAATGGTTACTATTCGATAAAATTTGCAGAGTTTTATGAAAATATTAAAATAATAGCATTTGAACCAAATGATGAAGCATATTTTAAGTTTAAAAAAACCTTAGATGCAAATCAAAATTTTTCAAAAAGGATAACCTTACACAATTTTGGCTTATCAGATAAAAATTCTACGGAAAGAATGAGATCTAAGGTTAAATATGGCTACACTCAAACTGGAGGATCAACTATTCACGATGGAAAAAAATATGATGATGTAAAAATTTATGATGCTAATTTTAAAATCGCTGATGAATTGTTAGATATAAAAAATTCAAATTTAATATTAAAAATTGATGTAGAAGGTCATGAGTTAAATGTTTTAAAAGGATTAAAAAAAATAATAAACCAAAATAATTGTATACTTCAAATCGAGATATTTGAAAAAAATTTCGAAATTATTAACGAATTCTTACTAAAAAATAATTTTAGACAATTGAGTGTTGAAAATTTTAATTCTAATTATTTTTATTCAAAAACTTGAAATATTAATAAATAAAAATAATCCAATATATAGTTATAAATTTTCAAAATAAATTAATAACCTAAATACGGGTCTACCTGATTATCCAAATCTTCTTTGTTAATAAACAATTTTAAATTTTTAAAAAACTTTTCTAAGACCATGTCTATATAATTCCCTTTGCTATCAGAGGATACATGAGGTGTAATTATTAAATTTGGAATATCCCATAATTTAGAATTTCTATTGATGGGCTCTTCTGAAAAAACATCTAAAATTGCTCCAGAAATTTCATTTTTTTGAAGTTTTATTATTAAATGTTCATAATCCATTACAGATGCACGTCCAATGTTAACAATTCCACATGAATTTTTTAGAGCATCCAATCTTTTCTTATTTATTAATCCTTTCGTTTCATTAGTTTCTGGAACAGCTAAATAAAGAAAATCAGCATCAGGTAAAACTTCATCAATTCTGTCAAATGTAACAACTTTTAAACATCCTTCTACTTTTCTTCCCCTTCTATTTACACCAATTACATTTGCTCCTAATGAACTGATATGTTTAATCATTGATCCTCCTAATGATCCAGTACCAACTACCAAAACTTTTTTATTTTCAATTGGGTTGCTTAGTAAAGTTACAAAATCACTTTTTCTTTGATTGGTAACTATTTTTGTCATATGATTTTGAAGCATCAAAATACTCATCAAACCAAATTCCCCTGCTTTTTTTGCGTGTATGCCACTACTATTCGTTAAAACTAAATCCTTTTTAATCCAATTAAATGGATATAGGTGGTTAACACCAGCTGAAACAATGTGAATCCATTTTAAATTTGGTGCAATTTTACCTAAATCATTTGTTGGAAAGTCCCAAGCAAGTAGAATATCTGCATCTTTCATCGAAGAAATCCAATTGTCATCATCCCAATCAACCAAATATGAGACTTTATTCTTTATCTCAGGAAATTTATTAAGCTTAGTTTCAAACAAATCTTTTGGAACGCTACTATTTTTTTCACCTTCTAAATCACAAGGTAAACAACCTTTTTTCCAGTGATTATTTCTTATATGGATTTTAATTTTACCTTTAGACATTTAAAATTAAAATATACTAAAATTTAGAAAATTATAACAATGATTAAAGAATGTTGTTCTAATAAAAAAATGTAATATTGTATAGAATATTTAAATTATGCCTTCATTTGATGTAATAAGTAAAATTAATTATCAAGAATTTGACAATGCTCTTGCAAATTGTTTAAGAGAAATTGCTAACCGATATGATTTTAAGGGACTTAATATTTCAATTGAGAGAAAAGATAAAATAATAACTAAAATAGCGCCAGATGAATTAAAATTAAAACAAGTAACAGAATTGCTACAAGTTCATCTTATAAGAAGAAAGGTAGACCCAAGGGTAATAAACGTTAAAAATTCAGAAGGTGCAGCAGGTGGAACTATCAGGCAAATCAGTGAATTAACAGAGGGAATAAGCCAAGAAAATGCTAAGAAAATTATTGCTGATGTAAAAAAACTAAAACTTAAAATCCAAATTAAAATTCAAGGAGAAGAATTAAGAGTACAAGGGAAAAAAAGAGATGATCTTCAAGAAGCAATATCTGCAATAGAAGCTATGGATATAGGACTTCCAATTGAATTTATAAACTTTAGAGATTAATCAAATATGATTGAAATCATTTTAGGTATATTCGTTATTGTTGTCGTAGGTTTTTATTTATTTAGACCTACTTCAAAACAAGAAGAGAAAGATTTGAAATCTAAAAACAATTGGCGTGGTGGATTTTAAAGGTCAAACTAGAAATAGAACTAGAACAAGGTGAGATAAATATGTTGAAAATTTTATTGATTGGGAATTTGTTGAGTCTATATTAGCTTAATTAATTAAAGAAAGGGAATACTATGAACTTTGTTGGAACAACAACATACGAAGGAACTAAAAAAGATGCAGATGAATTATACAGCATGTTCAAAGATGATCTTGCAAAATGCACGTCATCATTTGAATGGGCTCACATTCGTGAAGGTAAAATGATTTTTATTGCAAATGTAACTGATGAAGAAAAATTTTATGCCTTATTTGAAGATCAAAGATCTAAAGACTGGAACGCAAAGTTTAATGCTAAAGACGAAGCTTGGAAACTTGAGAAAATAATGTAACTAGTTCCCAAACTAGAACTTTTTGAGGTATAAAAAGAAAAGTGAAGGTGTGAACAAAAAAAACGCAAGTAAACTCTGGAAAATTATTCAGGAAGCTGGCGATTATTTGGTGGGCTAGTGGTACACACTACCTCACACGACTTCACACTAGTTATGCGGATATTTTAATTTTCACCAAAAATAAATCGCTTAAAGACTCATCAATTTAAGCAAAAAACTATACCGCAAACTATACCAAGTTGAGATAAATAAAATAGCCATTTTCAAAGCAAATAGACTCATGGTCCATGATTTGGTAATCTTGGATTATGAAAAAACTCTTAGGGATCGTGTTTCTTGGTTTGTTGTTGAGTGGAAACTCTAACGCTTGTGAAAAAGAGGATTTCATAAAATATATATCAGCAGGTAAAAACAAATGTATAGCAATTTTAAATTTAGGAAAAATTGAAAAGAGTAAAAAAAACTTAATAGTATTTCTTCATGGTGATGGTAGTCCTAATTCTCCAAGGCCAGGAATACCCAAAAAAAGTCAAATTAGATTTGCAAAAGAATTAATAAACGATGATAACAATATTTTTCTTTTTGCAAGACCTGGTTACTTTATTAGAGAAAGAGGCAGTAGTGAAGAGGATAGATATTCATCAGGACCTCGTAACGCTATAAAGAGTACAGTAGTAAATTATGATTGGAAAAATTTTCAAATACTAGTACCTGCATTACAAAATCTTAAAAAATATTATAAACCAAAAAAACTAATTTTAATTGGTCATTCTGGAGGAGCTTATCAGGGAGGTACTATTCATGGAAAAGTACCAGGATTAGTTGATATGAATATTTTGATCTCTTGCCCGTGTGACTGGGAAATTAGAAAAAAACTAAGCAACGGTAAAAAATGGGAAACCAAATCTCAATTGAAAGAACTAAAAAAAAACTCACCAAGTTTCAATTATAAAGATATAGATTTAAAATCTCTCAATATATTAATTGTTGGAAAAGATGATAAAAATACAGCTCCAGGAGTTTCAAAATATTATTATGATTTACTTAAAAAGAAAAAACTACAAGTTAAGTTACATATTATTGATGGAGGTCACGGATTAAGGTCTATGCCAACAATTGGATCTATAATTAAAGAATATATAAACTAATGAAAAAACTTTTAGGGATCGTGGTTCTGGGTTATAAGATTTTATAGGATAACTTGAAACAAACTTGAAACAAAAGAGATAAAACAAAAAATAGATTAATGTGAATAAAGAAAACGCAAGTAAACTGTGGAAAATTATTCAGGAAGCTGGCGATTATTTGGAAGGACAACTTCCAGATCATCCAAATCATCCTAAAGGTAGAAATCCTTATGCACATGTCGCAATTTGCGTAAAGAGTAAATTTAATGCAAGTTATAAAGATATTGAGGATGAAAAATTTGATGAAATAGTAAATTATATAAATTTCCTTAAAGAAAATCCTAGCTAAATTAAGATTTAATTATATTTAAAAACGATTCTACATCATCTGGATGCGTATTCCAGGCAGCAACTAATCGAACAGCTTTATCTTCCCACTCATCATCGTTAATTTTGTAACCATGCGAATTAAATTGATCAATTATATTTTTTGGTATTTTGACAAAAACCTCATTTGCATCTGTTGGGTAAGCTAATTCAATATTTTTGTGTTTCAGTAAACCTTGGCTTAATTTTTTCCCCATAGCATTTGCATGCTTTGCATTTTTTAACCAAACCTCATTTGAGATATAAGCATCTAATTGAGCTGATACAAAACGCATCTTTGATAGTAAATGCCCTGCTCTTTTCATTAAAAAAGCTAAATTTCCAACTAACTCTGGTTTAAAAAAAATAATGGCTTCTGCTGCTAGGCATCCATTTTTAGTTGCTCCAAACGACAGTACATCAATTCCAGACTTCCATGTCATTTCTGCTGGAGTACAGTTTAATGAAACTAACGCATTTGCAAATCTTGCACCATCCATATGAATATTTAGATCATGTTTATGTGTAATCTCTGATATTTTTTTTATTTCATCTAAGTTGTAAGCAACACCTGTTTCACATAATTGGGTAATACTTACTGATGAGGGTTGAGTATGATGTACCACCCCTTTTCCAGAAATGTTTCTATCTAGTTCATCTGCTATTATTTTTCCATTGGTACCGTCCAGATTAACTAACTTTGCACCTCCAGTATAAAATTCTGGGGCCCCACATTCATCTACATTTATATGGGAAAGTCTATGGCAATAAATATTTCCAAAAGAAGGAGTCATAGTTGATAAGGCTAAAGCATTGGCTGCTGTTCCTGATGCTGTTGGAAATACTATAACTTCTTTTTCAAATATTTCTGAAAATTTGTTTTGTAAGTTTTTCGTCAGCTCATCATTACCATATGGAGTTTTGTCATCCTCATTAGCTTTAAGAAGTGCATTTAAGACTTCTGGACATGCACCTGTAACGTTATCTGAAGCAAATTTTACTCTTTCTCTTTTTGTTTTTATCTGAGTCACAATTATTGCTTTGGAAAATAATCTTTTAATTCACCTTCTCTATAAACATCTGCTGTACAACAATGTAATCCACCTCCAAATGCATAAGCGTCTCTAAGCTCAACAGGAACAACCTCCATGCCTAATTTATCTAGTTGTTCTGCTTGGTATACTTCACTTTTTTCTACACATACAGTTTTAGGATCTAAAACTAAAACATTCATTGATAGCCATGTCGAAGAGTAACATAGAGGAGGGGGCTCGTTGTGTGCAGGTTGAGCACTATCAATAATTTCCCATCCATTATTTTCAAACAATTTTCTTTGCTCTTTAGGAAGCCTTCTTTGAGGATTGTTAATTATTAAACCCTCCTTGATAGGTGTAAAGGTTGCATCTATATGAATTGGATAAGGATCACCTGGAAAATTAACAGCATGTACTCTGTGATCTTTATAATGTCTTTTTAACCAATCAATTCCTTTTAAATTTGTTGTAAAACCATGTTGTACTACTAAATCTTTACCAAATCTTAGAACGTCAGCAGCATCAAATAATGGCTCCTCTTCAGTGGTTACAAAATATTTATTTTCTGCCCATTCCAGTCTTTTTTGAATTCCTATTTTATCTGATAAGTAATCTTCTCTGTAATCCTCATCTGTTAATCTAGGTTTAGGAGCAGATTCATGTCTCATATTTGGATCTAAATTATAATATTGCTTTAAAAGTGGTCGGTAACATAGATATTCAAACCATCGGCAACGATAACTCATGGTAGCCTCTAAAATTTCATTACCAACAGTTAGCAAAACATCTCTTGGGGGCATACATCCAAACATTGTTTCTGCTTCCCAATCTGGTGTTGATGTTTTTTGATTGAAATCAATTGGGTCTGGTCTATCAACTTTAATTCCTCTTTTTCTTAAAATATCTGAGAAATCATCTAAAAGTTGATTTGCTTTATCTACGGTATCTTTTGTTCGTGGTCCAAATTGACCTCTCATATCGCTATCTTCAGGAACCTTTGCGTCTAATGCTGGCTCAGGAGCTGGAATGCACGTACCATCTGCTTTTCCTACTATAACATGTTTCAATGGATCCCACTCATTCCAACTATTAACAATTATTTTTTCATCACTCATACTAATTTAAACCTATAAATCTTCTATTTGATTGCATTATTAAACTATAATAGAAAATTGACATAAAAATAAAAAACCCACCAATTATAGTATTTGTTGATGGCACTTCATTAATTCCAAGCCATGGCAACCATACCCAAAAAATACCACCTATGACCTCAGTTAAAGACAGTAAAGTTAGATCTGCAGCAGGAATGTTTTTAGATCCAATTGAATATAAGATCAAACCCAAGCAAACTAGAGTTCCATGAGTTGCAAATAAAGCTTCATTTTTACCAGTAGATAAAAAGCTAGCGCCATTACTCATAAGCATCACTGCAGAAAACAAAAAACAAAATAATCCAGCCAATGCAACAGTGGTAAATTTTGGTGTTTCTTTTCTCCATCTAAGTGAAACTGAAAAAATTGAGAAACCCAGTGCAGAGGTAAGTCCAAATACAAGTCCAAGCAAAGTATTTTGTTCTGAATTATCAAAAGCCATTATACATATACCAGCTGCAGCTACTATTATTGCAACCCACACTGTTAAAGAGATTTTTTCTTTTAGGAATAAAAAACCTAACAAAGCAGTTATAAATGGCATAGCAGCAAGACAAAGCAATGTTATAGCTGCAGTAGTATTAGTTATAGACCATATGAACGTAATCATTGCAGTTCCTAAGCCAATTCCTCCTACAACGCCAGATATACCTACCTTGAAATAGTTTTTGTAAAAGTCTTTTCCCTCCTCAAGAAATAAATACATATTTAGTAAAAGAAAAATAACTAACCCTCTAGTAAATAAATATTGCCATGGAACTGTCTCCGGCTGATCGATGTGTCTTACAACATAAGGGCCAAATGACCAAAAAACTCCAGCTATTAGGACAATTGGAATGGCTACTTTTGGATTTTTTAAATCAAGCATGTGCTATTTTTTTATTTAAGAAGTAAGAAAATATAAATATAAATTTATATAATAACAATCAAATAAAATTTAGATTAATGGATATTAATATTTTAAAATTAGCTTCAGATACCAAAAATAACAAATATATTGAAAACTGTACTCATTCAACAAAGTTCAAAAGTCAGATTTGTGGAGACGAGATTGAAATTTTTTTAATTATAAAAGATAATATGATTAAAGATTTTACCTATCAATCTCAATCTTGTATATATTGCAATGCATCAGCTAATATAGCTTCAAAAAATTTTAAAAGAAAAAGTAAAAGCAAAATTAAAAATTTTTTAAAATTATTAGAACAGTTTAATGATAAAGAAAACATTTTATTTCCTAATGAATGGAAAGATTTTAAAAAAATTTTTAATAAAAAAAATTTTGCTAGGAAAGATTGTATAACATTGCCAATTGAAGCTTTAAAAAAAATAATTGAATAAATGACAAAAGATAAAATTTATAAGTCACTTTTAGCAGCTTTATTTTCTACAATAACAATTGGTATTTTAACATTATTAACCTATAAGACCAATTTTGGTCTTTTTTTAATTGCTTCATTTGGATCTTCAATGGTTCTTTTGTACGGCTATCCTGAAAGTCCTTTTGCTAAACCAAAAAATATATTATTTGGTCACTTGGTAACTTCAGCAATTGGAATTTTATTTTATAATTACATTCCCTTACCTATTTATATCTTAATACCTTTAGCTGTAGGTTTTGGAGTTGGGTTAATGATATTTTTAGATGTAACTCATCCACCTGCAGGTGGAAACCCCATTATAGTCATATTAGGGTCAGTATCGTTTGAATATCTTTTGTCACCAATATTAACTGGATGTCTGATAATAATAGTATTTGGAATTCTTCTAAATAAATTTGTTGCTCAAAAGAAATATCCTTAACATTTACTATTCATTTGATTGATGTTCCAATTGTGCTAGACTTGGTTTAGAAAATATCTATAGAGAGAGATTTTAAACTTAAAAATTAGGAGATAAAATGAAAGTACTTTGTGTGTTATATGATGATCCTAAAGGCGGTATGCCTAAGTCTTATGCCTTATCAGATCTTCCAAAACTAGAAAAATACCCAGATGGAATGACTTTACCAAGTCCAAAAGGTAGAGATTTTACACCTGGAGAATTGTTAGGCTGTGTATCTGGAGAGTTAGGATTAAGAAAATTTTTGGAAAGTAATGGCCATGAGCTAATTGTAACAAATAGTAAAGATGGAGAAGGATGCGAGGCTGATAAACATATTGTAGATGCGGATATAGTGATCTCTCAACCTTTCTTCCCTTATTATTTAACTAAGGAGAGAATTGCAAAAGCAAAAAATTTAAAAATGGCTGTAACTGCAGGAATTGGGTCAGACCACGTAGATCTACAAGCAGCAATGGATAATAAAATTGATGTTGTAGAGGTCACATTCTGTAACTCAAGATCAGTTGCTGAACATATTGTAATGATGATTGTATCTTTGGTAAGAGATTACCATAATCAACATAGAATAGTTAATGAAGGCGGTTGGAACATTGCAGATGCTGTGCAAAGATCCTATGACGTTGAGGGAATGCATATTGGAACTGTTGCAGCTGGAAGAATTGGACTAGATGCTTTAAGAAAAATGAAACCTTTCGATGTTCATCTTCATTACTTTGATAGACATAGATTACCTGAATCAGTAGAAAAAGAATTAAATTTAACTTTTCATGAAACAGTAGAGTCAATGGTTAAAGTTTGTGATGTGGTAACTATAAACTGTCCACTACACCCTGAAACAGAAAATTTATTTGATGATGCAATGATTAGCAAAATGAAAAAAGGTGCATACATTGTAAATACTGCTAGAGGTAAAATTTGTAACAGAGACGCAATTGCTAAAGCGTTAAAAAGTGGTCAATTAAGTGGATACGCTGGTGATGTATGGTTTCCACAACCAGCACCAAATGATCATGTTTGGAGAACAATGCCAAATCATGGAATGACGCCTCATACTTCTGGAACTTCTCTTTCAGCGCAAGCTAGATATGCTGATGGTGTTAGAGAGATTTTGGAATGTTTCTTTGAAGGTCGTGAAATACGTAACCAATACCTAATTGTTAAGGATGGACAATTAGCAGGTATGGGTGCACATTCTTACAGTAAAGGAAGCGCCACTGGCGGTTCTGAAGAAGCGGCAAAATATCAAAAAAAATAGAGTTTTAAATACAAATCATTAAAGGTAAGCTATGAATTTACCAGATAGCTACCTTTAATGAAAAAATTATTATCAATTATTTTCTTATTACTTTCTTCAACGAGCTTTGCAAATTCACCAAATTTTGAAAGAGCTTATTTTGCTGGTGGGTGCTTTTGGTGCATGGAGGAGTCATTTGAAAATATTCTTGGTGTTTCAAAAGTTATTTCTGGGTACTCAGGTGGCACTACAGAAAATCCAACTTACAAAGAGGTCACATATGGAAATACAGGTCATTTTGAAGTTATTGAAGTGATATATGTTCCAGAAGTAGTCAGCTATGAAAAACTTTTAGAAGAATTCTGGGTAAATATCGATCCATTTGATGCTGCAGGACAGTTTTGTGATAAAGGATATAGTTATAGATCAGTTGCATTTTATCAAAATGAGAAACAAAAAGATTTAATAGAAAATAGTATTAAGGAAATAGAACAAAAATTTAAAAAAAAAGTCGTAACCTACGTTAGAGAATTTGAAAAATTTTACAAGGCAGAAGCTTTCCATCAAGATTATTACCAAATAAATTTTGTAAATTATTTAAGATATAAAAAGGCTTGTAGGCGTGAGGCAACATTAAATAATATTTGGGGGTCTTAAAGTGACTATAATCAGCAAATATGTAGCTTTAAAAAATTATATTCCAACTGGGTTACCAAAAGAAACTGATTTTGAGATAAAATCAAAAGAAATATCAATTAATAAGGAAAAAAATATATTAGTCTCAAATTCATGGATATCAGTTGATCCGTATATGAGAGCAAGAATGACCGAAAGAAAAAATTATAAACCGCCATTTAAAATTGGTGAGGAAATGGAAGGATATGCAATTGGCAAAGTAGAGATTTCAAATGATAAAAGTTTTAATGTTGGAGATTTAGTATTTAGCAGCCAGGGTATGAGAGACAATTTTGTTTGCAGTGCTGATAAACTAAAAAAGCTTAAAGCTATTGACATGCCAATTCAATCCTATTTAGGTCCTCTTGGTATGACAGGACATACTGCATACATCGGACTATTAAAACATGGAGAATTAAAAGCTGGGCAGACAGTTTTAGTATCTTCAGCTGGAGGGAGTGTTGGTTCGACAGTTTGTCAAATTGCGAAAAATCTTGGTTGTAAAGTTATTGCTAGTACAGGTTCTGATGAAAAAGTTGATTGGTTAAAAAATGAATTAAAAGTTGATTATGCTTTCAATTATAAAAAGGTAGAAAATCTTGTGTTACATTTTAAAGAAGTTTGTCCTGATGGATTTGATCTTTATTTTGATAATGTTGGAGGTGATTTTTTGGAATCCACAATTTTCCAAATGAAAAATTTTGGTCGTATAGTTGTTTGTGGAAGAATTTCTCAGATGAATGTAACAACACCAGGATCTGGAATAAAAAATATGGCACATGTGCTTGTTAAAAGACTTACCATTAAAGGATTTTTAATATTTGATCATGAAAATGAAAGAGAGCCATTTGAAACTGATATGTTGAAATGGTTATCTAAAGGTGAAATAAAATTTAAAGAAACTATTTATACAGGAATTGAGAGTGCCCCAAAATCATTTATAGATTTATTAAAGGGAAAAAATACTGGTAAAATGCTTGTCAAAATTTAATTAAAAAATTTATGACAATATAAATCCTTTAAATGATAAAAACCTTTCCTTTGCTATTTATACTATTGTGGTCATCTGCATTCATATCAGGTGACATTATAGTTCAGAACGCATCTCCATTTGCAGCACTTGCTTTTAGATTTGGAATTGTAACTATAGGGTTTTTTTTATTTGCACTATTTAAAAAAGAAATAATTTTTACAAAAATAAGATATGTCCTAGAAAGTATTACTACAGGTGTATTGTTTCATGGATTATATCTTGGTGGTTGTTGGTACGCCTTTCATGTAGGAATTCCTGCAAGTGTTGTAGCATTAATTGTTACTCTTCAACCGATATTAACTAATTTATTATCAGGACCAATCTATAAAGAGGTAATAGGATGGAGGCAGTGGGTTGGTATTGCGTTTGGTTTTGTAGGCTCTTTGCTAGTACTTGGAGTAGATTTTGGAGAAGAGTTTCCTAAAGATGGATTAGTAACTTGTTTTATTGCCCTTGCTGCAATCACTACAGGAACCTTGTGGCAAAAAAAACTAAGTGGTAATGTCCCATTATCAGTTAATAATGGATTTCAAGCTTTTGGGGGCTGTTCTTTTAATTTAATTTTAATATCAATATTTGAAACTCCTTATATAAATTTTACAACAGGATTTTTATTAGGGATGACACACCAGATTATTCTAGTGTCGTTTGGAGCCTTTACAATTTTAATGTTTTTAATAAAAGCAGGTTCGGTAAGTAAAACTTCAACATTATTTTTTCTTGTCCCACCTACAACAGCTGTGATGGCCTATTTATTTTTAGGAGAAAAATTATCTAATATTGATATAGCAGGATTTATACTTGCAACAATTGGCGTTTATATTGCAACTAGAAAGTAAGTGAAAATTTTAAATTTTATAAAAAAATTTTATCGACCTTTTGTGTTAACTTATCTTTTTTTTTCAATTGGGATAAGTTTTTATCCATCTTTTGAATTTTACTCGTTTAAAGGACAATTATTGATTTTAGCTGTATCTATATTTAACGGAATACTAGGAGTTTATATTAAAAAATTATAAAACGTAAGGTTCCGGTCTAGCATTACTTTTTAAAACTCTTTCTACATCAAAAACACTTATATCTATTGATTGGTAGCTACCTGTTGTGATCAATTCAGTCAGAGCCCTTCCAATACCTGGTGCCTGCATTAAACCTCTTCCAGTGAAACCAGAGGCTAAATAAACATTGTCATATTTTGGATGTTTGCCTACAACTGCGTTGTTATCAAGTTTATTACAATCATAAAATCCTGCCCAACCACCGGTTAATTTTAGTTCTTCAAAGGCTGGAACTCTTTTTGCCAGAGCAGGCCAAACTAATTCTTCAAAATCATTCCATGCTGGTTCTAAATCTTTCGCATCAAATACAGATATAGGTGAACCTGCTAAGAACTCTTTACCCTCTGGTCTCCAATATACACCTGTTGTTAAATCTCCAGTTAGTGGCATATCAGGAAAATGTTTTGGACATTTAACTCGAAATACAGTGTGCTTTTGTGGTTCAACTGGAATATCTGATAACAATTCTTTAGTCCAGCATCCTGCTGCTGAAATGATAATTTTTGCATTTATCTCAGACAAATTTTTAACCTCACCTTTAAGAAACTCTGCGCCTAACTCAATTGCTTTACTTTTTAAAGCACTATGAAACATAAAAGGATCAATCCAACCTTCACTTTTATTATCAGTATATGTAGCTGTTTCTATACCTTCGTTATTTATATATGGAAAAATTTTATTTAATTCTGAACCTTTAATATTTTTTGTACCAGCATCGCATTCTCTATGATTTTCCAAAGCTTTATATTGTTCCTCTGCATGTTCTGGTCCAAACATTAAAAGGTATCCATTAGGAACCATGCTTGCCGTTGGGTTTGGGTTTTTTTTTGTTTTTAACAATTCTGGTATTTTAAAAATGAATTCTCTAGCAAACTTACCTAAAAGTATATTTTCTTTTTGAAAAAATTGTCTTCTAAATCCACCTAAAGACAAAGGAAATGAGGCAGTCTTATATGTAGGGTCTCTCTCAATTACCTTAACTTTTCTACCTTCCATTGATAAAAAGTATGCAGTAGCAGCGCCTATTATACCTCCACCAACTATGACGACATCATCCATAAATTTTAATATATACTATTTTCTTTGCATTAACCATAAAGCATCTTGAGATAAAAAATAAATTTTTCCGTTAGAGGGATGTACTTGAATGTCTCTAATTCTTCCAATTTTATTTTTAAAAATAACCTCTTCTTTTACATTTGATAAGTCTTCAAATATCAGTTTTCTTAAGGATTTATCTTTTAAAGAAGTGATTAAAGCATGACTATTCCACTCATTAAACTCGTCACCTTTATAAATAGTTATTGCGCTAGTTGCTATTGAGGGTACCCAATATTGAATAGCTTTTGTAAATCCAGGTTTCCATTTTGGGCCAATTGGAATTCCAGAATAATTGGTTCCTCCCCATCCTAAAATTTTCCATCCATAATTTTCACCTTTTTTAACTTCTCCGAACCAATCTCCACCTTTTGCCCCATGATTACTCATGTAAACTTTTCCATCAAATTCAGAAAGTGCCATCCCTTGAGGATTTCTAATTCCAATTTGATAAATCTCTGGCAACCAATCTACCATACCCTCAAACTTTGGATTATCTTTTGGTATACTTCCATCTAAATGAATTCTTATAATACTACCTGGATGCTTTGAGGCGTCTTGTGCAATCATACCTTGTCCTCTCTCACCCGCAGAAGCAAATATAAAATTATCTTTGATAACTAATCTTGATCCAAAATGATAACCAGAGTCTATTGGGGGATTTGCTTGAAAAATATTTTTAAAGTTTAATTGTTTCCTATTAAATTCTGCTTTTGCAATAGAAGTGCTAGTTTTATATCCACCTCTATCTTCAGTATATGAAATCCAAATATTATTGTCTTTATGAATAATATCTAATAAGCCTCCTTGACCATGGACAACAAAGTTAAGTTGATGACTAATTTCTTGAACTTCTCTAGATAAAATATTTACAATTTTTATTTTGCCGCTTTTTTCTGTAATTATTATTTCATTACTATTAATAAAAGAGGATCCCCAAGGTGAGTCTAGGTTAACTAATTTTTCTAATTTAAAGTTTTGTGAATACGATTTTGAGGCAAATACGAAAAAAAGAATTAAAACGTATATTATTTTTTTCACTTTATGAAAGTTTTGATCTTCCACCATCAACTGCAATTATTTGACCCGTTACCCAGGAACTTTCCTCGGTAAGTAAAAATTTTGCCAAAGCTGCTCCATCTTTACCCTCACCTAGTCTTTTAAGTGGGTGGGCTTTAGCTATTCCTTGAGCAATTGCTGTATTTTTTAACATTGGTTGAGCTATCTTAGAATTAGTTAAACTTAGAGCAACACTATTAACTCTTATGTTTGGAGCAAATTCAGCTGCTAATGATACAGTTAGTCCCTCAATAGCCGCTTTGGTTGATGCTATTATTGAATGATTTGTAAAACCTCTTTGAGCTGCAACTGTTGAAAATAAAACAATTGAACCATTATTTTGTTTTAGGTTATCTTGATATCCTTTGATTAAGTCTACCGCAGAATAAAAATTAAGTTTCATACATTTATTGAAATCATTCTCAGTTGCCATCTTTAAAGGCTTCAAATCTATAGACCCAACACAATATGCTACACCTTTGATTTCTGATATGTCTGATTTAATTGTATCCACGAACCCCTCTTGTAATACATCTGCCACAGTATAAGAAGAGTTCAATTTCTCAGCTAAATTTTTAAGTTGACTTTCATCTCTTCCAACTAAATGAATTTCTTTACCAGAAGAATACATTTGCTCTGCTAAATTGGATCCGATAGAACCTGTCGCACCGACAATTAGATATTTTTCTGACATATAATAATTAATGAAATTATTTTTTATACTTGGAAATCAGTTATTTCCATTAAAAAACCTCGACCGCTTCAAAAAAGACCACCTATTTTTTATGTCAGAAGACTACCAATTATGTACATATGAAAGACATCATAAATTAAAAATTCTACTATTTTTATCTTCAATGAGATCTTATGCGGATAAATTGAAGGAAAATAAATTTAAGCTTAATTACTCAAAAATTGATTCTACTGATTTTAAAAAGGACTATACGAAGAAATTAGAAAAATTGTTAAAGATGAATAAGATAAAAGAAGTAACTAGTTTTGAAATAGAGGATAAATTTTTTGAAACAAAAATAAATAATTTTTTAAAAAAACAAAATATTCAGTGGAATATAATTCGATCGCCAATGTTTTTAGATAGTCGTGAAGATTTTAAAAAATATTTATCAAAAACAAAAAAACCCTTTATGGCAAAGTTTTATAAAGAAAAGCGAGAGAGATTAAACATTTTGTTAAACAAAGATGGTACACCAGAGGGAGGAAAATGGAGTTTTGATGAGGATAATAGAAAAAAACTGCCAAAAAATATCTTAATACCAAAATTTCCAGAAATTAAAGAAACTAAACATACAAAAAGTTTAAAACCAATTATTGAAAAATTATTTAGTAAACATCCAGGTGATACCAAAAAATTTTGGTTTGCAACTGAATATAAAGATATTTCAAAATTATTAGATTTTTTTATTAAAGATAAGTTAAACCTATTTGGTGATTACGAAGATGCTGTTGATCAAAAAAATAATATTTTATTTCACAGTGCTCTTAGTCCGTATTTAAATCTAGGTTTAATAACGCCAGACATTATCATTCAAAAAATAATGACTTATCACCATAGTAAGAGTGTCAGACTAAATTCTTTAGAAGGTTATATAAGACAAATAATTGGTTGGAGAGAGTTTATGAGAGGAATATATCAAAATTATAGTAAAGAAATGGAAAGTGGAAATTTCTTTAAACATAATAGAAAAATGAAAGATACATTCTATGATGGCAGCACTGGTTTGGATCCTTTAGATCACGCAATTAAAAATGCTAGCAAATTTGGTTGGTCGCACCACATTGAAAGATTAATGATATTGTCAAATATTATGAATTTATGCGAAGTTGAACCAAAATCAGTTTATAAATGGTTCATGGAAATGTTTGTGGACTCATCTGATTGGGTTATGGTTCCAAATGTTTATGGAATGGGTTTGTTTAGTGATGGTGGAATTTTCGCAACTAAGCCTTATATCTGTGGATCAAGTTATTTTATGAAAATGATGGATTTTAAAAGGGGCAACTGGTGTAATGTTATGGATGGTCTTTATTGGCGTTTCATAGATAGAAATAGAAAATTTTTTTTGAAAAATCCAAGGTTGTCTATGATGGTAAGAATTTTTGATAAAATGAAAGAAAATAGAAAAAAACTAATATTATCAGAAGCAAACAAATTCATTAAAGATAATACTTATGAGAGTTAAAGTTTATTTTAACGATTCTTGCAATATTTGTAGAATGGAAATAAATCATTATAAAAAAATTGCAAATAGTGATTTGGAGTGGATAGATATTACAAATAATGATGAGGCTATAAAAATAACATCTAAGTCGCAAAAAGAGTTGCTCAGAAGGTTGCATGTAATAAATGATGGTGAAGTTATTGGAGGTGCTAAAGCATTTATTATAATTTGGTCAAAAATACCAAAATATAAAATCCTATCTAAAATTTTTTCAATAAAACCCTTATTTATTATTTTTCATTATATATATGAAATTGCTGCATTTTTCTTATTTTTAAAAAACAGAAAACAATTAAATGAAAAAACAAAACCTACCAACTAAGGTATGCAAAGTTTGTAACAAGCCTTTTTCTTGGAGAAAAAAATGGAAACTTAATTGGGAAAAAGTTAAGTATTGCTCTAAGAGATGCGCCTCTAGTAATTAATTATTGTGTATTGCTTTTTCTAGGATCTTTAAGTGATTTTAAAATTTTTGATAGCCCCGTAATTTTTAAACTATAATAAATCACATAAATTAAAGTTAGTCCTAAAGCCATGGTAGATAGAAACACAAAGATGGCTGTCAAAATTTTTTCTTGGAACCAGTTCTCTACTCCAGAGTTAGAATAATAAAGAATATTCCAAAACGCGACGAAAATTAACTCATATATGATTATAATTTTGAACATATGGTTGATATAGTTCTCAATATAATTAATACTATTCAATTCTTGTCGCATGTCGATAAAAATTTATGAGATAAAACAAAGAAAATAGATGAAAAAAGTAATTTGGATAACTGGCGGTAGCAGTGGAATAGGAAAAGCAGTTGCATTAAAGTTTGCAAATAAAGGATGGCAGGTAATTATATCATCAAGACGTGAAGAAGTCTTAAAAGATATTTCAGATAAAAATGAAAATATTGATTATTTGAAATTAGATATTGTTGATTATGAAGCATGTCATTCAGTTTTTAAAACTATTGTTGAGAAATACAACAAGGTTGATATTTGTTTTTTTTCTACTGCAATTTATGAGCCTGAAAAAGAGAAGGATTTTGATCTTCAGAATATAATTGATGTTACAAATGTGAATTATATTGGAACCATAAACTGTATTAAAGCTGTTGAAAAATATTACAAAGAAAAAAGGCAAGGAGTTATATCTATTGTATCTTCTACTGCAGGATACAGAGGATTGCCAAATTCAACTGCCTATGGGCCTGCAAAAGCAGCTCTTATTAATTTAGCAGAAAGTTTATATCTTGATTTTCAAAGATATGATGTTCGCGTATGTCTAGTCAGCCCTGGATTTATCAAAACAAGACTTACGGATAAAAACACATTTAAAATGCCATTTTTAAAAACCACACAATATGCGGCTGAACAGATTTATGATGGTTTAATAAATAAAAATTCATTTGAAATAGCTTTTCCTAGAAGTTTATTTTTAATATTAAAATTTTTTAAGATTTTGCCAAATGGGATCTACTTATATTTGATAAGAAAAATGACGAAGCTTCAAAAAAAATAAATTTAATCTTTTACAAACATCACAGTTAATTCTGCAACTTTAATACCAAACTTTGTCATTTTTGCTCTATTAATTGCTACTCTTTCATCTTGCATAAAGATCCAATCATCAAAAGTTATTTTCATTTCTCTTCCTTTTACAGGAACTAACAGTACATATTCAAACTTAAATGCAGGACCATAAGAAAAACCTTTTGCAGTTCCAACTACATCTCCAGCAGTGCCTTCATAGTTATGTTCATCAATTTTATTGATTGTCCATTGCCTATTTTGAATTTCTCCATCGTTCCAAACAAATTTTTCGTCAAGTATTAATTGTTTTCCATCCCACTTTCCATTCAAATCTGCAGAAAACTGTCGAGTAACTTTACCTGACCTATTTTGTAAAATACCCCATGCTTTTACATTTCCAGATAAATATTCTTCAATTATCAGTCTTGGTTTTTGGTTTTTAAAATCTTCTGGTTTCATACCTTGATTAGATGAACAGTTTGTAATCAATACTGAGATTATTATCAATAAAAAATATTTTAATTTCATAAAGTTACTTTTGAAGAGCAAATTGTATTAAATCGATATTTTTGGATTTAAATCCAGCCTCGCAATAAGACAAGTAAAAGTTCCACATTCTTTTGAAAGTGTTATCAAAACCTTGGGATGAAATTTGATCCCACTTGTTGAAAAATTCATCTCTCCAAATTCTCAGGGTATTTGAGTAATGTTCTCCGTAAGAATTACATTTCTCAAATTTAAGTCCTGATTTATTTGATAAAGAAACTAACTCATTTTTGCTTGGCAAAAAACCACCAGGAAAAATATATTTTTGGATGAAATCAGTCTTATTTTTATACCTTTCGTAAATGCTATCATCAATAGTGATTGCTTGTATGGCAGCTGTTCCACCATCTACTAGATTATGCTTTATTGTATTAAAATAATTTTTTAAATAGTTATGACCGACAGCCTCGATCATTTCTATTGATGCAATTGAATTATATTTATTTTTAATATCTCTAAAGTCTAACATTTGTATGTTTATTTTCTCATTTAAACCAACTTTATGGATTCTTTCCTTGGAAAATTCATATTGTTTTTTAGAAATAGTAATACAATCTAATTTTACATCATAATTTTTTCCAATGTATTCCGCAAAGCCTCCCCAACCACATCCTATCTCTAGCATTTTGTCACCAGGCTTAGGCTTTACTAAATTTGAAAGTTTCTTATATTTGTTGATTTGTGCTTTTTCTAAGTCATTTCCTTCTTCAAAGATTGCACTCGAATATGTTAATGTTTTATCAAGCCATAAGGAGAAGAACTCATTTCCTAAATCGTAATGTTTTCTTATATTTTCTTTACTTCTAGATTTATTATTTTTAATAAAAAAATTTTTGATTTTGTTAAATATTGCAATATCAAAGGATCCAGAAAATTTATGTATTATTTTTATATTTTTAGCAGCTAATTCTATTAAGTTGGTTAAATTTTTTGTTTCAAAACTGTTATCCATATACGCTTCTGCTAAACCGATGCTACCATTTTTGATTATTTTTAGAGTAATTCCTGGTTTATTGATTTTTAAATGAGCATGTAATCTTTCATTACTATTTCCAAAATTATATTCTTTTCCATCATGATTGATTATCTTTAACGAACCATGTTTTATATATTTGAGTGAGCTAAAAACAATCTTGTCTGACAATTTATTCAAATTCATTTATTTCTTCTGAAATATTATTTTTAATTCTTAACTTTTTCTTTATAAACTTTATTCCTTTTAACCATAATTTAAATGCTTCATAATGGATTGCGACAATAACTTTGAATGTCATTAATGGGTGAAAAATATAAGAAAAGAACAAATTTTTATTACTTAAATCTTTTGCAATACCGTCTTGTGATGCAAATAATAATTTTCCCTCTTTATCAGATTGGTCTATTATAACTGATATTTTATCAGAAGGTTTGTTTACTCTAAATTTATAAATACACTCCATTTCTATAAAAGGCGATACATGAAATTTTTTTGTACAACTATTTTTTATAGTCTCTGTATCATGAGTTTTAAAAATATAAGTATGCTGTTCACCAAAAGTATTTTTAACTTCATAGAAAATTGAAATTATTTTGTTATCTTTATTATATATAAAAAAAACACTTAAAGGATTAAATACATACCCAAAAATTCTTGGATAACACAATATTTTAACTTTTACTTCTGTTTCATCAATGTCAATATTTTTTAAATTATGTTTAACCCAATTTTTTAAAGATGTTCCATCTCGATTACCGTGATCTTTGTCAAAAAAACTTATAATATTAAATTTATTATAAGAAAATATAGTAATATTCTTATTAATTTCCTCTAAATCATCAAGGTCAATCAACAATGAAAAAACACTATATTTAAAATAGTGATTTTTAGGTTTAAATCTTCTATGAATTACTTTCCCAGTATAAATTTTTGAGTTTTTAAACATTAATATAATTCATCATATCTAATGATGATTTTATACCATCTTCATGAAAACCATAACCAAAATAACTTCCACAAAATAAAATATTTTTTTTATTTTGAATTAAATTAAGATCCTTTTGACTATTAATTGCTTTCTGATCAAAATATGGATGTGTAAATTGCACCCGTCTAATTATTTTTTCTTCAGGTATTTTCAAATAAGGGTTCAATGTCAAAAATATATTTTTAGAAATATTCAGATTCTGTAATAAATTTAACCAGTAAGTAATAGAATTTTGCTCGCTGTTTTCAGACTCTATTGATGAATTCCAAGAACACCAAGCTTTATTATTTTTTGGCATATAATTAATATCTTCATGAATAACTGCCTCATTTGTTTTATATTTAAAATTACTCAAAATCTTTTTTTCAATTTCATCTGGAGCTTCAATCATTGAAAGAGCTTGATCAGCATGTGTAGCTAGTACAACTTTGTCATAAGTAAAATACTCATTTTTATCACCATAATAAACCTGGACTCCAGATTGAATTCTTTTAATTTTATTTATGTTATAATTTTTATAGTATTCGCCACTTATATTGCTCAGTATTTTATCTACATATGTTCTGCTTCTGTTTGAAACTGTAAACCATTGAGGTCTATTTTTTAATTTAAAAAGACCATGGTTTTGGAAAAATTTTAAAAAAAAACTTAAAGGCATTTGCTTTGCTTCATAAGGAGGCATTGACCATATTGCTGAAACCATTGGAATAATATGAAATTTTATAAAATAGTCTGAAACATTTAATTTTTCTAAATATTTTCCTAAAGTAATGTTTTCATTGATAAAATTTTTGTTTTCACTCTTTTTGTAAAAATCAATTATTGTAAAAAACATTTTTAAAAATTTTATATTTAATAGATTTAATTTATTGCTAAAAATTCCTGATATTCCTTTTCCACAATATTCAATTTCTGAGTCTCTAACAGAAACTGAAAATGACATATTACTTTTTTCTATGGCTATATTAATTTCTTCAAAAAAATTTATTAAATTTGGATATGTTTTTTTATTAAATACAATGAAACCTATATCTACAGGTATTACATTATCTTGAATTTTAATGTCTATTGTATGGGAATGTCCACCAAAGTGATCATCTTTTTCAAAAAGATCAACTTTATGGTTTTTCGAAAGATAATATGCTGAACTTAGACCTGAAATACCAGATCCTATAATTGCTAATTTCATTATTGAGGATTATATTTATTTTCATCTTTAAATGATGAGACAAATTGTAGAAAAACTGCAAATATTATTATCCCACCACCAATTAATACGTGAAATGATGGATTTTCATTTACAAAAAGCCATGCCCACATAGGACCTAAAATTGCCTCTGTAAGCATAATTATGCCAACCATTGCAGCTAATGTTTTTTTAGCTCCAATTGTTATAAATATAAAACCAAGCCCTATTTGAAATGTACCTGATAAAAATGCTAAAAATATATCGTATAAAGATATAGAAATTTTAGTTGACGCTAAGAAACCAATAATCATAGCAACTATACCTGCTACTAGTTGAAGAGGTACCATATCCACAGTCGGATACTTTCTTACAATTAAAATTAAAATTGCAAATGTAATAGGCATTACAAAAGCAACAATGTTTCCTGACATTTGACCACTTGAAAGGGTATTTCCAAGCATAAGTATTAAACCTGATATTGCTAAAATAATTGACGCTAGTGTAATTTTTGAAATTTTCTCTTTTAAAAAAAAATAACCAAAAATTGCTAAAAAAATTGTCTGCGTCTGGATAATAAAATTAGTATTAGCAACTGTAGTGTTATACATGGCAAAAACATAACTACTGAAACCAATACCAAGAATAATACCTCCAATTAATCCTGGAATTCCTGATAAATAAATTTTGCTAAATACATTCTTTTTATAATTAAAAAATAAAAATATAGTCACAGTTATTATAAAAAAAACTTGTCTCCAGAATAGTATTTGCCATAAAGTTGATCCTTCAAACGATTTTACAATTAAACCTCCAAAACTAAGACAAAATGCACCAAGAAAAATTAATAATGGTCCTGGTAATTTTGAAATTAAATTCATTTAATTTTAGATATTAAATTTCGGGTTTCCATTTCATAAAGTTTGTAAATAGTTTCAGCGTCTTTTAAATTGATTTCTTTAAATTTTATTTTACTTCCGGGTGGTATTTGGACTAGCTTATCGTAATCAGCACTTATAACAACTCCAATTTTAGGATAACCACCAATAGTTCCATGATCCGAAAGCATAACAATTGGGTCACCATCAGCTGTTATTTGAATCGTTCCTTTAACTAATCCCTCAGATTTGATGTTTGTATATTTTATGTTTTCAATTTTTGGACCGTCTAATCTAATTCCCATTCTATCAGTCAATTTTGTTATTCTAAATTTTTCTTTAAAAAATAATTCTTTTGCGGTTTCGGAAAAATAATCAAAGTGTGGTCCTTTTATTACTCTAATATTTTCAATTTTTGAAACTATGTAATCTAATTTATTCGAAGAATATTTTTTTGTAATATTTTCTATTTTAATTATTTGATTTTTTTGTAATATTTTCCCATTGTTAGCACCAATTTCTGCTTTTGTATTTACTGAGCAACTATCAAGATAAAAATCTATTTTAAATGATGCATTTATAGATAAATAACCATAAACAGATCTATTAGTGGATATAAGATCTAAACAATCATTATTTTCTAAAACAAGATTTTGATAACAAACTCCTTCTTCTATTTTATTTTTTCTTAATATTTGAAAGTTTACATCACCAGTGACATTAAAATAAACTTTATCACCTTTGTATCTCAATTTTGGCCCTTGTAGTGCAAATTCTATAACAGGACTATTTTTTTTATTATTTGAAATAGCGTTAGCTATAACAAAATTTCTGTTATCCATCGCACCACTAAAAGGTATTCCTATATGATAGAAATTTTTTCTACCATTATCTTGGAAAGTTGAATTTATGCCAGGTCTCAAAACCTCAAAATAATTTTCAGTCATATTTTTTCTCGAATTCTGATTTTGATATTTGAAAAAATGATATCGTATCACCTGGATTAATTAAGTTTGGTGAAGTGTTATTTTTATTGTCGAATATATCTAAAGGGGTTTTTCCAATTATGTTCCATCCACCAGGACTTTCAAATGTATAAATATTACAAAATTGTTCTGTTAATCCTATAGAGTTTTTTGGTACTTTAACCCTTGGTGTGTCTAAACGTCTAGCATATAATGAATCATTCAAATCTCCCAAAAATGGCATACCAGCAATAAATCCTGTCATATAACAATAATATTTTTTAGAAAAAAATTTTTTATAAATTTCCTCTTTTTCAAGATTTAACAATTTTTCTAATCTTTTTATATCAAGAGCAAAATTGTTGTCACAGCAGACAGGTATTTTAATGAGATTACCTTCATTCACTATTTCATTTTTGAAATTTAATTGTTCAACTTCTGTTTTAATTTTATCAAAGTTAGTAATATTTAGGTCAAAACTAATTATTAATTTATTATAACTTGGTGTAATATTTGTAATACCAGGGATATTACTTTTCTTTATATTTTTAAAAAATTGGATTACATTTAAATTTATTTCCCTGTTTACATCATTTCCAAAGTCACAGTATAAAGCTGCGTCACCAAGATTTGATATATTTTTTATCATGCCATGTTATACTTTAAGCTATTAAGTATGGAAATTAATTTAAATTGCGATTTAGGTGAAAAATCAAAGCATCATTCAAATGAAAATGATCCTGAACTACTCAAAATTGTAAATTCTGCTAATGTGGCATGTGGATATCATGCAGGTGATGAGCAGACAATGCATGAGGTGGTGAAAATTTCTAAAGAAAATCATGTTAGTATTGGAGCACACCCATCATTCAATGATCCTGAAAATTTTGGACGTAAAAGAATGAACCTTTCGGCTAGTGAGGTAAATAAACTAATTATTGATCAATATGAGATATTACAAAATATAGCTAATCTACAAGGAGAAAAGGTTTCACATATTAAACCGCATGGTGCGTTGAATAATATGGCATGTGAGGACTTAGACCTAGCTACAACTTTAGCTAAAGCAATATACCAAATTGATAAAGATATCATTTATTTAGTACCTACTGGTTCTAAAATGGAAATAGCAGCAAAAAAACTTAATATGAAAATTGCCTGTGAAATATTTGCCGACAGAAATTATGAAGATGATGGAACGCTAGTTTCTAGAACAAAAGACCATGCTTTAATAACAGATCCCACCCAAGCTAAAAATCATGTATTGAATATGGTTAAAAACCAAACCCTTAATTGTCACAGTGGTAAACAAATACCTTGTGAAATTGACTCAGTCTGCATACATGGAGATAACAAAAGTTCATTAGAAACTGCAATGTTTGTAAAACATAATTTATTAGAAAATAATTTAAATTTAAAACCTTTAAATAAAATGAGTAAATTTTTATGAAGATTATTAAAATATATTTTACCTTTTTTTTACTTTTAACCTTTGCTACTCAGTCTTTTGCAGCTGGAACAAGCTCATCAGATAAAAAACCAAGTTATAAAAATGCAGTAAAATTGATTGAGGCTGCAAAAAAATATGAGTCGAAAGATAAAATGGATAAAGCTTTAAAAAGATACAAAAAAGCACAAAAAATTTTATTGGAATTAGATAAAAAAAAACCATTACAGGCTGATACTTTAAATTATCTGGGTTTTACAACTAGAAAACTTGGAGATTTTGAAGCTGGAGAGAAATATTACTTACTTGGTTTGCAAGTTGAACCAAATCATGTTGGAATTAACGAGTACTTAGGTGAACTATATGTTGTTACGAACAGAATAAATTTAGCTAAAGAAAGATTGGAAGTTTTAAAAAATTGTAATTGTGAAGAGTATCAGGAATTAAAAGAAATTATCGACGGAACAAAAAAATCAAAATATTAATTTATATTTTGTATCATTTGCTCAGGCATCCATAATGCTATTTGGGGAAACAAAACAATTAAGATTACTGCAAATATCATTAACAAGAATAACGGAAAAGCACTTTTCGCTATGTAACCCATATCTTTGTTAGCCATACCTTGTAAAACAAATAAATTAAATCCAACTGGCGGAGTAATTTGTGCCATTTCAACAACTATAACTAAAAATATCCCAAACCAAATCATATCAAAGCCTGCCTGCCTTATCATAGGTTCTATAATTGCCATTGTCAGAACAACTGCAGAAATTCCGTCAAGAAACATACCCAAAATTATATAAAAAATCATTAATACAAAAATTAAAACGTATGGGGATAATTCCATGTTTTGTATCCAAATAGCTAGATTTCTAGGAAGGCCAGTAAATCCCATTGCGAGTGATAAAAATGTTGCTCCAGCTAAAATGAAAGCAATCATACATGAAGTTTTTGTTGCTCCAAGCAAAGACTCCTTGAAAGTTTTCAAATTCAAACTTTTTTGAAAATAAGAAAGTATTAAAGCTCCTACAACACCTAAAGATGCAGCCTCAGTTGCTGTTGCAATTCCTGTATAAATAGAGCCGATTACACCAAGGATTAATAAAATTACAGGTATTAACTGTTTTGATTTACTTAATTTATTTAAAAATGAATAATTTTCTTCAGTTAAGGGCATTTTATTTTTATTTAGCAATGACCAGATGATTACATAACCCATAAATATTAGAGCAATCATTATTCCAGGAATAATTCCTGCTATAAATAGTTTAGCAATAGACTCCTGAACAGTTACTCCATAGATAATTAAAATAATTGAAGGAGGGATTAATAATCCTAAAGTGCCTGAGCCCGCTAGACTTCCAAGTAAAATTTTTTCTGGATATTTTCTTTTTCTTAGCTCTGGAATTGACATTTTTCCAACAGTGGCAACTGTTGCAGCTGAAGATCCAGATATTGCTGCGAACAATGCACATCCAACAACATTGACATGAATTAAACCTCCAGGAAGTTTCTGCAACCAAGGGGCCAATCCTTCAAATAAATTTTCTGACAATTTAGTCCTAAATAAAATTTCTCCCATCCATACAAAAAGAGGCAATGCAGTCAGAGTCCATGATGACGATGCGCCCCAAATTGTTGTGGCCATCGCATCTCCAACTGGTCGAGAAGTAAATAAAATCATTCCAATAGAAGAAACGCCAATCATGCTTATTGCTACCCATATTCCAGAGCTTAAAAAAAGTAGTAAAACTGTTATAAAAAAAATAGCTAATAAAATTTCAATCATTATTATAAATTTTTAGGATTAGTAAATGAAAGGCACATATAAAAAAAAGAGTTGCTCCAATAGCGACACTACACTGAGGTATCCATATTAAAATTTCATCAGCACCTTCACTTCTTTCCTCAAACTCGTATGAAATTTTTAACATTTTGATAAAATAATATGACATATAACCTGCGAATATTGTTGTGACTACTAAGCTCCAGACTTCTAAAAATTTTTTTTTAAAACCTGTAGATTTTTCTAAAAATAATGTGATTCTTATATGGCCCCCATTTACGAATGTATATGAAAGAGCAAAAAAAGATGAGGCAGCCATACAGTATCCTGAATATTCAGCTAACCCCCTTATATAAAAACCAAAAATTCTAGATGCAATTCCAGTTAATATAAAAACTGCTATTAGAATTAAGAAAATTGCAGCTATATATCCTGAATAATTATAAAGACTATTTAATGATTTGTTTATTTTTTGTAGCATAAAAAAGGCCGTTTTTTTTTAAACGGCCTTTTTCATTATAATTATTTTATTTGTATGCGGCAAGTACGCTAGCTCCTGTTTTGCCAGCCTTTTTCTTCCATTCTTTTGCCATTTTTTTTCCGACTTTTTGGAAATGTTTTTCTAAATCAGCATTTACTTTGCCTACTACCATTCCTGCAGCAGCTAGAGCTTTTTTGTCTTCAATATTTCCAACTCTAGAGAGCATCCAACCTTTTTCTTCTGCAGCAGCAGCTTCTCTTTTAATTAAAAGTTGAGTATCTGCATCTAACTTATTCCAAGATCCTCTATGTGCAACAACCATGTTTTTTGGGAACCAAGCAGCAATATCATAGAAATATTTAACACCGTTCTCCCAAATTTTGCTATTTTTACCAGTTGTTGGAGATGTAATCATACTTTCAACTGCACCAGTTGAAAATGCTTGACTAATTTCAGCTGCCTCAATTTTTGTTGGAGCCATACCTGTAAGTTCTGCAATTCTTATTGTTGCAGAGTTGTAAGCTCTAAATTTTAAACCTTCTAAATCTGAGACACTATTGATTTCATTTTTACTATATAGTCCTTGTGCAGGCCATGGAACAGCATATAAAAATACTAATCCCTTTTGATTTAAACTTTCAATGATTGCTGGCTTTGATGCTTGATATAATTTCATAGCATCGTCATATGATGTTGCTAAAAAAGGTTGTGAGTCGATTTCAAGAATAGGGTCAACTTTTCCTAATGCCGACATAAATCTTTCACCCATCTGTGCTTGACCAGTTCTTACTGCTCTAAAGATTTCTCCGCCTTTAAATAATGATCCACCAGGATGTGTAACTATTGTTAGTTTTCCTCCACTTTTCTCTGAAACGTTTTTAGCAAATTCTGCAGCATTTGCTGAGTGAAAGTTACTAGCACCATAAGCTAGAGCCATATCCCACTTTTCAGAAGCATTTACATTTGCTATTAACAAGACAGAAAATAAAATAGAAAACAAAGTTTTTAAAATTTTCATTAATCCTCCTTAATTTTTAAAAAATAC
>CACAPU010000009.1 GCA_902534465.1 uncultured Pelagibacteraceae bacterium
ATAGTACTGGATTTAAAATGACTAATGAAAATTTTAATTCACTTTTTGGACACAAAGAGAGAGACAGTGAAAAGGACAAAATAACTCAATTTCATATGGATATTGCAGCATCTATTCAAGAAGTAACTGAGGAAATTATTTTATCTTTGACAAGATCTATTCAGAGACAATACAAAATAAATAACCTTTGCTTAGCTGGAGGTGTTGCTCTCAATTGTGTAGCTAATGGCAAAATTCTAAAAGAAAAAATTTTTAATAAAATTTGGGTACAACCTGCTGCTGGAGATGCAGGTGGATCTCTAGGTTCTGCATTAGCATTTTGGCATTTACATTTAAACAAAGATAGGAAAATAATAAATAAAGACAAAATGAAAGGATCCTATTTAGGTCCTTCATATTCACAAAGTGAAATAGAAAGTCAATTACTGTCGTTAGGTGCAAAATTTAAAGTTTTAAATGAGCTGGAAATTATAAACCAAACTGCAGAAAGTTTAAAAAAAGGACATATTTTAGGATGGTTTCAAGGAAGAATGGAGTTTGGTCCTAGAGCTCTTGGAGCAAGATCTATTTTAGCCGATCCAAGATCAGCTGAAATGCAGAGAGACCTTAACTTAAAAATAAAGTTCCGTGAAAGCTTTCGACCATTTGCTCCATCTGTATTAAGTGAGGATGTTAAAGAGTGGTTTGATATTGATGGATACAGCCCCTATATGTCCATCGTCGGAAAGGTAAATAAAAAAAAAATTATAGAAAAAAATGAAAATCAAGATAAATCATTTGGAATTGAAAAAATAAATATTAAAAGATCAGAAATCCCAGCCGTAACGCACGTAGATTATTCTGCTAGAATTCAGACGGTACATAAAGAAACAAATCCAAAATTTCATAAATTAATTTCTATGTTTAAAAAAAAAACTGGTTGCCCAATTATTATTAATACATCTTTTAATGTGAGGGGAGAGCCGATTGTTAACACTGCAGAAGATGCGTTTAATTGTTTTATGGGAACAGAATTAGATGCATTGGTTATCGGTAATTGTTATTTATTGAAGGAGGATCAGGATTTAAAATTAAAAAAAAATTATAAGGATTTATTCAAATTAGATTAAATAAAAGAACTTTTAATTTTTTCTGCTAGCTTCAAATAAATTTTTGAAATTTCATGACTATTCTCCTTTTCGACTAAAGGAATACCCATGTCTCCATATTTTCCTACATCTGGATGTATTGGTATTTGACCTAAAAATTCTTTACCAAATTCTTTTGCTGTTCTTTCCACACCATTTTCTCCGAAAATTGCGTATTTTTTTCCGTCATCTCCTATGAAATAACTCATGTTATCTATTAATCCGATAATATTTACTTTTAATTTATCAAACATTCTAATTCCTCTTTTCACATCTTGTAGTGCTATTTCTTGCGGGGTTGAGACTATAATTGCACCATCAACATTAATTTCTTGTGCAAAAGTTAATTGAGTATCACCAGTTCCTGGAGGCATATCAACAATGATAAAATCTAAATCTTTCCAGCCAACTTTTTGAGTAAAAGTTTTGATTGCACTTGTTACCATCGGTCCTCGCCAAATCATTGGAGTTTGTTCATCTGTCAAAAATCCAATAGACATACACTGAATGTCATATTTTATAATTGGTTTTAAAATTTGACCATCACTTTCAGGTTTTTCATTAATTGAGAATAATTTAGGTAAAGATGGCCCATAGATATCCGCATCTAAAATTCCAACCTTGCAACCAACTTTTTTTAAAGCTAAAGCTAAATTTGTTGCAAAAGTTGATTTTCCAACACCACCTTTTGCGCTTGAAATAGCAATTGTAAATTTAGTACCTGGAATAGGGTTTCTTTTGAAGGTTTTTGGCTCTGTTTTTGCCTTCATTGTGTCACTTAGACCTACTTTTTTATCGTTCATAAAAATACACTTACCTTGTTTTTAACCATAAAGACACTATATAGAATGTCATAATGACGATTTATAAAAATCAAAGTCCATGGGGTACACCGCCAGGAGGTGGTGGAAGTGGTGGAAACGGAGGAGGTTTCAGAAGAGGCCCAACTCCACCTAACTTAGATGAGGCAATTAAAAAATTACAGGATACAATAAATAAATTTACAGGAAGTGGCTCTGGTGGAAAAAAACCCATCATACTTGGATTAATAATATTAGTTGTTATTTGGGCATTAAGTGGTTTGTACAGAGTTTTACCTGATGAGCAAGGTGTGGTTTTAAGATTTGGAAAATTTGTTAACACTACTCAACCAGGATTAAATTATCATTTGCCATTTCCGATTGAAAGTGTGCTAACGCCTAAAGTAACAAAAGTAAACAGAATGGATATTGGTTTTAGATCAGAGAGAGACAGTGGATTTGGACAAGGTGGTGGAGTTGCAGATGTACCAGAAGAAAGTCTAATGTTAACTGGTGATGAAAATATTGTTAATATTGATTTTTCAGTATTTTGGGTAATTAAAGATGCTGGTAACTTCTTATTTAAAATTCAAGACCCAGAGGGAACAGTTAAAGCTGCAGCCGAAACTGCGATGAGAGAAGTAATAGCAAGATCAGATATTCAACCAATTCTTACAGAAGGTAGAGCAGTTATAGAAAGAGATACACAAGATATTATACAAGGTATACTTGATGAATATGAAAGTGGAGTGCAAATTACCCAAGTTCAAACTCAGAAAGCTGACCCCCCTGATCAAGTAATTGATGCGTTTAGAGATGTCCAGGCTGCTAGAGCTGATATGGAAAGATCTAAAAACGAAGCAGAGGCTTATGCTAACGATGTAATACCAAGAGCACGAGGAGAAGCTGCTAAAATTTTACAAGCCGCAGAGGCTTACAAAAAAGAAGTTGTAGCAAAAGCAGAAGGTGAAGCTAGCAGATTTCTATCCATTTATGCAGAGTATGCAAAAGCAAAAGATGTAACTCAAGAGAGAATGTATTTAGAAACAATGGAACAAGTCCTTGCAGATATTAACAAGATTATTATAGACAAAGATTCTGGGTCTGGTGTAGTTCCTTATCTTCCATTACAAGAATTAAAGTCGGGGGCAAATTAATGAAAGCTGGAAAGTTTATATTACCAATAATTATTTTAATTGCTGCAACATTATTTTTTTCAATATTCATAGTCAAAGAAGTCAATCAAGCTATTGTTCTTCAGTTTGGAGATCCAAAAAGAATAATATTAAAACCTGGTCTTAATTTTAAAATTCCATTTATCCAAAATGTGGTATTTTTAGATAAAAGAGTTTTAAATTTAGATACTCCTCCAGAAGAAGTAATTGCTTCAGATCAAAAACGTTTAATTGTTGATGCATTTGCAAGATTTCAAATAGTTGATCCATTAAAATTTTATATTTCCGTGGGTAATGAAAGAGTTGCCAGATCAAGATTAGCAACGATTATAAACTCAAGAATAAGAAATGTATTAGGTCAACAAAAATTACAAACTTTACTATCTGAGGATAGATCTAAACAGATGGCTTTAATCCAACAAGGTGTAAATAATGAAGCGGAAAACTTTGGAATAAATATTGTTGATGTTAGAATTAAAAGAGCAGATTTACCTCAAGCTAACAGTGATGCAATTTTTAGAAGAATGCAAACTGAAAGGGAAAGAGAAGCAAAAGAATTTAGAGCAAAAGGAGCAGAAATGGCCGTAACAATAACATCCACTGCGGACAAAGAAGTTACAGTTATCCTTGCAGATGCTCAAAAAAAATCTGAGATAATGAAAGGGGAAGGAGATGGTCTAAAGAATAAAATTTTTGCAGATGCATTTGGACAAGACCCCGAGTTTTTTGGATTTTATAGAGCAATGCAAGCTTATCAAAAAGCTCTAATTGGTGGAGAAACATCTATGATATTATCTCCTGATAGTGAGTTTTTTAAATTTTTTGGAAATAAAGAAAATTAAACTAAAAATATTTTAAAATGAGAGAATTGATCATAGCTTTTGGTCTTTTCTTATTTATCGAGGGTATTTTATATGCCTTATTTCCATCAAAAATGAAAAATATGTTAAAAAAATTGGATTTGGTTGCAGATAGACAATTAAGAATAGGTGGTTTGATTTTTGCTTTAATTGGTTTTGCAATAATTCGTTATTTAAAAGTATGAAAAGTTTTATAAAAATTTTTGCTGTTTTTTTAGTTTCAATAAATTTTTTTTCTATTTCATTTGCAAATTCAATCCCGTCGTCTTTTTCTGATCTTGCAGAGAGATTAATGCCCTCAGTCGTGAATATCTCAACAAGAACAACAGTTACTACAAGATCAAACCCTCTTCCATTTGAATTTCCTCCTGGATCTCCTTTTGAGGACATGTTTGGTACACCACAACAAAGACAGACAAGTGCATTGGGATCTGGCTTTATAATTGACGAAGAAGGTATAGTAATTACAAATAATCATGTTATCCAAGGAGCACAAGATATAGTAGTAAGAGTTAACGGTGATAAAGATTATAAAGCAAAAGTTCTTGGTGCTGATGCAGGAATGGATCTAGCAGTTTTAAAAATAGAGTCCGATGAGAAATTTAAACCGGTAAATTTTGGCAATTCAGATAAATCAAGAATCGGTGATTGGGTAATTGCTATTGGTAATCCATTTGGTTTAGGGGGCACAGTTACTGCAGGAATTATCTCAGCTAGGAATAGAAGTATTGGTTTATCGAGATATGAGGATTATATTCAAACTGACGCCTCAATAAATCAAGGAAATTCTGGAGGCCCATTATTCAACATGGCGGGTGATGTTATTGGAATAAATACTGCTATTCTAGGTCAATCAGGTTCAATAGGTATTGGTTTTGCAATTCCCTCAAATAGTGCGCAGAAAGTAATTAAGCAACTTATAGAATTTGGAGAAACTAAAAGAGGTTGGCTTGGAGTTAGAATTCAAATTGTTGATCAAGCAATTGCTGATGCAGAAAATTTAGATAAACCAAGAGGAGCACTTGTTGCAAGTGTTGCAGAAAATAGTCCTTCAGACAAAGGTGGCGTTAAACCAGGTGACATAATTTTAGAGTTTGATGGAAAACCTATAAATGAAATGAAAGAATTACCAAAGATTGTGGCAGAGACAGATGTAGGAAAAAAAGTTATGGTTAAAATCTGGAGAAATAAAAGAGAAATAACTAAAGAAATAATTCTTGGAAGATTAGAAACATCTGAAGATTTTAAAGCACAAAAACCAGTAATAGAAAAACCTAAAGTATCAAGAATTGATGGTTTAAAAATAGAAGTTCGTTTATTGAATAAAGATGATATTGAGTCAAGGAATTTGCCAAAAGGAACAAGTGGCGTGGTAATAACAAAAATAGATAAAGAAAGTCCAATTAATTACTTACAAGTAGACAATATAATAGTCGAAGCTAATAGAAAAAAAATTAATACTATTGGCGATCTTGATAATGTAGTTAAGTTGAAGCTAAGAAGTGATGAAAAAAATTTATTGATTGCAATATACAATAATCAAAATCAAAGAACATACGTAGGCGTTAAGCTTAAATAATCAAATGGACCTAAAGTCCAAAATAATTTTAATATCAGGACCTACTGCATCAGGAAAATCTAGTTTAGCGATTAAAGTTGCAAAAAAAATAAATGGAGAAATAATAAATGCAGATAGTATGCAGGTCTACAAAGAATTAAAAATATTAACAGCTAGACCGATTAAAGAAAATAACAATAAAATCAAACATCATTTATACGGCTTTCAAAATGTTAAAAATGAATTTTCTACAGGACAATGGTTAAAATTGGTTAAAAAAAAAATAAAAGAGATTAGAAATAAAAATAAAGTACCAATTTTAGTTGGAGGAACTGGTCTTTATTTCAAAGCCTTGACTGATGGATTAGTTAAGATTCCAAAAATTCCAAATAAAATCAGAAATAAAATACGAAATATACAAACAAAAATAGGACAAAAAAAATTTTATCTTAAACTTTTAAAAAAAGATAAATTAACAAAAAACAAGATAGATCCTACAGATGTCCAAAGATCTTTAAGGGCTTATGAGGTGATTTACTTTACAAAAAAATCAATCTTTGAGTGGTATAAAAAAACAAAATCACAATATAAAAAAGACGAATTTTTAAGTATTTATATTGATTATCCTAAAGAGCAATTGGTCAATAAAATTTCAAAGAGAGTAGATAAAATGATAAAAGATGGGGCTGTCGAAGAGGTTAAAAACTTTAAAAAGTTGAATTTAAAGAATGATAATAATCTTAATAAAGTTATTGGCATCAGAGAGATCAAAGATTTTATTGATAAAAAAACTTCATTTAAAGAAATGAAACTAAATATTGTAATAAAAACGAGGCAATACGCTAAAAGACAAAGAACTTGGTCTAGAGGTCAGATGAGTGATTGGCAAAAATTTGATCCTAAGGGGCTGCTTAAATTTATAAAAAAATTATAATTTATCTCTACAATAACTTGACCAATGAGTACAACTTCAGCTAGATTGTCTGAATGCCAAAATTATATTCAGGAGCTGAGATTGTATTTAAATGTTTAGAAGATCAAAACGTCAGTCATATTTTTGGATATCCTGGAGGAGCAGTTCTTCCAATTTATGATGAATTAAAAAATTTTAATTCTATCAAACATATTTTAGTAAGGCACGAACAAGGTGCTGGACATGCTGCGGAAGGTTATGCAAGATCAACAGGTAAACCAGGTGTTTTACTGGTAACATCTGGACCTGGCGCAACAAATGCTGTTACTGCATTGACAGACGCATATATGGACTCTGTTCCGTTAGTTTGTATTACAGGACAAGTTCCAACTCATCTAATTGGAACTGATGCATTTCAAGAGTGTGACACAACTGGAATTACTAGACCTTGCACTAAACATAATTGGTTAGTTAAAGATATAAATGATCTATCAGAGATAATGCATAAAGCTTTCGAAGTGGCAACCACTGGGAGACCAGGACCAGTTTTAGTTGATATTCCAAAGGATATACAATTTCAAAAGACAAAATATAAAAATTATCGAAAAGTAAAAAAGTTAAATGGCAAATCTCATGATAATTTTTCTCAAAAAAATATTGATGAACTTATTAAATTAATAAGTAAAGCAAAAAAGCCAATTTTTTACACAGGAGGCGGTGTAATTAACTCTGGACCAAAGGCGAGTGAACTTTTAAGAGAACTTGTATATTCAACTGGTTTCCCTATAACTTCAACTTTGCAAGGTCTTGGTTGTTTCCCTGCTGATGATAATCAATTTTTAGGAATGTTGGGAATGCACGGAACCTACGAAGCTAATAATGCAATGTATAGTTGCGATCTAATGATTAATATTGGTGCAAGATTTGATGATAGGATTACTGGTAAAATTGATGAATTCTCACCTAAATCTAAAAAAGTTCATATTGATATTGATCCATCGTCTATAAACAAAAATGTTAAGGTGGACTTACCAATAGTAGGAGATATTCAATCAGTATTAGCATCAGCACTAAAAACTTTAAAAAAATCTAAAAAGAATTTTTCTAAATCAAATAAGCATCAAATATCTAGTTGGTGGGAAAAAATTCAAAAATGGAGATCTAAACGTTCTTTAGATTATATTGGTAGTGAAGAGACAATTAAGCCTCAATATGCGATTGAAAGATTATATGAACTTACTAAAGATAAAGATACGTATATTACAACTGAGGTTGGCCAACATCAAATGTGGGCCGCTCAACACTACAAGTTCAATAAACCAAATAGGTGGATGACCTCAGGTGGACTAGGAACTATGGGATATGGTTTGCCTGCTGCAGTTGGAGTTCAAATAGCGCATCCTAAAAAATTAGTTGTTGATATTGCTGGTGAAGCCTCAGTTTTAATGACTATGCAAGAAATGTCTACAGCAGTCCAATATAATCTACCAATAAAGATATTTATTTTAAATAATGAGTACATGGGCATGGTAAGGCAATGGCAAGAGCTATTACATGACAAAAATTATTCAGAGAGTTACACAGCAGCGTTACCAGATTTTGTTAAAATGGCTGAAGCTTATGGATGTGTTGGAATTCGAGCTAAAACACCAGAGGAATTAGATGACAAGATTATTGAAATGTTAAATACTGATAGACCGGTAATATTTGATTGTCTTGTGGACAAACAAGAAAATTGCTTTCCTATGATACCATCAGGAAAACCACATAATCAAATGTTACTAGGCCCTAAAGATCAAAAAGATAAAAAAATCACAGGTAAAGGAAGAACTTTAGTTTAAGATGGCTAACTCAAAATCAGCTTATAGCATTGCGGGAAAAAAACAGAAAAACGATACCCATATAATAGTAGTTTGGGTAGATAATGAAGCTGGAGTTTTAGCTAGAGTAGTGGGCTTATTTTCTGGAAGAGGTTATAATATTGAGTCTTTAGCTGTTGCTGAAGTGGATCAAAAGGAAAATATCTCAAGAATTACAATTGTTACCACTGGAACACCCCAAGTTATTGACCAAATTAAGCTTCAACTAAAAAAATTAGTGCCTGTACATAAGGTTGCAGATTTTAAAAGAGAAGATAAAAATGTTATTTTTAAAGAAATGGCTCTATTTAAGTTTGTTGCTAACAATGAAAAATTAATAAAAGCATTTAAAGCATGCAAAAATTATAATCCAGTTGTATTAGATAAAACAAAAAAATCAAAAGTTATTCAAATTACAGCTTTGAGAAGAGAAATAGATAAAATGTCAAAAAATTTAACAAAATTTGGTTTAGTAAGTGTTTCTAGAACGGGTGCTGTTGCCATGACTAGAGGATCAGATGTATTTAAATAATTAAAGGAGATAGCTATGAAAATGTTTTATGAAAAAGATACAGATGTAAATTTAATAAAAGATAAAAAAATTGCAATTTTTGGATATGGAAGCCAAGGACATGCTCATGCTCTTAATTTAAGAGATAGTGGAGTTAAAGAAGTAGTAGTTGCTCTAAGAGAAGGTTCATCCAGTATTGCAAAAGCAGAGTCAAAAGGTTTAAAAGTTATGAATTTATCTGATGCAGCAGAGTGGGCAGACGTAGTAATGATTTTAACGCCAGATGAACTTCAAGCTGCAATTTATAAAAATCATATAGAACAAAGAGTTAAAGAAGGAACATCTATTGCATTTGCACATGGTCTAAATGTTCATTACGATTTAATTAAAGCTAGAAAGGACCTGGATGTTTTTATGGTTGCACCTAAAGGACCAGGACATTTAGTTAGAAGTGAGTATGAAAAAGGAGGAGGGGTGCCTTGTTTATTTGCTGTTCATCAAGATGGATCTGGAAAAGCGAGAGATTTAGCAATGTCTTACGCATCAGCAGTTGGAGGTGGAAGATCTGGTATCATTGAGACTACATTTAAAGATGAAGTTGAGACTGATTTATTCGGTGAACAAACTGTTTTATGTGGTGGATTAGTTGAGTTAATTAAAAATGGTTATGAAACTTTAGTTGAAGCTGGTTATGAACCTGAAATGGCATATTTTGAGACAGTTCACGAGGTTAAATTAATCGTAGATTTAATTTACGAAGGAGGAATTGCAAATATGAACTACTCTATTTCAAATACTGCTGAATATGGAGAGTATCAATCAGGTCCAAGAATAATTAAAAAGGAAGAAACCAAGCAAAGAATGAAGGAAGTTTTGGCAGAAATTCAGTCTGGTAAATTTACAAAAGAATGGATGGATGAATGTAAAAGTGGTCAGAAAAATTTCCTTGCTACGAGAGCTAAGTTAGCGGAACATTCAGTTGAAAAAGTAGGTGCCGAATTGAGAGCTATGATGCCATGGATTTCTAAAAAGAAATTAGTTGATAGCGATAAGAAGTAGATCGATTACTGTTTTTTTAGCACAAATTAGCCAATTTATTTTGCAATCTGAGCGTGAGCATGTATGATGCGTAGGCTTAAATTAATAAAATGACTGATAAAAATAGAGTTTATATTTTTGATACTACTATGCGAGATGGTGAACAGTCTCCAGGTGCATCAATGAGTTTAGAGGAGAAAATTCAAATAGCTAGAGTTTTTGATGAACTTGGAATTGATATTATTGAGGCTGGATTTCCAATAGCATCACCAGGAGATTTTGAGGCAGTAAGTGAGGTAAGTAAAATTTTAAAGAAATCGATACCTGCCGGTTTAGCAAGACATTCAAAAAAAGATATTGATAGATGTTATGAGGCACTAAAGCATGCTCCTAGATTTAGAATTCATACATTTATTTCAACTAGCCCTTTACACATGAAACATAAGCTAAATAAATCACCAGAGGAAGTTTATGAGGCTATTAAACAAAATGTAACTTATGCAAGAAAGTTTACTGATGATGTGGAATGGTCATGTGAAGACGGTACTAGAACAGACATGGATTATATGTGTAAGACAGTTGAACTAGCAATTAAATGTGGTGCTAAAACGATCAATATTCCAGATACAGTTGGATATACAATTCCATCAGAATTCACAAAAATAATTGAAACTTTATTAAACAAAGTACCAAATATTGATAAAGCAATCCTTTCAACACATTGTCATAATGATTTAGGATTAGCAGTTGCAAATTCTTTAGCTGGAGTTCAGGCTGGTGCAAGACAAATTGAATGTACAATAAATGGTTTGGGGGAAAGAGCTGGAAATGCAGCACTTGAGGAAGTTGTTATGGCTATGAAAACAAGACCTGACTTAATGCCTTTTGAAACAGGAATTGAAACTACACTTTTAAGCAAAGCATCTAAAATAGTGTCAAATGCCACAGGGTTTCCAGTTCAATATAATAAAGCAATTGTTGGAAAGAATGCTTTTGCGCATGAAGCAGGAATTCACCAAGATGGAATGTTAAAAAATAGACAAACTTATGAGATCATGACACCAGAAAGTGTTGGTGTTCAACAAACCTCTTTAGTGATGGGTAAACACTCAGGCAGACATGCATTTAAGGATAAATTAACTAGTTTAGGTTATCCTGATCTTACTGATGATATTGTGGATAATGCATTCGCTAAATTTAAAATTTTAGCTGACAAAAAAAAACATGTTTATGATGAAGATATAATTGCTCTAATAGATGATAGTTTGATTATCGACAATAAAGTTAATGCAATTAATCTAAAGTCTTTAAAAGTATTTGCTGGAACAGGTGAACCTCAAAGGGCTGAAATGACATTAGATGTTTTTGGTGAAATTAAGCAAGCATTTGAGAATGGTGATGGACCAGTAGATGCAATTTTCAAATGTATTAAGAAACTTTATCCTCATGAAGTTAATTTACAACTTTACCAAGTTCATGCCGTTACAGAAGGAACAGATGCTCAAGCAACAGTAAGTGTAAAAATTGAAGAAAATGGAAAAACTACAGTTGGACAAGCTGCAGATACAGACACCTTAGTTGCCTCTGCTAATGCTTATATAAATGCTTTAAATAAAATGATTATAAAAAGAGATAAAACTGCACCTGGACAAAATTTAGAAAATCAAAATTATGAAAACCAAAAAATGAAAGGTATTTAAAAATGGCAATGTTTACCAACTTGAAAAAACTATGGAGTCAGGATATGGCCATAGATCTTGGCACAGCAAATACATTAGTAGTATTAAAGGGCAAAGGAGTTGTTTTAAATGAGCCATCGGTAGTTGCTGTAGTTGAAAATAAAGGAAAAAAATCAGTTTTAGCAGTGGGTGATGAGGCAAAAACAATGCTTGGAAGAACTCCAGGAAATATTCAAGCTATCAGACCATTACGAGATGGGGTTATTGCAGATTTTGTTGTCACTGAAGAAATGATTAAACATTTTATTAAAAAAGTTCATAAAAAAACTTTAGCGAATCCGAGAATTTTAATTTGTGTTCCAACAGGCTCAACGCCAGTTGAAAGAAAAGCTATTCAAGATAGTGCTCTTGCAGCAGGTGCTCGTAAAGTAAATTTAATAGAAGAACCTATTGCGGCAGCAGTAGGCGCAGGACTTCCAATCTCAGAAGCTACAGGTTCAATGGTTGTTGACATAGGTGGTGGTACAACGGAAATTGCTGTTTTATCTTTGGGTGGCGTAGTTTATTCCGAGTCTTTAAGGGTAGCAGGAGATGCAATGGATAACTCTTTAAAAGAATATATGAGAGAAGAATACAATTTAATGATTGGAGATAGTACAGCAGAAAAAATTAAAAAAGATATTGGTACAGCAATACCAACAAATAGTAATACATATGCAGTTAAAGGAAGAGATTTAAGATCTGGAACACCAAAGGAAGTAAATATTTCAGAAGAAGATACTGCTGAAGCATTAAACCCGATTTTAAAAGATATTGTGTCTGCAATAAAAAAAGCTTTAGAAAATACTCCACCTGAACTATCTGCAGATTTAGTAGATATGGGTTTAACTTTGACAGGTGGTGGATCTCTTTTAAATAATATTGACAAAAGGTTTTCTAAAGAAACAGGTTTACCTGTAAATGTTGCTGATGATCCTTTGTCTTGTGTTGCAATTGGAACTGGAAAAGCATTAGACCAAGAGGAAACTTTTTCATCAGTTTTATCTGAGTATTAATTAAAATGTCTAGAGAAATGGGCAGAGATGATTTCGTTATATCTGCTCGTTCTGTTTTTTTAAATAAAGGGAATAGGCAAAAATTTTCTTTATTAACGCTTATTATAATATCAATAGTTATTCTATCTTTAGAGTACTTTAAATCTGGTCCTATAAACCAGATAAGGATGATTACTAAAGATATTATTATAAAATCATCATATGTTGCATCTGTTCCTTTTAAATCAATTTCAAAAACATATTCCACAGTAATTGATCATTTCAATATGTATGATGAGTACGAAAAATTAAAAAAAACAAAAATAAAAAAACAAAACTTAATGTTAGAAAATAATTTTTTTAAAGAAGAAAATCAAAGATTAAAAAAACTAATAGACGAAAAAAATCTTTACAATGATGAATTCTATATTACTAAAGTGTTGTTAGATCAGAAAAGTCCATATTTAAGATCTTTGCTAATAAATAAAGGTTTTAAACATGGAATAAAATTAGGTGCTGCAGTCAGAAGTGACTCTTACTTTATCGGTAAAATTGTAGACTCAAACTATCTTACCTCAAGAATATTACTCATAAGTGATTTAAATAGTAAAATTCCAATTATAATTGAACCTGGTTCTATAAGTGCAATTTTATCAGGTACTGGAAGTAACGAATTAGGTGAAATTGAATATTTGCCTGAAAATAACAATATTAAAGAAGGTGATATAGTTTATACGTCTGGATCAGATGGAATAATTTCATCAGGTATACCTATTGGAAAAATTATTTTGGATAATAATCTGACAAAAGTAGATTACTTTAAAGATTTTAACCAAATTAATTTTGTGAAGGTTTATTACAAAAAGTGAGCATTATAAATAAAACTTATTCAAAGTTCCTAGCAATTTTTCCAATTATAATTTTATTTATATCTGTACTTTCAAGCTCAAAATACAATTTTACTTATGATGAAAATTATTTAAGTTTAAACATAAGTTATATAATTATTTTTTTTTGGAGTTTAAAAAGACCTGAATATTTTGGATATGGATTTATTTTTTTTGCGGGTATTTTAAATGATGTAATTCAAAATAATCCTTTAGGTGTCTCCTCAATTGAGTATTTATCAATTTGTGTGTTAACAGCTTTTGTTAGAAGGAGAATAATATTACAAAATTTAATTTACGATTGGGTGTTTTTTCTAATTTCAATTTTAATTGTAGGATCTATAAATTATATTATACTAGTATACATATTTAATATTCCAATCGTATATAACAGCTTGTTATTAGGATTATTTGTAACCTTTCTAATATATCCTGTGCTTGCAAAAACACTGAGTTGGGTTGATAATATAGTTCAAATAAGTCTTAATGATAAAAAGAACAAGTAATTTAGATAAAAATAAAACTATTAATAGAAGACTTTTTATTCTTGGGTCAGCTAAAGTTGGTTTATTGGGACTAATAACTTCAAGATTATACAACCTTCAGATATCTGAAAAAAAAAAATATGAAACTTTGTCTGATAAAAATAGGTTTAGAGAATGGAAAACACCACCAAAAAGAGGAGTAATTACAGACTTTTATAACAATATAATTGCAGACAATAAAAGAGTTTATCAAGTGTATCTATCTTTAGATGAAACAAACGATTTTAATAATTCTATATTTAAATTAAAAAATATAATTGGCTTGAGTGATGATGAATTAAGTAAAATTTATAAAAAAAAACAAAAAATTAAACCCTGGGATACCATCATGGTATCTGAAAATTTATCTTGGGAAAAGTTTTCAAAATTAAATCTATATCTACATGAAATAGAAGGAGCTAAGCCAGTTTTATCTACTTCTAGATATTATCCTTATTCAAATGATTTAGTTCATATTATTGGGTATGTGGGAGAAGCAAGCGTAAATGACATCAAGAAGAATAAAAAAATTGAAGAAAATTTTGTTCCAGGTTTAAAGGTTGGAAAAATTGGAATTGAAAATTCGACCGACCAAATATTAATTGGAAATTACGGTATTAAAAGATATGAAGTAAACTCTTCGGGAAAAAAAATTAAAGAAATCAGTTATAAAAAAGAAACTCAAGGAGAAAACCTTAGAACAACTGTTGATGTAGAAGTTCAAAGACTTGCACAAAAACTTCTTGATAACAAAGCGGGCTCTATTTGTGCTATGGATATTTACAGTGGTGAAATTATTGCACTTGCGTCTTCACCAACTTATGATCCAAACAAATTTACGTATGGCATAAACAAAAAAGATTGGAATGAAATTAAAAATAACAAACTGAGACCTTTGGTGAATAAATCAATAGCTGGCTTATACTCTCCAGGATCCACTATAAAACCCCTGGTAGCTCTCGCAGCTTTAGAGTACGGCATTATAAATCAAAAATTAAAAGTCAAATGTAAAGGACACGATCATCCATACGAATTATATGGACAAAAATATCATTGTTGGAAAAAAGATGGACATGGAATTATGAACTTAAGAAATGCAATTAAGCAATCATGCGATATTTATTTCTACGAAGTAGCAAGATTGCTTGGAGTTGACAAATTATCAATTATTGCAAAAAGATATGGCCTTGGCTCAAAAGTATTAGAAGATATATTTCCAGAGGAAAAAAAGGGGCTTGTTCCATCGACAAAATGGAAAAAACAAATCCTCGAGCAATCTTGGTATCTTGGAGAGACTGTAATAACAGGTATTGGCCAAGGTTATATACAAACAACTCCTCTTCAGCTTTGTTTGATGACCGCACAATTAGCAAATGGTGGTTTTAAAATAAAACCAAGTATAATTTATAATAACAATTTTGATTATGATAAAATTTTATCAAAAATCCAATCTGAGAAAAATAAGCCCATTGAACCAAATATATTAAAAGAAAAAGATATAAATCTTTATGAAAAATTATATAAAAATCCTAAAAATATAAAAATTGTTCTTGATGCAATGTATGGATCAACAAATGAGCAATTTGGAACATCATTTAGATCAAGACATAAAGATAAAAAATATAGATATGCTGGAAAGACAGGAACCTCTCAGGTAAGAAGAATTACAGAAAAAGACAGAGAGCTAGATCTAGATACATCTGAAATTGAGTATAAAAATAGAGATCATGCTTTATTCGTAGCATTTGCTCCTTATGACAAACCAAAATATGCAATAAGTGTTTTAGTTGAACACGGTGGATCTGGGAGTAAAGCTGCAGCACCCTTGGCTAACAAATTGATAAAAAAAATAATTGATAGAGATAAAGATAGAGAAATCAAAAGAAAGGAGCTTAAGATTATTTAATGATATCCTCGTCTTTAAATTCCTCAAATTACTCTTTTTTTGAAAAATTAAAATCTGTAGATTATTTTTTAATTTTATTAATTTTATTAATTGGGTCTATTAGTGTTTTTTCAATTTATTCTACAGAAAGTGGAGACTTTTCTTTTTATACAAAAAATCATTTAATAAGATTAGCTGCTTTTTTTTTATTGTTTTTAGTTTTATCATTCGTAAGAGTTTCAACTTGGTATAGGCAGGCATATACATTTTATATTTTAGGACTTTTACTTTTATTGTCAGTTATTTTTTTTGGAATTTCAGCCTCAGGTTCAAAACGTTGGATTAATTTATTTGTTTTTAATCTTCAACCATCTGAACTTATGAAAATTGCAGTAATTGTTAGTTTTGCCAGATATTATCACAGGATACAAACTGTAGACATCGAAAGTTATAGATATTTGTTGCAACCTATAATACTTTTATTAATACCTTGTTATTTAGTAATTACTCAACCTGATTTAGGAACAGCTATTTTAATAGCAGGAAGCGGAATAGCTATTATTTGGTTGGCAGGTTTGAACATAAAATATTTTATTTATTCTGGCTTAATTGTTATCGTTTCTCTGCCATTTATAATTTCAATTTTAAAACCATACCAAAAATCAAGAATTTTGACTTTTTTCAATCCTGAAAGAGATCCTTTAGGTGCTGGATATCAGATTATTCAATCCAAGATAGCAATAGGTTCTGGTGGTATGTATGGGAAAGGATTTTTAAAAGGTACTCAAAGTTATCTAGAATTTTTACCTGAAAAACATACAGATTTTATATTTACTCTTTTTTCAGAGGAATTTGGGTTTCTGGGATCAATATTGCTTATATTTTTGTATACTTTATTGATTTACAGGATTATCAAAATTGGATTTTCTTGTAGAAGTTTTTTTGCAAAATTGTACTGTTTTGGCTTTTCGTCAGCTCTTTTCCTATATGTTTTTGTTAATATTGCGATGGTCGTGGGATTACTGCCAATTGTAGGAGCACCTCTACCAATTATGTCTTATGGAGGTTCGTCTATGCTCTCAATTATGATTGGCTTAAGTATTGTAATGAGTTGTAAAATTTATAGTAAGGAAATAGTGTCAAATTAAACTTATTACATATCTTTATATCAGCCGCGATCAAATATCATATATAATTTAACTCAACTCAATCTATGTTTCTGAAAATGTCTGATAAAAATTTAAAAATTGGTATAGTTGGTGCAGGCATTCAGGGAGTATGTAATGCTCTTTTTCTTCAGAAAAAAGGATATCAAGTAATGCTCTTTGATAGGGATGAGCCGGGTAATGCCGCATCTTATGGGAATGCAGGACATTTCTCACCTTATGCCTCAGTGCCATTAAATAGACCAGACATTTTGTCAGATGTTCCAGCAATGTTGATGAGTTCAAGGGGACCACTTGCTCTAAAGTGGAACTATGTTCCAAAAATGATCCCATGGTTTTCTAGATTTTTAGTCAACTGCACAAAAGATAAAATGATGCATACTGCAAAATATATGCACCAAATTTTAGACCAATCATTAATTGCCTATGACGAACTTTTTGATGAAATTGATTTAGAAGGCTTAGTAGAAAATAATGGAATACTTTATATTTGGAACGAGAAAAATTTAAAAAGCAGAGATCTAGAAATAAAAATTAGAGATCAACTTGGTGTTAAACAAAAAGTTGTAAATAAGAAAGAAATTCATGATTTAGAGCCCAACTTAAAACCTACTTATTCTGGTGGTGTATTCTATGATTATGCAAGGCATGCAAGGAATCCGAAAAAAATTTTAATTAAGTTATTTGAAAATTTTATTAAAAAAGGTGGTAAATTTCTTAAATTAAATATTCAAGATGTTAACTTTGATGAAGGTAAACCTGTATTAAGATCAGAAACACAAAGATTTTTATTGGATAAATTAGTAATTGCATGTGGGGCTTTCTCAAAAAGATTGACAGATAAATTGCATGAAAATATTCCTTTAGATACTGAAAGAGGATATCATGTTCATTTTAAAGATTTTGATCATTTAATTTCTAGACCAGTTGTAAATTCTAATAGAGGTTTTGGTATGTCTCCTATGGACCAAGGATTGAGAGTAGTTGGTACAGTTGAATTTGGTGGCTTAGAAAATGCACTTTCAAAAAACAGAATTAAAAATTTAATTCTAAATGCAAAAGAAATGTTGGATGGATTACCAGATCACAAAGATGAGTGGCTTGGTTTTAGGCCAACTTTGCCTGACTTTTTGCCAGTAATTGGGCCATCTAAAAATTATGAAAATGTATATTATTCATTTGGTCATCACCATTTAGGATGGACTTTAGGTGCAATATCTGGAAAAATAGTTTCAGGGATGATTGCAAATGAAAATACTAATATGGATTTAAAACCCTATAGTTCACTTAGATTTGCATAGTAAAGTTATATAGTGTGGATATTAAACTTGAGGATAAATATAAATTAAGCAAGGGTACTAGATTTTTAACCGGTGCCCAAGCATTAGTCAGAGTTCCTATCGTTCAAGCTAGAAGAGATAAAAAAAAGGATCTAAGCACAGCGTGCTATATTTCTGGTTACAGAGGCTCACCTCTTGGTGGTTATGATCAACAAATAATAAAGAATAAAAAGTATTTAAATAAAAATAATATTTTCTTTCAACCTGGAATAAATGAGGAACTCGCAGCAACTTCCTTATGGGGTACACAACAAGTCAATCTCAGAGATAAAGATAAATATGATGGTGTATTTGGCATTTGGTATGGTAAGGGACCAGGAGTTGATAGAGCAGGAGATGCTTTAAAGCATGTAAACTTAGCAGGAACCTCGAAGTTTGGTGGTGTTATAGCTCTTATGGGAGATGATCACATTTGCGAGTCATCTACAACTTCACACCAAAGCGAATTTGCGATGATTGATGCTATGATCCCTTTTTTAAACCCAAGTGGAGTTCAAGAAATATTAGACTACGGGATTATAGGAATTGAGTTATCTCGAAAAAGTGGTTGTTGGATTGGTATTAAGTGTGTTCATGACAATGTTAGTTCTGGCGCAACAGTAGATTTAGATGAAGATAGAGTTGTTCTTAAAGATATTTCTGATGAAAATTATCCATCTGATGGATTAAATATCAGATTGAATGATACAGCTCAAGAAAAAGAATATCGTTTACATCACCATAAATTAAAATACGTAAAAGAATATTGTAAATTAAATAATTTAAATAAATTAATTTTTGACTCGGAAAAACCTAGAATTGGAATAATTAGCACAGGAAAATCTTTTTTAGACACCAAGCTAGGACTTGAAAAAATTGGAATAAATAAAGAAGTGGCAAATGATATAGGAGTTAAATTTCTTAAAATTGCTATGCCTTGGCCATTAGAAGAAACAGTAATTGAAAAATTTGCAGAAAATTTGGATAAGATCATTGTAGTTGAGGAAAAAAGATCAATTATTGAGACACAAGTAAAAGAAATTTTATTTAATAAAAACCTAAAAGTAAAAGTAATTGGAAAAAAAGATGAGAATAGTAACGATCTGTTTGTTTCGTCTGGAGCTTTAGACCCGGGAGAGATTGGCTTAAAAATTTATGAAACAATAAAATATCTACAATTACCTAAGGATGTGACTTATTTTTCAATGCAATTGAAATATTTAACTGAGTCAACTAATTCAAATATTTCCTTAAAAAGAATCCCACATTTTTGTTCAGGTTGCCCTCATAATACCTCAACTAGAATTCCTGAGGGAAGTAGAGCAATAACGGGTATTAGTTGTGCTTATCTTGTCGAACATATGGAAAGAGATAACGAGGGTTTTTCACAAATGGGATCTGAGGGAGCTACTTGGGTAGGAGAGTCAGTTTTTAGTAATACTGACCATGTTTTTCAAAATATGGGAGATGGAACTTATATTCACTCCGGAATTCTCTCAATTAGACACGCAGTTGCTGCAAAAACTAAAATGACATTTAAGATACTATACAATGATGCTGTCGCCTTAACTGGAGGACAAGCATTGGATGGCTTACCAACTGTTGCTCAAATGTCTAAACAGCTTGAAGCTGAAGGAGTCAAAGAAATAGCAATAATTACAGATGAAATTAAAAAGTATGGTGACACTGGAGTTTTTGCTAAAAATTCAAAAGTTTATGACAGAAAGAATATTATAGATGTTCAAATTGAATTAAGCAAAATTAATGGAACGACTGTAATAATTTATGATCAGACTTGTGCAGCTGAAAAAAGAAGAAGAAGAAAAAAAGGTATTTTAGAAGAGCCTAAGAAAAAAATATTTATAAATAAGGACCTATGTGAAGGATGTGGAGACTGTGGAATACAATCAAATTGTGTTTCAATTGCTCCTGTTGAAACTGAGTATGGAAGAAAAAGACAAATTGATCAATCATCATGTAACAAAGATTACACATGTGTAGATGGATTTTGCCCAAGCTTTGTAAGTCTTGAGGGAGAGATAAGAATTAAAAAAAATTACGATAAAAACCTTATAAATAAAATAAATTCAAAAATTGAAGAGCCGATATTACCCGAAATAAATAAATCTTATGGAATAATGATTGCTGGTATTGGTGGAACTGGTGTTGTTACTATTGGAGCAGTGCTTGCAACAGCTGCTCAAATTGATGGTAGAGGATCCGGTGTTCTTGATATGACTGGACTAGCCCAAAAAGGTGGAGCTGTTAAAAGCTTTCTAAGAATTTTCGAAAAACCAGAACATGTTGGAGCAATCAGATTATCCTACGGGGATACAAACTTACTCTTAGGATTTGATTTATTAGTATCAAATGATTTAGAAATAATAAAAACTTTGGATAAAAAAATTTCAAAACTAATAATTAATACAGATGAGGTGATGCCAGGAGATTTTACGCGAGATAAAGATTTTTATTTACCATTCGATGAAATGCGAAACAATTTAATTAATTCTGTAGGATTAGAGAATATTAAATTTATATCATCAAATAAAATTACATCTAAGATCTTAGGAAATTCAATATTATCGAATATGTTTAATGTTGGGATTGCATATCAATCAGGCCTAATACCTATTTCAGCTTCATCAATAGAAAAAGCAATTGAATTAAATGGTGCCAGTGTGAAAGATAATATTGATGCTTTCCGATTTGGTCGACATTATGAAAATTTAAAAGAAGAAGTAATTAATATAGTAAAAGATGAACCTGAAATATTAGAGGGTTTTGATGCAAAATATCAGAATAGATTTAAATTCTTAGAAGACTATCAAAACAAAAAATATGCTCAAAATTATGAAGATTTGGTGAGTTATGCAAAAAAAGTTGATAAAGAAGTTGGAAATGGAAGTCAATTTTCCACTGCAGTATTAAAAAATTACTTTAAATTAATGGCTTACAAAGATGAGTATGAAGTATCGAGATTAATGACAAATAAAAAATTCTCAGATGATATAAATAAAAACTTTGAAGGGAACTTTAGTTACAACTTTTATTTAGCTCCACCAATCTTCAGTAAAAAAAGTAAAGTAGATGGTAAATTACTAAAGATTAAATTTGGTGGATGGTTGTTTAATGTATTTAAATTAATCTCAAAATTTAAATTTTTAAGAGGTACAAAATTTGATCCATTTGGTTATTTAAATGAAAGAAAAAAAGAGAGAGAATTAATAAGAGATTACAAACAAACTATCGTTGATATTGGATCAAAAATAAATAAATCAAACTATGAAACAGCTGTCAAAATAGCATCAATACCTGATCAAATAAGAGGATTTGGACACGTCAAAGAAAAGAATATAAAAGAAGCTATAAACACTAGAACAGATTTACTAAATTCTTTTCATGAAAACTCTTAGTCCAATATATCTAGCTTCTCTATACTTGGTGCTAGCTTGTTTATTTTGGGCTGGTAATTTTATAGTCGGTAAAGCAGCAAGTATTATTGACATACCTCCAATATCATTAAATTTTTATAGATGGTTTTTAGCTTGGCTAGTTTTACTCCCATTTACTTATAAGGAATTATTAAGTAAGAAAAAAATTATATTGGATAATATTTTCTTATTTTCAGTTTTAGGAATATTAGCTGTGAGTGTATTTAATTCTGCCCTTTTTTATTCTTTAAGACATACTCAAGTAATAACTGGAGTGCTTATGATATCAACAGTCCCGGTTATGATAATATTATTTTCATCTTTACTTAAAATTGAGAAAACAAATTTCTTTCAAATAACCGGTGTATTTCTTTCACTTACAGGTGTTTTGTTTATAATAACCAAGGCAAACTTAAACAATTTATTAAATTTATCGTTTAATAAGGGGGATATTTTTGCATTGATTGCCATGTTTGCTTGGTCACTATATTCAACTCTCTTAAAAAAAAAAGAATTTAATATATCTCCAATTTCTCTATTACAGGTCGTTATAACTTTTGGAGTTATTTTTTTAATTCCTATGTATTTTATTGACTACAGTTTAGGAAGCACGATCAAATTAGAATCCTCTTTTTATTTAGTTTTGTTTTATGTTGTTTTTTTTCCTGGTTTAATCTCGTTCTTATTTTGGATAAAGGGTGTAAAATTAATTGGCGCAAATAGATCTGGAGTTTTTTTACATTTGATGCCCATACTAGGCGCTATAATGGCTATGATAATTTTCAATGAGAAAATATTATTTTATCATTTCTTAGGTGCAATTTTTATTATTGCTGGTATTACAATCTCGAATAAAAAAACTCAAAATGCTTAAAGTTGCTATTTTAGACGATTACCAAAACATTGCTCAAGAATTTATTGATTTGAAAAATCTTTCATCAAAATTTGATATCGAGATTTTTAGTGAACCTTTTGAAAACGAGGACGAAGCTATAGAAAAATTAAAAGAATTTGAAGCTCTGCTTATTATGAGAGAAAGAACGTTAATTACTTCAAATATTATTAAAAGTTTAAAAAAACTAAAATACATCTCTACAAGCGGAATGAGAAATAAAGCCATAGATCTTGAAGCAGCAAAAAAAGCTAAAATTATTGTTACAGGCACAGAAATCAATTCAAATCCAACATGTGAATTAACTTGGGCCTTAATTTTAGGACTAGCAAGAAATATTAAAGTAGAAGTTGACAATATGTACCAAGGCTATTGGCAGACAACAGTGGGAGTTGAATTAAAAGGAAAAATTCTTGGTCTTATTGGTTTAGGAAAAGTTGGATCTCAAGTTGCCAAAATTGGAAAAGCGTTTGGTATGCAAGTAATGGCATGGAGTGAAAATCTCAGTCTAGATAAATGTAAAGAGCTTGATGTTTTACCTTCAAGCAAAGAAGATATAATCCAAAATTCTGATTTCATATCAATTCATGTACAGGGAGGAGAAAGATATAAAGATTGTTTTAAACTTCCTGAGTTTGATAAAATGAAAAAAACAGCCTTTTTGATTAATACTTCAAGAGGTCCGATTGTAAATGAAGATGATTTGATTATAGCACTTTCAACTAATGTTATTGCTGGTGCAGGAATTGATGTTTATGATAAAGAGCCTTTGCCTGCTGGTCACAAATTAAGATTTGTACCTAATGCACTTTTGCTTCCACACTTAGGCTATGTAACGGCAGAAAATTATTCTATTTTTTATACACAGATGATTGAAAATTTAGAAGCTTGTGTTGATGGTAAGCCTATAAGAGAAATAAAGTAAAGTGGAATTACCAGTTGTAAATCATCCCGATTATGAAGCAAAGATTGGTGATGATAATAAATTTCCAATTAAAAAATTTGGTGAATTAGCAAATTTTCTTAAAAAAGAAAAAGTAGTTAAAAAATTTTATAAACCCGAGCCATGTTCATTCGATACACTAAAAGAGGTTCACTCGGCAGAGTATATTCTAAAAATTAAAAATAAAACATTAGAAGAAACACTAGTTAAAAAAATAGGCTTTCCTTTAGTTGATAGTGTCGTAAGAAGATCTTTAGTTGCAACAGGTGGAACCGTGTTAGCTTCTAAATTGGCCATTAATTATGGAATAGCTTGTAATACTGCTGGTGGAAGCCACCATGCAATATATGATGAGGGAGCAGGATTTTGTGTTTTTAATGATGTAGCTGTCGCTGCAAAATATCTTTTAAATAGAGGACTGGCTAATAAAATTCTCATTTTAGATCTTGATGTTCACCAAGGAAATGGAAATGCAGAAATATTTAAAAACGAAAATAATGTTTTTACATTTAGCATGCACTCAAAAGTAAATTACCCTCCTATAAAATCAAAAGGTGATTTAGATGTTGAGCTTGAACAAGACATGGAAGACGAGCAATACTTGGATATTTTAAAAAAGAATTTAATTTTCTTGAACGATTTTAATTTTGATTTTGTATTTTATATTGCAGGTGTTGATATTCATTTAGCCGATAGATTAGGCAAGTTAAAAATTACCGATATTGGCATTAACAGAAGAGATGAAATGGTTATTAAAAACTTTTTTGAAAGAAGAATTCCTATTTGTGGTGTTTTAGGGGGTGGTTATAATAAAGATTTTGAAAAACTTATTGAATTACACGCAAGTTTACATAAAAATTGTGCAAAATATTTAAATGGAAAAAAATAACCCAAATTTATCAGATCAACAAAAAAAAGTTTTATTTGAAGAAGCAACAGAGTCTCCAGGTTCTAGCGATTTAAATTTTGAAAAGAGAGAGGGTAGTTATTATTGTGCAAATTGCGAAACAAAATTATTTGATTCTAATACCAAGTATGAAAGTGGTTCAGGATGGCCTTCATTTTACGAGTCTCTCCCTGATGTATTTGAAACTAAAACTGATCATCATATTGGATATGCTAGGACTGAATATCACTGTAAAAAATGTGGCGGTCACCATGGGCATATTTTTGATGATGGACCACAGCCAACTGGTAAAAGATATTGCAATAACGGGGTGTGCCTAGTTTTCAAACCAAAATAATTGATTTCAAATTATGAATTTAATTGAAATACAAAATAAGATTATTTCTGAAAAAATTAAGCTCAGAAAAAAATCAAAAAACTTTGTTAATAATTTTAAAAAAATTGAAAAATATATTCAAAAAGAAGTTGCGATAATTAAACAGTCAAAAGACTCAATTATCCCAGAAATAGAATTTAAAGATATTTCAAATAAGGATCAAATGACAATTAAAGATAAAGTATTTAAGCGTGGCTGTGTAATCATTAGAAATGTTTTTGATAAAAAAAAGGTGAGAGAATTAAATGAAGATTTAGATAAATATGTCTTGGAAAATAATTATTTTGAAGACCAAAAAAAAAAGATAGGTATAGACGAATACTTTAGCGACTTAAAATCAGGAAAACCTCAAATTTTTGGGTTGTATTGGTCTAAAGCTCAATCAGAAATTAGACATTCTAAAGAAATGGAAATTGTTAAAAAATGGTTAAATAATCTTTGGAACTATAATTATGAGGGTAAAAATGTATTTGATCCAAATAGAGAACTTGTTTACGCAGATCGAGTGAGAAGAAGAGAACCAGGAGATGATACATTAGGTTTATCCCCACATTGTGATGCTGGGTCAATTGAAAGATGGACAGATAAAGCTTATCAAAAAATTTACAATGATATTTTTTCAGACAATTTCGAAAATTTTAATCCATATGATGCAAAATATAGAGATGAAACAATTGAATTTGAATCGCCAGCAGTAGCACATGTATTTAGAACATTTCAAGGATGGACTGCATTAACAGAACAAGGTCCGAATGATGGAACTTTACAATTAATTCCTATTGTAAAAGGAATGTCATACGTTTTAACAAGAGCATTACTAGATGATGTACCTGAAAATGAATTATGTGGATCAAAAGCAGGAAAAGCTTTATCGATAAATGAAAAATATCATAGTTTGTTACTAGAGGGTTTAATCTCAATTCCAAAAATGAAACCGGGAGACACTATTTGGTGGCATCCGGATGTAGTACATGCAGTTGAGGAAAAACATCAAGGTAAAAATTACTCAAACGTTGTTTATGTTGGAGCAACACCTTATTGTAAAAAAAATATTGATTACATAAAAAAACAATCAAAAAAATTTATTGAAGGCAAAAGCCCACCTGATTTTGCTCCTGAAGATTATGAAGTAAATTATAAAGGTAGAATCACAGTAAATGATTTAAGTGAATTAGCAAAAAAACAATTAGGATTAGTTGATTGGAATTAATTTATTTTAAAGATGCTTCTAATTGACCATTTTTTTCAAGATCTCTAAGTTCTTGATAACCCCCAATATGTTCATCGTTAAAAAAAATTTGGGGAATTGTTCTTCTTCCGTTAGCTTTTTGTATCATTTCATCTCTAAGCTCTGGACCTGTAGATACATCAATAACTTTGTATTCAAGATTATTTCTTTTTAATAATCTTTTTGCAGCATCACAGAATGCACACATCGGTCCTGAATACATTGTTATATTTTTCATACTTTAGATATAATTATATTTTTTGATTTTACCAGTTATGAATTTCATTTTTCTTTATCTTAACTCTTATTTGTTTTCTTGAATATTCAAACTTTTTTCTATGTTTAATACTCTGTGAATTTACTCTTTTTCTCCATAGTCTAAAAGAAGAAGGTTTTAAACTTCTTCTCATAATCTTAATTACCTCAGATTCTGTTTTTCCAGTTTTTTTTTCTATATCTTCAAATGTAATTCTATCAGCCCATGCCGCCCAAATGACCCAGTCTGGACTACCAGGTTTTGGCTCAGGATTTTTAACTCTGGTTGTGGGCCTGTGACTTTTTTTCATAAAATTCCAGTAATCTTGAAATAAATAAATAATGCAAATTTATATGCTTATGATATTATCATTTTTAGATAGTCCTATCTAGCCATCTTTAGCTCCCGGTTTTTTAGGGCTATCCATCATGCTTCCGTTGAATTATTTTCTATATCTTCAAATTATCCTATTCATGTTTATCACTCCTGGAACTCCTAGGATTGTAATCATTTCATATTCTATGAATTATGGTGTTAGAAATTGTGTTTGGACTGCACTAGGAGATGTTACTGCAAATATTATTCAAGCATGTCTTGTAATTTTTGTAATTGGATCTTTTATCTCTGATAATCCAACTTTATTAAATATTTTTAAATGGTTTGGTGTGATTTATATACTTTACCTAGCATTAGACATTTATAAATCTAAACCTAAAGATATTAACTCAAGTGAAACTTTACAAAAAAGTTCATTATCCTTTTTTAAAGATGGTTTTTTAGTTGCGGGCACTAGTCCTAAAGCTTGGATGTTCTTCCCTTTTATTTTTCCTCAATTCATTGATTTCAATTCAAATTACGTTGCACAATTTTTAATTTTAATAACAACTTATGTAATATTAGATTTTTTATCTTTGGTTGGTTATGCGGTCATAGCAAATAAAATGATTATATGGGTTAAAGCAAAAGCAAAGGTCATAAACACAATTTCTGCGTGCGTCCTAATTGTTATAGCTCTTATAATTGCATTTATGCAACAATATTGACCATTAATGCGATACTACTGTTACTTGAAAAAAAACTAAATTATTAGTTTAATAAGGTTTAAATTAATTAATTAATAAGAGGAGATAAATGAAAATTAAAAACATTATAATTACATTTGTTTCTGCAATAGCAATTTTATTTTCAACTTCAGTTGTTTCATTTGCAAAAGTTGTTGGTGATAAAATTATCCTAGGTGCCGCAATTTCTTTAACTGGAAAATATTCATCTAACGGAGTTCACACTCAAAACGGTTATAACATGGCCGTTGATAGAATTAACGAGATGGGTGGTGTTAAAGTTGGAGGAAAAACTTACAAGTTTGATATTATCTATTACGATGATGAGTCAAATCCAAAAAGAGCAGCACAACTTGCAGAAAGATTAATTTCACAAGATGGTGTTGAGTTTATGCTTGGTCCATACAGTTCAGGTTTAACAAAAGCAATTGCGCCTGTAACAGAGAAATATGGTGTTCCAATGGTTGAGGCTAATGGTGCATCAAGATCTTTATTTACTAAAGGTTATAAATATTTATTTGCAGTGCTTGCGCCAGCAAACTTATATTTAGATGTTGCAATTGAAACAGCCGTAGCGCTGAATGGTGGAAAAGGTGTAAGAATTGCTCAAGCTTTCGAGCAAGATGCATTCTCACAGGACGTTAGATTAGGAATTCTAGATGCAGCAGAAAGAACTGGATCTAAAATCATAATTGATGATAAACTACCAAAAGAGCTAAATGATATGGCTGCAACTTTAGCAAAAGTTAAAGCTGTTAAGCCAGATGTATTAGTTGTATCGGGTCATACAAAAGGTGCATTAACTGCAATCAGACAAATAGCTGAAATGAAAGTTGATGTTCCAATGTTAGCAATGACACACTGTGATGCTGCAAAATTATCTAAGCAACATGGTAAGAACTCACAATACGCACTTTGTGCATCTCAGTGGCATAAAACATTAACTTACAAAGATGATTTCTTCAAAGACGGTATGACATATGCTGCGGACTTTGAGAAATTATTTGGTTATGATCCGCCATATCAATCAGCAGAATCATCAGCTGCTTTATTAGTATTCAAAGATGCATTTGAAAGAGCAAATACTTTTGATCAAAAAAAAGTAAGAGATGCTCTTGCAGCTACTAATATGCAAACATTCTATGGAAATATTAAGTTTGCCGAGGGTGGTCAGAACGTTGACAAACCAATGGTACTTTTCCAAGTAATGTGTGATGACGCAGGAAAATGTGAAAATAAAGTTGTTGCTCCATTAAAATGGGCTTCAGCAGAATTAATTCACCCAATTCCTAAGTGGTCTGAAAGATAATTAAAAATAATATTAGCCCCCTAGCAATAGGGGGCTTTTTTTTATATAGCATTTAGAAATTATGGATTTTTTAATTTTCCAAGTTCCGATGTTAACTTTACAAGCTGTGCTAGATGGTTTGTTGCTTGGAATTTTATTTGCTTTAATTGCCTATGGAATGGCTCTCCAATGGGGAGTAATGAATATAATTAATATTGCTCAAGGTGATTTAGTTATATTAGGAGGATACATTGCATACTTTATGTATCTGTATGGAATTCATCCCGCATGGGGAGTAATAGTTTCACCAATAATAATGTATTTTGTTGGTGTAATAATTTATAAACTAGTAATTAATAAAGTAGTTGATAGAGATCTATTCATTTCGATTTTAGCAACTTTTGGAATTAGTATCTTATTCATGCAATTAATGAACTTTGCATTTGGTGCAGATGTCGTCCTTGCAAACTCAGGATATGGTACAACTATGCTGTTTGATAACTCTGTTACATTGCCAAATTCAAAGATTTTTTCAGCATTTATAAGTATTGTGTTTGCTATAGGGCTTGTGATTTATATGAAAAAATCTAAGCTTGGAAGGGCTATTAGAGCTACAGCTCAAAATGCTAGAGCTGCAAAAATATTAGGTGTAGATACTGAAAAAGTTTATGCAGCAACTTTTGGAATAAATGCTGCTCTTTGTGGAGTAGCTGGAGCACTTATTTCTATTACATTTACTATACACCCTTATATGGGTCTACCATATACAATAAGATCTTTCATGATAGTAATTGTTGCTGGATTAGGAAATTTACCTGGTGTTGCAATGTCAGGTATGGGTTTAGGTGTATTTGAGGAGTTTGCAGATTATATTTTAGGAACAGAATTTAGAATTGGATCAGTGTTTTTACTGCTAGTTTTAATTCTTGTTTATAGAAGATTTAAACTTTCACGAAAGAGGGAGTATTTAAAGTGAAAAAAACATTGCTTTATTTCGTGATAATTTTTTTTCTTTTCTCAAAAACATATGCAAATATTTATGGAGATTTAAAATCAGAATTAAGTCAATTAAATTATTCAAATATTTTATCTTTTATTAAAAAAATTACTCTATCCTTCGAGTTAGAAAATTCATTTGTCAGTAGCTGCAGATCAGAAATAAAAATATTTAAAGAATGGGGAAATGAATGTAAAAAACTTTTAAAAAGAATAGAGGGTATAGAGTATTTAAATGGAATCGTTACTGATGACAAATTTAAGTTATTTTTGAATGATGTTGCAATAAGATTAGATAACAATGAAAGTATAGGTATAGATAAAATTAAATTTTCCTCAGAATTAAAACGTACAACAAAAGAAATGGAAAAAATGTCAGAATATATGTCTGAAATAAATTTTTTAAAAAATAAATTATGAGCAAAAATATTATTTTATATGGAGCTATCTTAATCTTTGGGCTTGCTGCACCGTTTATTTTTCCAGCGTTTAAAGTTCAATTATCAATCCTTTGTATATTAATAATTCTAGCTATCACTTGGAACGTCCAAGGTGGTGAAATGGGTTATAATACTTTTGGAAATATTTTGTTTTATGGACTGGGAATGTATTTATGTGCCTCAGTTCAGGTAGGAATGTTTTTTCCTTTAGGAGAGTGGACTGAGGGTGGTGGAGAAAAAACTTTTGTTCATACTCCTGCTCAATTCTTTCAAGGATTTGCAGTAGGCTTGGCAGTTGCGGCAGTAGTCCCAGCGATTATAGCTGGTTTAATTGGTTATTCAATTTTAGGTTTAAGAGGACATTATTTTGCAATTTGTACATTGGGTTTAGGAGTTGCAGCTGGAGAAATTTCTGGTGGAATAGAAATCATTGGAGCAGGACAAGGTTTTACAACACCACCATTTCCTAATGTTGACAGGTTAGAAGCAAGAGGTGAGTTTTTCTACTTTTGTAGTTTTATAGTTTTGGTCTTCACGTTTCTTGCAGTTAAAGCAATTTATTCAACAAGATTTAAACTTGTTCTTAATGCAATTAGAGACAACGAAGATAAAGCTGAAGCAATGGGTATTCAAACAATGAAATATAAAATTATCGGTTGGATGATCTCTGCATTTTTCTGTGGATTGGCCGGAGGTATCATGGGTGGACTAGTTGGATATATAGACTCAACTGATGTTGCATTTGATGGAAGAGAAATGGGAGTATTCATGGTCTTGATGGCTATACTTGGAGGAAAAGGAACTTTGTGGGGCCCAGTAATTGGTGCAACTTTATTTCATATTTTTAAAGAAGGTTTTTGGACTTTCTTCTTAGGTTGGCAGTATGTTGCTCTTGGGGTTTTGATTGTTGTAATTGTTATCTATTTCCCAGAGGGGATTATGGGTTGGTTGAGAGAAAAGTATCCAGAGAGATTTGGTGAAGTTGTGGATGAAGCAGATCGGAAAGCACAGGTTACACTTAAATGAGTATTTTAGAAGTAAATAATGTCAGTAAGTCATTTGGAGGTGTTAAGGCTAATGTTGATATATCCATGTCAGTTGAAAAAGGAAAAATCGTAGGTTTAATTGGGCCAAATGGATCTGGAAAAACTACATTGTTCAATTCTATAGTTGGAACATATCCGATAGACCAAGGATCAATTAAATTTAATGGTAAAGAAGTATCTGAGTTACCAGTTCCAGTAATAGCTAAACTTGGTTTGCTTAGAACTTTCCAGCAAACAAGAATTTATGGAAAATTGAATTGTGTAGATAACATGCTTATAAGTCATAAAGCAAGCGATGAAAGTTTAGTTTCTATATTTTCCCAGATACCTCAAAATCTTACAGAAAAAGCTGAAAATTTATTAAATTTTGTTGGATTATATCAAAAAAGAAAACTAAGAGCTGGAGATTTATCATTTGGTCAGCAGAAATTATTAGAATTAGCAATGGCATTAATGAATGAGCCTGAGATGTTATTACTGGACGAACCGACTGCAGGTATCAACCCTACATTAATAAATGGAATTATTGATAGATTGATAAAAGTAAATCAAGATTTTGGAATTACTCTACTTGTTATTGAACATAATATGAGAGTAATAATGCAATTAGCTGAAAGCATCTTTTGCCTTGCACATGGAAAAATGCTTGCAAATGGAACACCTGACGAAATTAAAAATGACAAGCGTGTTATTGACGCTTATTTAGGAGCTCAATAATGGCAAATCAATATGAAGTTCTTGGTAAAGCTCCTGGAGCAGAGGATTTAAAAAAACTATCGTCAGAAAATGTTCACTTAACTATCAAGGGTTTATCAGCTGGTTATGGTAAGATGGAAATACTACACAATTTTGATTTGTTTGTAAGTAAAGCACAATCTCTCTGTTTGATTGGTCCAAATGGTGCAGGAAAATCAACTATACTTCATTCAATATATGGTTTTACAAATATCTTTTCAGGAAAAATAGAAATTGATGGAAAAGAAATAACTAACCTCAGTCCAGCAGAAAAACTTAAATCTGAGGGCATAGCATATATTCTACAAGATAATTCAGTTTTTCCAGATATGACTGTAGAGGAAAATCTTTTAATGGGTGGATACATTAAAGATAAAACAGAAGAATCTTTTGAAGAAGCAGAAAGAGTTCTTCAAAAATATGAAAGATTAAGAAACAGAAGAAATCAACCTGCAAAAGTATTATCGGGTGGAGAAAGACGACTTTTAGAGATTTCTCGAGCGCTAGTGATGAAACCTTCTATTTTACTTGTTGATGAACCGTCAATTGGGCTTGAGCCTAGATATATTCAAATGGTTTTTGAGATTTTAGATGATCTTCAAAAAAATGAAAAAAAAACAATTATATTGGTAGAGCAAAATGCCAAAAAAGGTTTAGAGTTTGCTGATGTTGGTTATGTTTTAGTTTCAGGAGAAACAGCAATTGCAGGTAAAGGAGATGATCTTTTAAATAATCCAGATGTCGGCCGTCTATTCTTAGGCGGTTAATGATAAACCTAAAATATTTTATCAAAGGAATAGTCTGCTCAAAAAAATTTGATAGTCCAGCAATTGCATTAGGGGCTAGCTTCATTGCTATTGGTGCCTTATTAAAAAATTTAGGGTTTAATATACAAGAAAGTATTTTTTCAACATTTTTAACCTACGCCCTTCCAGGATCATTAGTGATGGCGGAATCAATGTTAATTGGTGCTTCACTTGTAAATATTTTTTTAGCAGTATGGTTGGTTAATTCTAGACTATTTCCAATGACAGTTTCAATTATGCCATTACTTAAACATAATAGCCAACCTAGATGGAAATATTATATATCTTGTCATTTTGTAGCTGTTTCTTCGTGGTTGATTTTAAAAAGTAATTATGAGGAAATTGATAGGAAATATAGAATAGATTTTTGGATTGGTATAGGAACAGCCACTTGGCTAATTGCCATTTTTTCAACAGTATTAGGATTTTATGCTGCCGACTTTTTAAGCAAAGATATGATTATTGGACTTGCAATAGTAAATCCAATTTATTTTATGTGTGCAATGATAGGAGTAATGAAAACTATACAACTTTCCTCTGCAATTATTCTGGGTGCATTTTTAGGTCCAATTTTTTATTTTTTTTCACCAGAATGGAGTGTTTTACTTGGTGGATTGGTAGCTGGTTCAATTGCTTACTTTATAGGAGAGGTTTATGACAGCTAATATTGTCTTAGCAATTTTAGTAACTTCTCTTGCAACTTATATTTCAAGATTTCTTGGTGCTTTAACATCAGAAAAGATAGGAGAGACATCTAAAATTTATAAATGGTTTAATTGTGTAGCATATTCAACTCTTGCAGCTTTAATCTCAAGAATGTTAATTTTTCCATCTGGAGATCTTTCAGATGTACATTATATTTTAAGGATAATTGTCATTTTATTATCAATATTAATTTTTTATGTCACTAAAAGAAATTTAGTTTATCCGACCATATTATCTGCTATAATTTTGGCTACATTAAATAGTTTTGCTGTATGAAAAAACTTTTTTTTATTATTTTTTTTCTAATACTTTCTAGTAATGCACATGCTGGATGTGACGATCCAATAGCTGATGGAGTAGACTATTCTAAATGTAAATTTTCAGACGGTCAGGATTTACAAGGAACCTTTCTTCCTAACTCTAATCTCTCATTTGCTAGTTTTATTCAAGTAAATTTTGATAAAAGTATAATGATGAATTCAGATTTAACATTTGGAACTTTTTCAGAGTCATCTTTCATTAGAGCTAATTTATATGAGTCAAATTTAGGTGGTGGAAATTTTGAGCAATCGAATTTTACAAGTGCTAACTTAACTAGAGTAGATTTTACAGGTTCTACCCTCATAGATGCAAATTTTCAGAATTCCAATTTAATGGAGGCGAACTTTACGTCATCTAATATTTTAAATGCAAATTTTGATGGTGCAAATTTAATTGGAGCTACTTGGACAATGGGAGAAATTTGCGGACCAGAGTCCATAGGTATTTGTAATAAATAAATTCGTGAAGAATCTTCTTAAATTAGATGGATTTGAAATTTCCTTTCATGAAAAATCTAATAGGATAATAAATATAAAAATTGAGGATCAAATTATTGATCGATTAGTGTTTCCATTTAAAAAATTTAATATTACAGCATTAGAGTATAAACCATTTACAAGGTTCACTATTGCAAAAAGTTTAGATGAAACTGCATCTAATAAATTAAGTAATTTTTTAAACGAAATTATTAAAGATAGAGATACTGGTTGTTTTATAATTGGTCCCAAAAACAAGTCTACTAAAATAGATCAAACATTTTTAGTTAAACTATCAACTGCAATAACTCACTTAATTGGAAATCCAAATCACGACTCAATGGCTGGAAAATACTATGCAAGGTTTCATGTTAAACATGAAGATAATAGCGACTCATATCTTCGTAAGGCATATATAAATATGGATTTACATACTGATGGAACATATGTACGAGAAATAACTGATTGGATATTAATGTCAAAGCTTGAGGAAGAGAATGTGATTGGTGGAGAGACTGTCTTACTACATCTTGATGACTGGGAACATTTGTCAGATCTCTCAGACGATAAAATTGGACAACAAAATTTTATTTGGGGATCTCCAAAAAGTAAAAATATTGATTATAAAGTTGAACACCCTGTTTTTTCTAAAGATAGTGATGGAAAACCTATTATTTCTTACATTGATCAATTTCCTGAACCGAAAAATATGGATCAAGGATTGTTTTTACAAAGATTATCTGATGCTCTTGAAGGTAGTAAAAATAAGATAATCACCTCTTTACCAGTTGGTAGCGCTGTAGTGGCGAATAATTATTTTTGGCTACATGGTCGAAAACCTTTTAAAGAAAATAAAAATTTATCAAGAGAATTACTAAGAATAAGAGGTTCCTTTTTTAACAATTAAGTGTAGAAAATACACTAATGAAACTTGGATTTATAGGAACAGGCAAAATTACTTCAGCAGTAGTGACGGGTATATGTAATTCTAAAATCAAGTATTCTAAAATTATTGTATCCGAAAGAAATAAAAAAATTTCAAAACAATTAAAAAAAAGTTTCAAAAAAATTTATATTGCAAAAAATAATCAAGATATTATTAACGACTGCAACTGGATTTTTCTAGCAGTAACACCTACTGTTGCTAATCAAATTATACATAAGCTAAAATTTAAAAAAAGTCAGGTAATTGTAAGTTTCATATCAACAATGAATCTTCAGAATATAAAGAAAGCTGTAAAAGTAAAAGCAAATATTTCGAGAGTAATTCCTTTACCACCTATTTCTCTTAAAAAAGGACCAATTCCTATTTTTCCACCAAACAGGAGAGTTAAAAACTTTTTTAAAAATCTAGGAACAGTTGTTGAAATTAAGAATGAAAAATTATCTAAAAATTTTTGGTCAACATCTGGAATGATGGCACCTTTTTATGAATTATTAAGAACAATGTCTGAATGGTTAAATGAAAAAGGAATTCAAAAAGATCAAGCTCAGAGATATATAACATCTCTTTTTTTAGCACTTTCTGAAGATGCTGTAGTTAATTCTAATAGAGATTTAAAAATACTTGTCAAAGACTCCCAAACACCAAAAGGATTAAATGAACAAGGTGTAAATGAATTAAAAAAAGCTGGTTTCTATAAAGCTACTAACAAAACCCTAAATAGTATTCTTAAAAGATTAAATAAAGTATAATTTTATATGCAGCAAGCTTCAAACATTCTGCAAATTGATAACTTATCAAAATATTTTGGTGGTTTGGCAGCTGTATCAAATTGCTCATTAAAAATAAAAGAAGGTTCAATTACAGGAATAATTGGTCCGAATGGATCAGGCAAAACCACTCTATTTAATCTCATAGCAGGCAATCTCAAATCATCAGATGGAAAAGTATTATTTAATAAAGAAGATATAACAAACGTTCCATCTCATGAGCTTTTCTCAAAAGGTTTACTTAGAACCTTTCAAATAGCTCACGAGTTTTCAAATATGACTGTCCTTGAAAATTTAATGATGGTTCCAGGTAACCAAACAGGAGAAATTTTAATAAATGCCCTTTTAAAACCAAATTTAATTAAAAAAGAGGAAGATATAATTAGAGCAAAAGCATACGAAGTAACTGAATTTTTAAATCTTAAACATCTAGCAAATGAACGTGCTGGTAATTTATCCGGAGGGCAAAAAAAATTGCTAGAACTTGGAAGAACAATGATGGTGGATGCAAAGCTTGTTTTATTGGATGAAGTTGGGGCAGGGGTTAATAGAACATTATTAAAAGACTTAGGGACAGCAATTTTAAGACTTAACAAAGAAAAAAACTATACTTTTTGCATGATTGAGCATGATATGGATTTTATAAGCAGAATGTGTGATCCGGTCATTGTAATGTCTGAAGGTTCTGTTCTTTTTGAGGGAACTTCAGACGAAGTTAAGAAAAATGAAAAAGTTATAGACAGTTATTTAGGTAGAAAGAAGTAAATGGCATTTTTTGAGGGAAATAAAATGACAGGAGGATACGGTGATGGTCCTGATATTATTAGCTCATGTACTATTAATGTTAACAGGGGTGAGATAGTTGCAATACTTGGACCAAATGGAGCTGGCAAATCTACAGCTATGAAAGCAATGCTTGGATTGTTAAATCTTAAATCAGGCAATATTTCAATTGACGGAGAAGATATTTCTAAAATAACTCCCCAAGAAAGAGTTAAAAAAGGAATATCATTTGTACCACAAACTAGAAATGTTTTTGCAGAACTTACTGTAAAAGAAAATTTAGAGGTTGGTGCTTTTTTAAGAACAGATAATATAAATAATGTTATCGAAGAAATATATGATCTATTTCCAATTTTAAGAGAAAAAAAAGATCAAGTAGTTGGACAATTATCAGGAGGGCAAAGACAACAAGTAGCTTTGGGACGGGCTCTAATGATTAAACCATCAGTTCTTATGTTAGATGAGCCTACAGCAGGAGTTTCACCAATAGTTATGGATGAATTATTCGAACATATTATTAGAGTTAAAAATACAAAAGTAGCAATCATTATGGTCGAACAAAATGCAAAACAGGCTTTAAGCATTTCTGATCGAGGATATGTGCTTGTAACTGGTGAAAATAAATTTGAGGGGTCTGGCAAGGAATTATTAAATAATCCAGAAGTTAGGAGATCTTTCTTAGGAGCTTAGTATGGATTTAATTAATGCAGTAATAGTTTTATTGAATTATACAATTATTCCAGCCTTAACTTATGGCTCTCAATTAGCTCTTGGAGCAATTTTTGTAACATTAATATATGGTATTTTAAGATTTGCTAACTTTGCAACTGGAGACATGATGTCATTTGGTACAATGTTTGCTGTGCTTTTGACTTATTACTTCCAATCTATTGGAATTAATTTTGGTTTTCTACCTACAGCTTTGCTCACTATTCCTTTTGCAATTTTTATGATGATTTTATACATGCTGTTAATAGATCAAACAGTATTTAAATATTACAGAATAAAGAAAAGTCCGCCAGTTATGCTAGCAATGGTAAGCGTTGGTGTAATGTTTGTAACACAAGCAATCATAAGAATTATAATTGGACCTACTGATCGCAGATTCTTAGATGGTGAAAAATTTATTTTAAAAGCAACTGAGTTTAAAGAAATGACAGGTCTTGCCGAAGGTTTAACAATTAAATCTACACAAATGATTACAATTGTAGTTACTATAATTGTTGTTGCTATTATGTTTTGGTTTTTAAATAAAACTAAAACTGGAACTAGCATGAGAGCTTACTCAGATAATGAAGATTTAGCACTTCTTTCAGGAATAGATCCCAAAAAAGTAGTTCTAATTACTTGGATTATTGCTGGAATATTAGCAACAATTGGTGGGATTCTTTATGGTTTAGATAAAAGTTATAGACCATTCGTATATTTTAATAACATGTTGCCTATCTTTGCTGCTGCTATAGTAGGTGGAATAGGAAATCCATACGGAGCATTCTTTGGTGGTTATGTTATAGCATTTGCTGAAATATTTTTGACTTATGCATATAAAAGATTTTTGGTTTATATTTTGCCAGAGTCTCTAGAACCAAACTCATTGATGCAATTATTATCAACCGATTACAAATTTGCGATTTCTTTTTCGATACTAGTTATTGTTTTAATATTTAGACCGTCAGGCATATTTGAAGGAAAACGCATATGAGAAATTATTTAAATATAATTGTAGCATATTCGATAATGATGCTTTTGATTATTTTAGTTGGTATCTTCCAGTCATGGTCCATTGCACTAACAATTTTTAATTATTGTATGATTTCTGCAGTAATGACCTTGGGAGCAAATATTCAATGGGGTTATGCTGGTTTAATAAACTTTGGAATCATGGGTTATACGGCATTAGGTGGTTTGGCAGTTGTATTAGTATCTGTAGCTCCTGTCCCTGAAGCGTGGAGTGTTGGTGGAGTTAATATGATGACTTGCCTTGGAATAATTATACTAATGATTTTTTCTACAAGGTATATTTTAAAAAATATTCAAAAATCTAATAAAAGAAATTATTTAATAGCTGGAATTATTATAGTTGGATTAATTCTAATAAAAATAATTGCTGGACCTGCAATTGAACAAATAGAGGCTGTTGATCCTGCGAAGACAGGGTTTCTCGGAGGACTTGGGTTACCAGTTTTATTCTCATGGATAGTAGGAGGACTTTTTGCTGCTGGTTTAGCATTTGTTGTAGGGAAAGTTGCATTAGGATTAAGGGCAGATTATTTAGCTATTGCTACATTATTAATAGCTGAAATTGTTGTTTCTATTATTAAACATGAAGATTGGTTAGCAAGAGGTGTAAAAAATGTTATTGGATTAAAAAGACCAGCTCCTTACGAAATTGACCTTCAAACTTCTCCTTGGTTTATAAATTTAGTTGAAAAATTTCACTCAGCAAAATTAGATTTAGCAAATTCGTTGTCTGAGAGACAAGATATTTTAAATCAGTTAGTAATTGATGCATCGTCTGTTTATGTAAAACTTTGTTTTGCGGGTATGTTTTTAGTTGTAGTTATAATTTTATTAATAATTACTCAAAAAGCTCTTTATTCACCTTGGGGTAGAATGATGAGAGCAATCAGAGATAATGAAGAAGCCGCAAGTGCAATGGGTAAGAATGTAGTTAAACAACATTTGTTTATATTTATTCTGGGATCTGCGATAGTTGGAATTGCCGGAGCTATGATGGTAACTAATGATGGGCTATTTACCCCAGGTAGCTATAGACCTATGAGATATACATTTGTAATTTGGGTTATGGTAATTGTCGGCGGTACAGGAAATAATTTTGGAGCAATTCTAGGAGGATTTGTTGTATGGTTTTTGTGGGTAGAAGCAGCACCTATTGCTTTATTCTTCATAAATTTATTTACAGCTCATTTACCTGAAACGAATGAGATTAAAATTCATTTAATAAATAGTGCACCATATTTTAGGTTTTTATTGGTAGGTATTGGACTTCTTTTGATAATGAGATTTAGACCTCAAGGAATAATTCCAGAAAAAATTATTAAACAATAATTCATAATGAGTTATTTTATTTTAGGGTTCTTTACAGGACTGAGTTTAATATTAGCTATTGGCGCTCAAAATATATTTGTAATTGAGCAAGGTTTAAAAAAACAATTTGTTTTTATTGTATGTGCAATTTGTGCATTATCAGATTTTCTTCTTATTTTTTTAGGAATATTCATATTTCATTATTTTGAAAGTTTTTTTTCACCTTTAGTTGAGCTAATTCTAAATATTCTTCTATTTTTATTTTTAATTCATTTTATTTGGAAAAAAATAAAAAATATAAGTATCAATTTTGAAATAAATCAAAGAAACGATACAGCAAGTCTAAGTTCTGTAATAATTAAAACAGTAGGTTTTACTTATTTAAATCCACATGTCTATTCTGATACTGTATTTTTTTTAGGAAACTTTTCAAAAAGTTTTTTAATTTATCAGAAATTATTATTTGGATTTGGTGCAACTCTTTCTTCAATAATATTTTTTTTTATATTGGGGTACTTATCTAAGTTCTTATCTAATTACCTAAATAGCAATAAAGTTTGGAAAATTATAAATATATCGATAATTTTATTTATGTCGGCGCTTAGTATTTATGTATTAATTAATATTTTAGGATAAAAAAAACTCCAGCGATTTTCATCGCTGGAGTTAAATAATGAAGTATTATCTTTGTTTTTTGTCTTTAAACTTACCGCCTTTAATTTCTTTTTCAATAAAGGCACCAGATGCTTCTCCAACATCTGTAAGTTCTACACTTGAAGCTCCTTCATAATTTACAGCTTTTCCACTAGCTAATAAATCTAAAGCTTTTTTCAATTCACCAGGATAAATTTTTGTTCCTGGGGCATTCGCAACTGACATTACATTTGCTTGCACAGTTGCTCTATCAGCTTTACCACCAGCTTGCATTGCTAAAACAATCAAAGCTGCAGCGTCATAAGACTCTGAAGTGTAAGGACCTGAGGAGTCAATTCCTGCAGCACCAGCAACATCTTTAAATATTGTAGCGCCTTTACCCATTGATCCCGGAAGTGATCCAAAAGATTTATTTAAATCATTTCCAAATCTGTCTGTTAAAGAGTCACCGATCATACCATCAGATAATACAAACACATCAAATGCACCTGAATCTAATGAACCATCAATGATACTTCCACCAGCTTGGTCTAAGTAACCTAATACAGCTAAAGCATCTCCACCAGCAGCTGCTAATGTAGCAACCTCGGCACCGTAGTCACCTTTACCTTCTTCGTGAGCAGTTACAACTGTTACATTTATTCCATGAGCTTTAACAGCTGCAACGTATACATCTGCTAAACCTTTTCCATAGTCATTATTTGTGTGAGTAACTGCAATACTTTTAACTTTTCTG
>CACAPU010000010.1 GCA_902534465.1 uncultured Pelagibacteraceae bacterium
AAAAACTATCTGGAGTTAAATTGACAATACCCATATAAATTGGAATATCGGATAAAGTTAATGTTTTAAAAGTTTTCTTTTGTTTGATTTTTTTTAAATCCTTATTAATTTTTATTTTTAGATTTTTTGGGAGTTTTTTAATATCTTTAATATTAATTATTTTGGTTTTTTTTCTATTTATAATTTCTAATTTATCAAAAGAAATTAGATTGTTTCCATTTAAAGGGATAGACTGTTTTTTTTTAATTTTTTTCTTAGATTCTGAACCAAAATAAAAATTACACGCTCTAGTGTAATATTTATTCATTAGTGCTTAGTGCACTATCTTTGGTTTTAAGCCCATTGAGCCTAGCGCTGAGCTTTGATCGTCATCCTCAACTTTTAGATCTTCTTTATTCTTTGGATATATATTTTTATTTACTAAATCCTCTATCTCTGCACCTGTCAAAGTTTCATATATAAGTAAAGCTTTTGCTAATTTGTGCAAATCATCAATTTTTTCATTTAATATTTTTCTTGCTCTGTCATAACCCATATCAACAAATTTTCTAATTTCACTATCTACTTTTCTCGCAGTCTCTTCTGACATATTTTGTTGTCTAGCAACAGATCTTCCTAAAAATACTTCCTCTTCATTTTCGCCGTAAGCAACAGGACCCATTTCTTTGCTTAAGCCAGCTCTCATTACCATTGCTCTAGCTCTTTTAGTTGCTTGTTCAATATCACTTGCAGCTCCTGTTGTTACTTTATCATCTCCAAAAATTAATTCCTCCGCAACTCTACCTCCCATAGCAATAGCCATTTGAGCGTGAAGTTGTTCTCTAGTTTGTGAAACTTCGTCTCTTTCCGGTAATTGCATTACCATTCCTAGAGCTCTTCCTCTTGGTATAATAGTTGCTTTGTGAATAGGATATGCAGCTTTTTCATTTATTGTTACAATTGCATGTCCAGCTTCATGATAAGCGGTTAATTTTTTCTCTTCCTCACTCATTACCATTGATCTTCTCTCAGATCCCATCATTACTTTATCTTTCGCTTCTTCAAATTCTTGGTAGGTTACAATTCTTTTGTTTTTTCTAGCTGCAAGTAAAGCTGCTTCATTCACAAGGTTAGCTAAATCTGCTCCAGAAAAACCTGGTGTCCCTCTAGCTATTGTTCGTAAATTGACATCAGGTGCCATAGATATTTTTTTTGCGTGTACTTTTAAAATTTTTTCTCTTCCAATTAAGTCTGGATTAGACACTACAACTTGCCTATCAAACCTTCCTGGTCTTAGTAGAGCTGGGTCTAATACATCAGGTCTATTAGTAGCTGCAATTATTATAACACCTTCATTAGTATCAAATCCATCCATTTCAACTAACAACTGATTAAGTGTCTGTTCTCTTTCGTCATTTCCACCACCAAGGCCTGCGCCTCTACTTCTTCCAACAGCATCTATCTCATCAATGAATATTATACATGGGGAATGTTTTTTTCCTTGTTCGAACATATCCCTTACTCTAGAAGCTCCAACACCAACAAACATTTCAACAAAATCGGATCCAGAAATAGTGAAAAATGGAACACCAGCTTCTCCTGCTATTGCTCTCGCCAATAGGGTTTTCCCAGTTCCAGGTGGTCCGACTAAAAGGCAACCTCTTGGTATTTTTCCGCCCAAACGACTAAATTTTTTTGGATCTTTTAAAAATTCAACTACTTCTTCTACTTCCTCTTTAGCTTCTTCTACTCCTGCAACATCATTAAAAGTTACCTTACCTTTAATTTCATTCATCATTTTTGCTTTTGACTTACCGAAACCCATAGCCCCACCTTTTCCACCTTGCATCTGTCGCATAAAAAAGATCCATACTGCTATAAGTAGCAACATTGGGAACCAGGACAAAAGAATTCCAAATAACGACGGCATCTTTTCTTCAATTGGGCTTGCTGAAATACTTACTCCTTTGTCGCTTAATTTTTGAATTAAATTTGGGTCATCTGGAGCATATGTATTGAAAATCTCTCCATTTGACATCACCCCTTTTATGTTTTTTCCTTGAATTTCTACTTGAACAACTCTGCCATTATCAACTTGAGTCAAAAATTCTGAAAATATTATATTATTTCTTTGATTTACTGACCCTTGGGGATTTTTGAACATATTATATAGACCAACAGTAAGAATTACTATTACTGCCCACATTGCTAAATTTTTTAAATTCATAACTATAAATTAAGAATTATTATTAAATTAACAAGTGTCAATATGGTACTATTTTACTTATTTTCTCTTGAAATAATGACTGAATTGTTGACTTTTTGAATTATACATCTTGAAAGTGTTTTTTTTTTTGGATTTCTATTAAGTCTAAAATAATTAATTAAATTTTCGACTTTCACACCTCTTGCATATGTTTTTCTTTTTCCTACCTCATGTATTATCTCTGAAAATGATCTAAAAACTATTTCATCAGGCTGAATAAAAAATTTTTCTTGTAAAACAACCTTTTTTGACAAAACAACAAAATTTGAATTGTCTTCGATATTTTTTTTTACATAAAAATCAATTGCATTGTTACTTTTGGCTAAATTATTTAGAGATAATTTGAATTTTTCAAATGTTAATCCATCTTTTTCTAATTTTTTGATAAGATCTCTTACTTTCACTCTCAAAAATTTATCATCGAAATTAGAAGGGTCCTGAACATAAAAGTTAAAGGTATTTTTAGAAATATAAATCAAGTCTTGTTTTGATATATTGATCAGGGGCCTTAAAATAAAAATTTTATCATCAAAGTTCACTTTTGATTTAACTTTTTTCAACGAAATCAATCCTTTTAATCCTGAGCCTCTTAACAATCTAATAAAAAAATTTTCTAAAAGATCATCCCTATGATGTGCTGTTAAAACAGCATCAATTTTTTTATTTAAGCTATTCTTAGATATTAGTTTATATCTATTTTCTCTAGCAAATGATTGTAAATTCGATGATTTAATCCTTTTTTTTAAAGTAAGTATTTCACTATTAATTTGAAATTCATTTAATTTTTTTTTTACAATTTTGGCTTCATAGGTAGAATTTTTTCGTAAATTATGATTGACAATAAAAAAATGAACTTTGACGTTTTTTTCCAAAGAATAGCATTTTGCCAAAAAGGATAATGCCATACTATCTGCTCCACCTGAAACTGCTACACAAAATTTATTTGATATGTGATCAGATAATTTTTTTTTAAAATTTATATAAATTTTTCTAATTTTTGGATCATCTAATTTTTTTAAGTAAAAATTATGAATTTTCTTTTTTACACTCAAATTCTTTTTCTTCATAATACTTTGCTTTTTGAAGTACAGATTGAGTGGCATCAGGATACTGTTTTTGTACTCCAGCAATCATTAGGCATCCCTGATCTTTCTCACCCATCTGAACCAATGATACTCCAAGTTTTAAAAGATTTTCAGGAGCAATTTTGCTTTTGGGATATTTTTGGTAACCTTCTAAATATGCAGTTGCTGCATCAGTATACATTTGTCTTATTCTATATGTTTCAGCATACCAATATTGTGCATAACCTGACAATTCATTATTAGGATGTGTTAAAACAAATTCTCTTAAAGCTTTTTCAGCATTATCAAAATCACCAACTTTTAGGAAGTTTCTTGCAAATTCGTATTGATCTTTTGGATTTGTGTCAGGAAGTATTTTTTCCTCTGAATTAAATACCTCAGAAATTATAGCTTCAGTTTGTTCAACTGATTCTATTACTTGTGTGTCATCATTGTTAGTCATATCTTTATAAGATATTTCTCCCAAAGATTGAGGTTCTGAAGAACCAGGCAATATTTTTTTTTTATTTGTATCCTCATTTACTAATGTTTTCTCAGTTTTAGGCAAAGATGTTAAGGAATTATTATTCGTAATATCATTTGAATTCTGTTCAATCTGTTCAAATCTAAGTTGATTATCTTGCTCTACTTTAGAGAGTTTATTAGCAAGCTTATCTAATTTAAAATTAATTTCCTCAAATTTATTTGTTAATTCTTGAAATTGCACTTCAATTTCATTTAACTTCAACAAATGTTTTGTTAGAGCTTGTTCAGATTCTTTAGTTGCGGCTCTTTGAATTGAATTCGAGTCTGAGGTAGTTGAAAATGACTCCGAATAAACTGCTCTTTCTAAAGTTCTAAGATCTTTTTGGATATTTTCCAAAATTTCTAAGACATTTTGATCTTGAGAAAATGAAATATTTGTTGAGAGTAACAAATATGAAAAAAAATTTATTAGAATTAACTTAATAATTGTTCTCATAAAATTATTTGTAATTATAATAATGGCGAAAAGAAGACCCTAACACTCAATGGTTAGGGTCTTAAAAAAATATATTTTAATTTGCTTTAACTGTTACAGATCTTCTATTTTTTGACCATGAGAGCGGGTTAGAACCCGAATCTACAGGTCTCTCTTTTCCATAACTTAAAACTTTAATTCGATCAGAAGAAACGCCGTAAGTCATTAAATAATCTTTTGCAGCATTTGCTCTTCTCTCTCCTAAAGCTAAGTTGTACTCTCTAGTACCTCTCTCGTCTGCATGACCTTCAACCACGACCGTAACATCTGAATTTTGTCTTAACCAAGCAGCCTGTTTTCTAAGAGTTTCTCTAGAAGCTGTAGTTAAAATAGTTTCATTTGTTGCAAAGAAAACTCTGTCTGGGACACCACTTGCAAGTTCCCCTACGGTATCAGAGCCAATGTAAACATCTCCCTGCATTAACGCATCTAATTTTTCAATTGGATCTGCTTTTTGAGTCTCAGCTGCTTTAGTAGTCTCGCTAGTTGAAGACTCTGTCGTTTTAACAGACTTCTTAGTTGCACATGCAGTTACAATTAGACCAAATATAACAACAAAAAATGCGTTTTTTAAAATTTTGCTTAGATTCATTTTTGCTCCTTAAATAGAATATTATGAATTTAATTCATTAATTAGATGTTTTGTCTACAAAAATCAACCTAATTTAATAAAATTCCATATTTTCTTTACTTTCCTAACAAAGATGACCATGATGGGTCTGAGGCATCTGTCTCAGTTCTTACCAACCTCTCGTTGTATCCTGTCAAATCTATAGACCATAATTTTGCAGAAAAACCTTCCCCCTTATCATTAGTTTTTGTTTCTCTATAAAAGATAATTATTCTTCCGTTTGGTGACCATGATGGAGCTTCTTGGTAGAAGTTCTCAGTAAGCAATCTTTCTCCTGTTCCATCGATCCTCATAACCCCAATATAAAATTTACCTTTATGAAGTTTAGTAAAAGCTATTAAATCTCCTCTAGGTGACCATACAGGTGTTCCATAAATACCCTTTCCAAATGATATTCTTTTGACTTTAGATCCATCACTTCTCATCACATAAATTTGCTGGTAACCACTTCTATCAGAATTAAAAGTTATATATTTTCCATCAGGAGAATAAGATGGAGATGTATCTATGGATGGGTGATCAGTTAATTTTTCTTGTATATTAGTTTCAAGATCTCTTACCCAAATCTCTGAGTTACCGTCTTTTGCTAAACTCATAATTAGTTTTTTTCCATCAGGAGAAAATCTTGGCGCAAAGGTCATACCTCTAAAGTCACCTACTACTCTCTGTTTTCCAGTTTGCAAGTTTACAATATAAACCCTAGGCATATTTCTAAAATACGACATATAAGTTATTTCTTTGTCATTTGCTGGATTAAACCTTGGAGTTAATACCAATTCATTTCCTAAAGTTATATATTTCGTATTAAAACCGTCCTGATCCATCAAAGCTAATTTTTTAACTCTTTGAGTTTTAGGTCCTTCCTCTGCTACATATATTATTCTAGTATCAAAGTAGCCACTTTCTCCAGTTAATCTTTCATACACCTTATCTGAAATTTTATGACCTACTCTTCTCCAAGAACGTGGGGTTGTTGTCAAAGAAAAACCATCAACCATTTTTGCACCTAATACGTCCCAAAGTTTAAATTCAATATTAATATAATCTTTGTCATTAATGATTTTAGATTTTACTTTACCAGTAATTAATACTTGCGATTTTATCAAAGCCCAATCTTCAAACCTTGGTTTTAAATGAGCTATATCTGGTTTTTGTAAAAAAGCTTCTTTTTCGATTGCATCAAATAGACCAGTTTTTTCCAAATTATTTTCTATTATTTTTGATATTTCTAAACCTAAGTTTTCAATGTTGAGATTATTTTTAATTTTATCATCAGTAGTTTTATCGGAAAAAAAAGGTGATACTGAAATAGGCATTGGATCAAGATTTCCTCTTGTTATATCAATTTCAACAAGTGAAAAACTAATACTTGGTTTTAAAATTGCATAAATAATAAAGATAAAAAAAAATTTTTTTTTCATTCTCCGACCATCATCCCTTCTGGGTTAAACCTTAATATCATAGTACTCCAATCTTCATAGGTTTTTAGAGGTAAATTTCTAAGAGGATTACACTTTAATATCGCTCGATCTACAGACTCTGCGAAAATTCTATATTTACCGTCAGTTCCCATTCTATTTTTTTCCAAAATTTCTCTACTTTTTACTATTCCATTTTTTTCTAAATCAAGTTTGACAGTTACTAAATAATCATTTTTTTTATATTCGCCACCAATTGGGGGTGACCAACAATCTCTATACTGCATCTGTATAGAATATTTAGTTGTAACAGATAATTTTGTTAATCTCATTGATTTATCCTCTGATTGGCTAATTCCATCAGTTTTTTTTTTTACTTCCCCAATATTTTCATAATTTTTTGCTATCAAAGACTCCGCAATCTTTGCAAAATCTAGTTCTTTTTCAAACTCTGAGGACTGCTTTGGTTTTTTTTCTTTAATTGGTTTTGTTTTTTTAGCAAATTCTTTAATAACAAGATCTTTTTCCACTTCCTTCTCAATTTTTTTTCTTTTCTCTTTTTCGACTATAGTTTTTTTAACATCTTTAGAGGGTTGTTGATCATTTTCTTGTTTTGTCTCAATCTTTTCTAATTTTTTTTCAGGCAATGGAATAGCTTCGGTCTTTTCTAGTTTTACTTTATCTTGTTTTTTTTCAGGGACTGGGACTTTTTTAGATTTAGATAAGTCAATTTCATCTTTTTGATTATCAAATTTTACTTGTTTTTTTTTCTCCTTTTTCACTTCTTTTGGTGGTGCCTGCTCAGTAAGTAGTTTTTTTTTATCTTTTTTTGCTTTTTCAATAATTTTTGCAGCTTTGGGAGCATATGGAATATTCATTTGATCAGAAATTTGTATCAACTCAACTGAAATACTTGGTAACAATTCGATTGGTTTTTTTGCTACAAAAGGAATTGCAAAAATCGTTGCAAGGAATATTGATACATGAAAAATAACTGAAAACAGCATGCCAAAAGAAAAATTATTAATCCCAATTGGAAAACCGCTAAATGCTACTTTATCTAACAAGTTTATCTCTCTTTATATGGCTCAGATATGAGGGCGACTTTCGTAAAGCCCGATCCAGAAAGCTTACCCATTACTTCTAATACTCTTCCATAATTAATTGTTTTGTCACCTCTTACATAAATTCTTGTATCGGTTCTATTTTTAGAAACTGCAAGTATTTTATTTATTAAGTTATCAAATTCAATTTTCGATTCTTGAATAAAAACCTCACCTTTAGAGTTAATTGTTAATGTTAATGGTTCACTTTCCTCGGGTAAAGTATCGGCAGACGTCTCTGGAAGATCAACTTGAACACCGACTGTAAGCAAGGGAGCAGTTACCATAAATATAATTAAAAGAACTAGCATTACATCTACAAAAGGAGTCACATTTATTTCACTCATTGGTTCTCTCTCTGAACGCTTTAAATTAAATGCCATATTAAATTATTGAAATAAATCTTTTAGAAAAGTTTTCTAATTTTTGTGAATATTTTTTTGAATCATTTCCAAATTTATTATATGCAATCACTGCTGGTATCGCAGCTAACAAACCTAATGCTGTTGCAAACAGCGCTTCTGCAATTCCTGGTGCAACTATAGCAAGACTGGTATTTCTTGAAATTGCAATAGATTGAAAAGAATTCATTATCCCCCAAACTGTTCCAAATAATCCAATAAATGGTGCTGTTGAGCCTACTGTTGCTAGAAAAGTAAATTTATTGTTAACAACATTCATTTGCTTTTCAAGATTAACTTCTAAAATATTTTCAAGTCTTTGACTTAAATTAGTTTTTGATCTTGATTTTATAACAGCTTGCATTGAGTCTTTAAATAATTGAGCCATTGGATTATCTAAAGATGCTGGTAAACTGTTATAAAATGTTTCTGCAGACTTTGACTTCCAAAATCTTTCCTCAAAATCTTCTGAATCTTTATTAATTCTTCTAAACATTATTATTTTATCAAAAATAATGGCCCAAGAGTAAACTGAACTAGCTATAAGAATTATAATTACAGATTTTACAATTAAATCTGCTCTAAGAAACAAACTCAATATTGAAAAGTCAGTGTTACTTGCTAATCCGACTGCCTGGGAAGTTATATCTGCATCCATTTAATTGATTTCACACTAAAATGTGTCATGAATTTGACTATAAAATTAACTTTTATTTATTTTCCGCTGTATTTAGATGATAATATGCAATTAATATTGCATCTGCTTTGTTTGAGTCTTTTTTTCGAGATAACATTGACGAAAATTTTGGAAACATTTCAATTGCTTTGACCCTGCTCGAATCCTTTTGTGAATTTAGTAAATCAAAATGTTTTTTCCATTTTGCAGGTCTTACAAAAAAAATTGGAAGTTGCATTGCAGCACACACACCCTTTATGACTCCAAAAGATTGGCCAAAATTAAACATGCTAGTTACACCTTGTCCCGGCATTGCAGATACTTGTTCAACTATAACATTAACATTTTCATGTTTATAATTTTCAATCCTAAAAGATATTTCATTATATATTTGGCTGCCATTAATTTGCTTTTTATTTTTATTACCTGACGCCATAGTGGGCATATCAATAACGTCTATTAATTTGTGATTTTCTAGAAAACAAATTGCACCTGTTATACCTGGGTCTATTCCAATTATAATCATAAATTATATTATTCAGCATTTATGAAAATGTTTTGTACATCATCATCATCCTCTAAAATTTCTAAAAACTTTATCATTTTTTCTTTGTCCTCTTGATTTAATTTTATTTTATTAATTGGAACCCATTCAATTTCTGTTGATATAAAATTAGATATTTCTTTTTCCATATTATTTTTTACATCATATATTTCATCTTTATTTGTATGAATTTCATAATACTCGTCATGAAAAAAACAATCATTAGCCCCAGCCTCAGTCGCTAATTCAAAGACTTTTTCTTCATCGATTTCATTTCTATTAAGTTTTATTATTCCTTGTTGAACAAAATTATGTGATGCAGATCCTTGTGTTCCAAGTCCACCACCGTATTTTTGAAAAATTGTCCTAATATTTGAAGCTGTTCTGTTTTTATTATCTGTTAATGTAATTACAACAATTGCAGTTTTTCCAGGACCAAAACCCTCATATCTTATATTTTCAAAGTTTGAGTCTGCTGCTATTGATGATTTGTCAATCGCTCTTTCAATATTATCTTTTGGCATATTTGCAGATCTTGCCGCTTGAATTGCTGATCTTAATCTAGGATTCATTTCTGGATTTTTATCTCCAAGTTTAGCAGCAACTGTTATTTCTCTTGATAATTTCGAGAAAATTGCAGCTCTTTGTTTATCAGCTTTGCCTTTTTTATGTTTAATACCTGCCCAATGAGAGTGCCCTGCCATAATTTAATTTTCTCTTTGAAGTTGACCACCAAATATAAACTGAGAGATGTTTAAAGCCAAACCATTTTTAGGATTCGCTTCAATAATTGCTCCGCAAAGGGATGCCTCTCCCTCTGAAGGAAAATGCTTAACAGATTCTTTTTTAAAAAATCTGTTTATTGAATTTTCTGTATTCATGCCAATTACAGAGTTATAATCTCCACACATACCTGCATCTGTTAAATAAGCAGTTCCTTTATTAAGAACCCTCCCATCATTTGTAGGTACGTGAGTATGAGTTCCTACAACTAAAGTAGCACTACCATCAAATACATGACCAATAGCCATTTTTTCACTTGTAATTTCTCCATGAAAATCAACTACGAGGAAATCATATTTTTCTTTGAGTTTATTTTCTTCAATAAATTTCTTACTTTTAACAAATACATCATCACATTTTTTCATGAATACATTTCCCATCAAATTCAATACTCCAACTTTGTAACCTCCAACAGTATTATAAATTCCAAATCCATCCCCAGGAACAGCACCTGATAAATTTAAAGGTCTTAATAATCTTTTTTGATTTTTAATAAATTCAAATGTTTCTTTTTGGTCCCACACATGATTGCCAGTTGTTATAACGTCTACACCACAACTTAGTAGTTCGTTTACAATATTCTCAGTTATTCCAACACCATCTTTTGCTGCATTCTCACCATTAACAATTACAAAACTAATTTTTTTGGATTTTATAATTTCAGGTAAAAATTTTTTAACTGCAAAACATCCACTATTTCCAACTATATCACCTAAAAATAGAATTTTCATTTTATAATACCTTTTTCTGTTAATATAAAATTTAATTTTTGGTCATGTTTATCTATAGGGACTTTTTTGAGTTCCTGAAATGAAAAAGCAAAACCAATTGTTAGAACTTTTTTCTGTTTAGACATTTTAGAAATATATCTATCATAAAATCCCCCACCATAACCTAGTCTAAATTTATTTTTATCAAATCCAACGAGAGGAACTATTAAAACATCAGGAAAAACTTTCTTCTCACGGTAAGGTTCGGGAATACCTTGTTTGCTTATCTTTAATGGTTTTTTAAAAGACCATTCATAAAAGTCCATATCCTTATTTTTTGTTGTTATAGGTAAGGATATTTTAAATTTATTTTTTTCTAATTTTTCTAAAATTTTTAAAGATCCAATCTCAAAATTAATAGGATAATAACCACCGATATTTTGGTATTTTTTAATACTAAATTTATTTAAAATTTTTTTAAATTGAATAAAACTAATATCTTGATCCGAAAAATTAATTTTTCTTAAATTTATTAATTTTTTTCTTAAATTTATCTTTGACACTTTAAGTTATTGAGGCTTAGAGTCTATATCAATTTTTTTGATAAACTTTTCTATCTCCAGAGTAGTCTTATCAACTAAAATTTCATAGTAGTTTCTATTACTTTCAATTTCATGCTTTAGTTTTTCTTGATTTTCATCTAATTGAGAAATTTCTTTTTCTTTTAAATTTTTATAATTATAAACTAAAGATTTAAGTTCTTTGAATTTTTCAGTAATATTTGCAATTTCTTTTTTCTGAATATCAATTTTTTTTTTAGTTTCATAATATTCATCCAAGACTGAAATTGATGTTATTAATAAAAGTTTACTTTCTCCAATATTTCCTAAAGAATTTTTCAAATCGGCAAATTTTTCATTTAAATACAGAACTAATTCCTCAAGGTGCTCTTCTTGCCCATCATCACAGGAGAGTAAAAATTCTTTTCCATTAAATTTAATATTTACATTTGCCATTTATCAATTTCATCCATCAAACTATCTGTTTCTTGATTTAATTCATCAATTTTTTGAGAAAATTGATCTTCTTTTTTTCTTTCTTCAATCTCTCTTTTTTTAAAATCATCAAACTTATGTTTGAGGCTCTCATTTTCTTGTTTTAATAGATTGTACCTATCCTCAATTTCTTTTTTTTCAATTTCTAATTGATTTTTTTGATTTTCTAGATTTTCTAACTCTAAAGTTTTATCTGGTTTTATTTTTTCCAGATTTTTTAATTTATCCAAAGCTTCAAATAATTTTTTTTCTTTTTCACTTATTGAATTCATATATATATCTATATTAATAAATTGATTCACCTAAGTCTACAAAGGATAAATTTTTGAGAGAAATAAATAAAATCTTGTCTAATTCAATACGTGCTCTATCAATGGATGCCGTACAAAAAGCTAATTCCGGACACCCAGGTATGCCTATGGGGATGGCGGATGTTTCCACTATACTTTTCAAATATTTTCTAAAGTTTAATCCAAAAAATCCTAGTTGGATAAATAGAGATAGATTCGTTTTATCTGCAGGACATGGATCGATGTTGCTTTACTCATTGCTTTATTTAACTGGTTACAAAAGTGTAAATTTAAAAGACATTAAAAATTTTAGACAATTAAATTCTATTTGTGCAGGTCATCCTGAGTATGTAAAAAACTCTGGTATTGAAACAACAACAGGACCTCTAGGGCAGGGAATCTCTAACGCCGTTGGTTTTGCATTAGCAGAAGAAATTTTAAAAAAAAAATTAGGTAAAAATATCATTAATCATAAAACTTATGTAATGGCTGGAGATGGATGTTTGATGGAGGGCATAAGTCATGAAGCAATGAGTTTAGCTGGACATTTAAAACTTAAAAACTTAATAATGTTATTTGATAATAATTCTATTTCAATTGATGGCCCAACAAGTTTGGCAGTTTCAGATAATTTTAAAAAAAGATTTGAAAGCTATGGGTGGGGTTATATTGAAATCAATGGACATAAAGAGAAAGAAATTTTTACAGCATTAAAAAAAGTTCAAAAAGCAAAAAAACCAACTGTAATTTCTTGTAAAACTAAAATTGGTTATGGGTCTCCAAATAAATCAGGAAAAGCATCATCACATGGTAGTCCACTTGGTGTTAAAGAGGTTTCATTAGTAAGAAAAAAATTAGGCTGGAACTTTAGACCCTTTGAAATCCCAAAAAATGTATTAAGTTCATGGAGAAGCATTGGTAAAAGAGGAAAGAAAATTGAAAATAAATGGCTAAAAATTTATAAAAAAAATAAAATTAAAATAAACAATTCTTTTAAAAATAATTTTAAGAAGGCAATTAAAAGTGAAAAAAAAGATGCGGTAAAAGAGAACAAAAGCTTAGCTTCTAGAAAGTCATCAGAGGCAATAATTAGTTCACTATTTAAAAAAAATAATACACTCATTGGTGGATCGGCAGATCTTGCTGGATCAAACAACACTAAAACAAAAAATCATAAAATTATAAAGCCTGGAGAGTTTGGTGGAAATTATATTCATTACGGAGTCAGAGAGCATGCAATGTGTGGAATTATGAATGGTCTAGCTCTTCATAGTAAATTAATTCCTTACGGAGGGACTTTTTTGATTTTTTCTGATTATTGTAAACCGTCAATAAGATTGGCTGCTATGATGAAACAACAAGTTATATATGTAATGACGCACGATTCGATCGGACTTGGAGAAGATGGACCAACACATCAACCAATTGAACAGTTGTCTGGATTAAGAGCAATTCCCAATCTAAATGTTTTCAGACCTGCAGATAAATTAGAAACTATTGAATGTTGGGAACACGCATTAAAAAGCTTAAAAACTCCTAGTGTGCTATCTTTAACTAGACAGAACCTTAATTCCATTAGAAATAAATACACAAAAATAAATAAATGTTCTTTTGGAGCCTATGAAGTTTCAAGAACTAATAAAAAAATTAATTTAACTATTTTAGCAAGTGGTTCTGAGGTAGACTTAGCTATTAAAACAAGCCATAAATTAGCTAAAGAAAAAATATATTCTAAAGTAATTTCTGTGCCATGTATGGAGCTCTTTGATTCACAGACAAAAAAATATAAAGATAAAGTGCTAAATGAAACTAAATTTAAAATCTCTATTGAAGCAGGATCAAGTGACTGTTGGAGAAAATATGTTGGTGATTTTGGAATAACTTTTGGGATTGATGAGTTTGGAAAAAGCGCTCCTTATAAGGAAATTTTTAAATATTTTGGATTAATAGATAAAAGTATTGTAAGGAAATCAAAAAAGTTGATTAAAAGATAAAAATGACAATCAAAGTTGGCATAAATGGAATGGGTAGAATTGGGAGAATGGTAGTGAGATCAATTGTTGAGTCCCAAAATAAAAAACTAAAGATAAATCACATAAATAACAGAACAAACTCTGAAACTACTTGTCAATTATTAAAGTATGACTCTATACATGGAAAGTTTAATGCTGATGTAAAATTTAACGAAAATCATTTAATAATTAACAAAAACAAAATTTCATTTTCTCAAAAATCTTCAATTAAGGATATAAATTGGAAAAAATATGATGTTGATTATGTTTTTGAGTGCACTGGAAAGTTTAATTCAAAAGAAAAACTTGAAGACCACATTAAAAGTGGAGCTAAAAAGGTGATTGTTTCAGCACCATGTAAAGATGCTGATAAAACAATAGTGTTTGGTGTTAATCAAAATATTTTATCAAAAGATGACAAAATCATATCTGCCGCTTCATGCACCACAAATTGCTTAGCACCTGTTGTAAATGTGCTTAATAATAGTTTTGAGATTGAAAAAGGTTTCATGACTACTATTCATGCATTTACAAGTGATCAAAGAATATTAGATAATTCTCATAAAGATATAAGAAGAGCTAGGGCCGCAAATCAATCAATAGTACCTACATCAACTGGAGCCTCAAAATCGATAGGTGAAATAATCCCTAGTCTTAGAGGTAAATTAGAAGGAATAGCTATGAGAGTGCCAACACCCAATGTATCCATTGTGGAGTTTATTTTTTGTACAAAAAAAGAAATTAGTATCAAAAAAATAAATGATTTATTTGAAAAAGCTTCTAAAGGCGAGCTGAAGAAAATTTTAGAAATTACACATGAAAAGTTAGTTTCAATTGATTTTAACCATAATTCAGCATCAGCTATTGTTGATGCCACTTTAACTAATGTGGTAGGTACCAATATGGGCAAAATATCCGCTTGGTATGACAATGAATGGGGTTTTTCTAATAGAATGTGTGATTTGGCCAAAAACCTGGGCAAAATTACTTGATGAGAAGCATCAAAAAGGAAAAAAATTTAATTAATAAAATAATCTTATTAAGATTAGATCTTAATGTCCCAATAGAACAAGGAAAAATAGGAGACACAACACGAATTGATAAAATTCTACCTACTTTAAATTTTTTAATTCAGCAAAAAACTAAAATTATAATTTTATCTCACATCGGTAGACCTAAGGGCAAAATCGTAAATGATTTATCTTTAAAGCCTGTAAGTGAGGATTTAAAAAAAAAACTAAAAGTGAATATTAAATTAATCAAGGAAAATATTAATAAAATAAAAAATAAAAACTTCTTTAATAGTTTTGATGAACAAATTTTTATTTTGGAAAATATAAGATTTTATGCTGAGGAAGAAAAAAATGATTATAAATTTGCCAATCATATTGCAAGTCTGGGGGACATTTATGTTAATGATGCTTTTTCTTGTTCACATAGAAAACATGCATCAATACATCAAATTTCAAAATTTCTGCCTTCCTATTCGGGTATACAACTTGATTTAGAAGTTAATGCTTTAAATAAAATTACTTCAGAAATTACTAAACCAATAACTTGCATAATTGGTGGCTCTAAAATTTCTACTAAAATTAGTATTATTAAGAATTTAATACCTAAGCTAAATAATATTGTTATTGTTGGAGGTATGGCTAATAATTTTATTGAATATTTTGGAAATAATATTGGGAATTCAATAAAAGAAAATAATTGTGATGAAATAGTAAAAGAAATTATTTCACTATCGAAAAAAGAAAAATGTAACTTAATTTACCCAACAGATGTTTTAGTTTCAAATGATATGAATGGATCATCTCAAAATAAAGAAATTAATCAAATTGATTCTAAAGAAATGATTTTAGATATCGGACCAAATACTATTAATAAAATAAAAAATATTATTGATAACAGCAAAACCATATTATGGAACGGGCCAGCTGGATATTGCGAAAATCCAAATTTCGCTAATGGAAGCATAGAAATAGCAAAAAAGATTATTGAGAATAATAAAGGAAATAAAATTTTTTCAGTGGTAGGTGGGGGCGATACAGTTTCATTGTTAAATAAATTGAATTTAGTTGATAATTTTAATTTTGTTTCAACCGCAGGTGGAGCTTTTTTAGAATATCTTGAAGGTAAAGAGCTTCCTGGTATAACCGCCTTAAATTGATATGTCTGAGCTGAATAAAATCGCACTTAAAATAATTTCTAATGGAAAAGGTATTCTCGCAGCAGATGAGAGTAATGGAACTATGACAAACAGGCTTGAGGCAGTAAACGTCGTCTCTACACCAGAAAATAGACTAAAATTTAGAGAAATACTATTTTCATCTGAAAGTATGAAAGAATGTATAGGTGGTGTTATTCTCTATGATGAAACAATAAATCAGTCAACAAGTTATGGAAATTCAATTCCTGATTTAATTTCATCCCACGGGGCAGTACCTGGAATAAAAGTTGATACAGGTGCAAAAGATTTGGCGAATTCCTCAAAAGAAAAAATTACAGAAGGATTGGATGGACTTAGAGAAAGGCTAAAAAAATATTATAAACTTGGAGCAAGATTTACCAAATGGAGGGGGGTTTATGTTGTGAGCAAAAAATACCCAAGTGAATTAGCAATTCATAGTAATGCACATGCACTTGCAAGATATTCTGCCCTTGTTCAAGAAATAGGAATGGTTCCAATAGTGGAGCCTGAAGTATTAATGGACGGAGACCATTCTGCAGAAGTTTGTTTAAAAAAAACTTCTGAAGTAATTAAAAAATGTTTTGACGAATTAATATTACATAAAATTGATCTTTCAGGGATTATTTTAAAACCAAATATGATATTAGCTGGAAATCTTTCAAAAACAAAAATTTCAAGTGAGGAGGTTTCACAGAAAACGCTAGAATGTTTAAAAGGCTCGGTGCCTAGTGAAGTACCAGGTATCGCTTTCTTATCAGGAGGCCAATCGGAAATTGAAGCTACTGAAAATTTAAATTTGATAAGTAAAAATAACAAAACTAAATTTATAATGACATACTCATATGGTAGAGCTCTGCAACAAAGTGCCCTAAAGGTATGGTCAAAAAATACAAAAGATAAAGTAGCAACTCAAAATACCTTTAATCATCGAGCTAAAATGTGTTCTCTAGCAGCTACAGGAAAATGGTCAAGCGATTTTGAAAATAAATAAAAAAAAATTTCTTTACCTTATATCCCCAAATAAAATTACCAGTAATTTTTACAAAGATCTCAGGTTGGTATTAAATTCTAACAAGGTGAGTTTTTTTCAAATCAGACTAAAAAAATATTCACTTAAGCAAAAAATTTACATTGGAAAAAAAATCAAAAAACTATGTAAAGCTAAAAAAGTAAATTTTATTGTTAATGATGATCCTTGGTTGGCTAAAAGGCTTAATGCCGACGGTTGTCATTTAGGTCAAAAAGATATGGTAATAGAGAAAGCTCGCAATATACTTGGAAAAAAAATTATTGGAGTAACCTGTCATAATTCGATAAGGCTTGCTAAAAAAGCTATCAAATCGAATGCAAGCTATATAGCGTTTGGTGCATTTTTTTCAACAAAAACCAAAAAAACAAAATTTCACGCTACAACTAAAGTTTTAAAAAAAGTAAATAAATTAACTAATATCCCTTTAGTTGCAATTGGTGGTATTAATTCTTTAAATTATAAAAAACTATTATTGAATAAAGCTAATTTTTTAGCTATCTCAGGTTACGTTTGGAATAATAAAAAGTATAAACCATTAGAAGCTGTGGAAAGATTAAAATGAAAATAAATGCTGGAGAAATTAGAGTAGGAATGCTGCTTGAGTATAAAAATGATTTATGGCAAGTGTTAAAAACACAAAATGTAAAACCTGGTAAAGGTGGTGCATTTGCTCAGGTCGAAATGAAAAGTATAGGAAATAATACAAAATTAAACGAAAGATTTAGATCAAGTGAATCTGTTGAAAAAGCATCTTTAGATGAAGTTACCTATAATTACCTATATTCAGATGAAGAAAATTATTTTTTTATGGATCCTAAAAACTTTGAACAAATTGAAGTTAAAAAAGACATAATTGGAGAAAAAGGCAAACTATTAAGTGAAAATCTGGAGGTATCAGTAAGTTTCTATAATGAAAATCCTATTTCAGTGGAACTTCCAAATCAAATTAAGTGTAAAATTGCTGCGACAGACGCCGCTTTAAAGGGGCAAACAGTCTCTTCTTCCTATAAACCAGCAATACTTGATAACGGAATAAAAATACAAGTTCCTCCATTTGTAGAAGCCGAAGATGAAATTGTTTTAGATACCAGAACTTTGGATTATATAAAAAAAATATAATATATGAACTCGATTTCTCCTCATTTAAATATAATGATTAAAGCTTGTGAAAAGGCATCAAAAGTTATTATTAGAGATTTTGGGGAAATAGAAAATTTACAAGTAGCAAAAAAAGGTCCAAGGGATTTTGTAACTAAAACTGATAAAAGGGTTGAAGAAATTTTAATTGAAGAGTTGACGAAATCAAAAAAAAATTATTCTTTCCTTACTGAGGAGAGCGGTAAAATTGAAAATAATGATAAAAATAAAATTTGGATAGTTGACCCAATAGACGGAACTACTAATTTTTTACATGGAATTCCTCATTTTGCAATATCTGTAGCACTTAAAATAGATGAAGAACTAAAATCTGCCTTAATTTTTGATCCAATAAAAAATGAGATATTTTTTGCGGAAAAAAATAATGGAGCTTATTATAACAATCATAGAATAAGAGTATCTAGCAAAAGTGATATAGAAGAATGTATATTTTCAACAGATCAGTATGGATTAAAGAGCATTTATCCTAATCTAAATATGCGTTGTACTGGGTGTGCAGCGCTTGACATGGCATATGTTGGATCAGGAAGATTAGACGGTTTTTTTAATAATAATATAAATTTTTGGGATATAGCAGCTGGAATGCTGATTGTTCAAGAAGCTGGAGGATCAGCAAATGATATAAGCGGATATAATGATAATAATATAAATATAAGGGTAGCAAGTAGCAGCATATATGACAAAATGATGGAAAAACTAGTCAACTTTTAATTGTTTTTGTTAAACTTTTTGCTATAAAGCCGCTATGAAAAAAAACTTACATCCTAATTACCATGCTATCAAAGTTGAGATGACTGATGGAACTCAGTTTGAGACAAAATCAACTTGGGGAACCGAAGGGGATATACTTAAACTTGAAATAGATCCAAAATCTCACTCTGCGTGGACTGGTGGCAAACAAAAAATACTTGATAAAGGTAGAGTAAGTAAATTTAATAAGAAGTTTCAAAACTTTAGATCAGATAATAAATAATGAATAATGCCCCACTAATGCCTATGGCAACTGCTGTTTGGCTAGTTGAAAACACTGCTTTAACATTTAAACAAATAGCAGAATTTTGTAAATTGCACGAAGTTGAGATTCAAGGAATAGCTGATGGTGAAGTTGCAAAAGGGATCGTTGGTTATAACCCCATTATAGCCGGTCAAGTAACAAGAGAAGAGATAGAACTTTCATCTAAAGATTCTAATAGACCCTTAGCTTTAAATATTAATGATATTGAAATAGAAAGTAATGAAAAAAAATCAAAAAAATATATTCCTTTATCTAAAAGACAGGATAAACCAGACTCTGCTCTTTGGTTAATAAAACAACATTCAATCTTAAAAGACTCCCAAATAGCAAAATTAGTTGGCATTACTAAAAACTCAGTGACAGCGATAAAAAATAAAAGTTACTGGAATTTTAATAATTTAACCGCGAAAGATCCAGTTGCTATGGGTTTATTTACACAAAAAGATCTTATAAAAGAACTTGAAAAAGCAGAAAGAAGAATAAAAAGAGAAAAAAAAGAAAAAGAAAAAGCAGAGATTTCTTAAAGTAAATATGAAAAATAATAGACAAATAAAATATAAAGTGTTACCTAATCCGCTTTTTGGAGGTATTTATTAAAATAGAAGTAAAAGATAACAATATTGAGCAAGCTTTGAGAGTTTTAAAAAGAAAACTCCAAAGAGATGGTTTTTTTAAAATTATTAAACTTAAAAATAATTATGAAAAACCATCTGAGAAGAAAAAAAGAATACTTCAAGAAAATATTAAAAGAGTAAAAAAATTAAATAAGCTAAAAAATAGAATTTAATAATCGCGGGGTGGAGCAGCCTGGTAGCTCGCAAGGCTCATAACCTTGAGGTCGGCGGTTCAAATCCGTCCCCCGCAACCAAATCTATAAATTAAATTTAGATTTTTTCGTATCCTTTAGAAAACCTTTTACAGTATCTATTGTAAGTTTATGAAAACTTTTTCCAAATTTTTCAATTTTTTCAATTAACAATGGTGGCACTGTAATTATATGACAACCTAATTCTCTTGCCTGCAAATAATTGTAAGGTTCTCGAGTGCTTGCCCATAAAATTTCTACATTTTTAAATTTTTTTGAAATTTTAATACTTTTTTTAAATTGAGGAATTGGATCCTTTCCAGCATCTGCCATTCGACCCGCAAATATAGAAATAATAACTTTGGATTTTTTATCAATATTTTCTAAAATTTTTTGTGTCTGTTTTGCGGTGTATACTGCTGTAATATTCAATTTAATTTTATTTTTATTTAAATTTTTTATTACTTGGCCCATAAATTTTCCATTTGAATTAGTAACTGGAACTTTAACATAAACATTTCGACCCCATTTACTGATTTTATTACCTTGTAAGATCATATTTTTAACATCATCAGCAAAAACCTCGCAAGAAACAGGTTTTTTTGTTATTTTAAGAATTTTTTTTGAGTATTTAGCGTAATTCTTTGCACCAGCTTTTCTCATTAAGCTTGGGTTGGTAGTAAAACCTCTAACTATTTTCTTTTGGTTAAATTTATTAATTAAGTTTATATCAGCAATATCACAGAAAATTTTAGTCAATTATAAACTCTTTACTATTTCTTCAGTCATTTTTTTTGCATCTGCAAATAACATTAAGGTATTATCTCTGTAAAAAAGATCATTATCAATTCCCGCATATCCTGGTGACAAACTTCTTTTTACAAATAAGACCGATTTACTTTTTTCAACATCTAATACTGGCATTCCATATATTGGACTTTGAGGATCTGATTTTGCCACAGGATTAGTAACATCATTAGCTCCAATTACGTATGCAACATCACAATTTGCAAAATCATTATTTATTTCTTCTAGTTCAAAAACCTCATCATATGGTACGTTGGCTTCTGCTAATAAAACATTCATGTGTCCAGGCATTCTTCCAGCAACAGGATGAATAGCATAAGATACTTTGACTCCGTTTTTTTTTAAAGCATCTACCATCTCTCTTAAAGCATGTTGAGCTTGTGCAACTGCCATTCCATATCCAGGAACAATTATGACTGAAGATGCATTTTTCATTAAAAAAGCAGCGTCATCCGCATTTCCATTTTTTACAGGTTTTTGTTCTAAATTTTTAGAGTTTGAAGCTTGTTCAGTTGCCCCCCAACCACCAAGTATTACATTAAAAAATGATCTATTCATGCCTTTACACATTATATAAGAAAGGATTGCTCCAGAAGATCCAACTAAAGCTCCAGTAATAATCAACGCTGAATTTTCTAATGTGAAACCTATCCCAGCTGCTGCCCAACCAGAGTAAGAATTTAACATCGAAATCACAACAGGCATATCTGCCCCTCCAATTGGTATTATTAACAAGACTCCAACAACAAAAGATATTATTACAATAGACCAAAAAACATTAGATAGTTGTGATATACATAAGTAATAAATTAAAAGTATAATCGTTATTCCTAATACTAAATTTATTAAGTGCTGACCTTTGAATGTTATTGGTGATCCAGACATTATTCCTCTTAATTTAAAAAAAGCAATTATTGATCCTGAAAAAGTTATTGCACCAATAGCTGCACCCAGAGACATTTCAATTAAACTGGCAAGCTTTATGTTACCAACGTCACCAAGACCAAACGCAATTGGTTTTAAGAAAGCTGAAATAGCAACGAAAACAGCAGCGAGACCAACGAGACTGTGAAAACCTGCAACAAGTTCAGGCATAGCTGTCATTGGTATTTTAAAAGCAATAAAAGCTCCAATCGATCCACCTATTAAAAGAAAAATCAATACATAAATAAAACCTGGTCCAAAATTTCCTATTGATAAAAATGTTACTATTATTGCAATTGCCATACCTAAAATACCAAAATAGTTTCCTTGCCTTGACGTTTCAGGAGAGGATAAGCCTCGTAGAGCCAATATAAATAGAATCCCTGAGATTAGATAAAATAGTGCTGATAAATTAGCTGACATAATTATTTTTTCTTCTTTTTATACATTTGCAACATTCTTTGAGTTACAAGAAAACCACCAAAAATGTTAACAGCAGCTAAAATTATTGCAAAAAAACCAAAAATGTTTGATGTTTCAAAGATTTTTTCTGAGGATCCTGCCAAAGCTGCAATGATAGCTCCAACAATTATCACTGAGGATATAGCATTTGTGACTGACATCAGAGGTGTATGTAAAGATGGAGTAACGCTCCATACAACATAATACCCAACAAAAATTGATAAAATAAATATACTAAGTCTAAATATAAAAGGATCTATTTCCATTATTCCAACATTGTTTTCTTTATTATTTCATCTTCTAAATTTATTTCAAAGGATTTTTTTTCATTATTGAATAAATTATTTACAAAATTAAAAATATTTTTTGCATAAAGGCTTGACGCTGATGTTGGGAGTTTATTTAAAATATTTGCCTCGCCCATTATTTTCACACCATTGCTGTCTACAACTTCATTAACCTTTGTTAATTCAGAGTTTCCACCCTGAGATGCTGCTAAGTCATAGATTACTGATCCACTCTGCATAACATCAATCATATCTTTTTTAATAATTATCGGAGCTGTTTTTCCTGGTATTAGTGCTGTACATATTACAATATCTGTTTTTTTTAATGTCTCCTTTAATAATCCTTCCTGTTTTTTTTTAAAATCCTCTGAAGCCTCCTTAGCATATCCACCCTCTGTCTCTAAATTTTCTGCTCCCTCAACAGTTAAAAATTTTCCTCCTAAACTTTCAACTTGCTCTTTTGATGCTAATCTTACATCAGTAGCATAAACAATTGCACCCATTCGTTTGGCAGTTGCTATAGCTTGTAAACCAGCAACTCCTGCTCCAACAACTAAAACTTTTGCAGCAGAAATAGTGCCTGCAGCAGTCATCATCATTGGTATCGCTTTTTGAAAAAAAGCAAAAGCGTCAACAACTGCTTTATATCCTGCTAAATTTGCTTGTGAAGATAATATATCCATTGATTGTGCTCTTGTAATTCTTGGTAAAAGTTCAAGTGAAAAACATTTTACATCTCTTGAAATTAAATCTTTTAAAATATGCTGGTTTAAATGTGGACTCAGTACCCCAATAAGAATTTTCCCTTTATCTATTTTGCCTATATTTTCATTGTTTGGAAGATTCATTTGTATAAACATATCTGAGTTTTTAATAACCTCTTCATCACTTTTGAATAAAGTTGCACCCTCTTCTTTATAGATTTGATCAGTTATTCCTAAATGTAATGCATAATTTTCACTTAAATAAACCTTTAATCCAAGAGATTTATATTTTTTAACTATGTCAGGTGTAATAGCTACTCGGTTTTCAAGTTTTCTATCTTCTGATATTGAACCAACTATCATATCTTTAATATGATCCAGACATTATTTTTGTCTAGCTTTGAATTTTGGGTTTTTTTTATTAATTATGTAAACTCTTCCTCTTCTTCTAACTAACTTTGAATTAAGGTCTCTTTTTTTTAATGATTTAAGTGAACTTGCAATTTTCATAATTTAAATTTTAGTCTTAATAAACGAAGAAACATAATCTTTCAAACTTATTTTTCCAAATCGTCTAAAAACTCTGTTATTTCTTGACATATTTGTCAAAGCTGAGGCATATCTCTCACCTTCTCTAGCTGGTAAGTACAAAATTTTACTTTTAAACATTTTTGCTACATCAATTATTTTGTAACTTTCTTTATGTGATATGCTATAATAAGAACACTTATTAGCTTTCCAGGCGTCATAACAAACTTTAACTGTATCCGAAATATGTGTAAATCTTCTTGATTGAGTACCAGGTTTAACCACTGTAAGTGGCTTTCCTTTTTTATACTGATTTTCGAAAATTCCTATAACTGTAGCCATCTCACCATCATTGATTTGTCGACTACCATAAACATTATAAAAATATATTATTTCGAATTTTAAATTAAACCATTTTTTTAAATTTTCCAACAACTCAAGGTTTTTTGACTTTGTAAATGCATAAGGAGATAGATTTCTATCATTACCACCATTACCAAGACTTGCAGAGGTTGCAGAATAAATTAATTTTATTTTGTTATCTAAGCAAAATTTAAAAACTTCTTTTGTACCAACTGCATTTGAATGAAAACATTGGTTAAAATATTTAAAACTTTTAAAAATTCTAGCAAATTCACCAAAATGGAAAAGAGTAATTATATTTTTTCTATACCTATTAAGTATCTTATAAATATTTGAAGTATCTCCTCTTACGTATTTTACTTTGTGAGATTTAATGTGATTTTTAGTTGACCCACTAGAATAGTTGTCTAAGCTTAATATATTATAATTAGTTCTTTTTATAAGAAAATCAATTAAATTGGAGCCAATAAACCCAGCTCCTCCAGTAATTACAATAAATTTTTTCATCTGGATAAGCCTGGCAATGTCCTACTCTTCCATGCCTTAAGACAAAGTACCATCGGCGCTGAAAGGCTTAACTTCCGAGTTCGGAATGGGATCGGGTGTAACACTTTCGCAATAATCACCAGGCAAAAAACTTATATATAAAAATTTTAGTCTGTAAAGCATTAAGTTCAGAATTAACCATGATAAACGTCGATATAATTATTCCTATAGTTAAATATAATTGGCCTTATTAACATTGAATTTGATTTAATTTTAACAATATTGTTATCTTTTGTATCTATTATTTTTGTCTGACCAATATCAAGTTCTGTGACTAAAAAGTTCAAATCTATATTGATTTTAGAGTTGCAATTATTGATAAGTATAATTTCAGTCTTATCAAATTCCATATTATTTTGCACTTGATAAATATACTTTTTATAAACTGAGCTTGCGCCAAGCCCAAATTCTATTTTATTTCCTGTAAAACTTTTAGAAGCAGAGTGTAAATTTCCATGAACAAATGAAGGTAAAGAGTTTTTGAAAGAATAACCTGTATAACAACTATTTCTTATATTTGTATTAAGATTTCTTGCTGTTTCATGAAATATAAAAAATGATCCAAATCCTTTTTCTATCTTAAGAAATTCTTGATCAATTACTAAACTATTATGATCTCTTATATGATTGTTTTGATGAGTTTTTATTAAATTAAATTTATCATCATAAATAAGAATTAATACTTTTGAAGTTTTTTCACCGTAGAAAATATTTAGTATATCTGAATACTTGAATATTGTTTTAAAATCGCTGTCAACTCGCCAAAAAAAACCATCTGAAACTGAATAACCTGTTTTAGAATAATCAAATAATAAATGTGACGGTTTGATATTAAGTAAATTTCTTATTTTCTTTGCAGTTTTATTTCTTATCAAACTATTGAATGATTTTAGCTTTAATTTCATTTTTTAATTTTGTTATTACCTTAAATTTATCATCACTGATAACGTAATGGTGAGGCGGATGAGTATGCTCCATTGATAAATGATTATCTTTTAATGATATAAATATTGGTATACCAATAAAATTATCAGTTAATAAATAAGTATTTTCATTAATATATTTATTGTCGATGAAAATTAAATTAGAACTATTTGAAAAAATATCTATAGAATTTAAAATTTCTTTTTTTTTAATATCTATTAAATATAAATTAAACTTTTTTTTCGTTGGATTTTTAAAGATATTTCTAAACAAAATATAATTTTCATCTGCATTTGAATTTAATAATGAAAAGATTGAGCTTAATACATTTCCATTTTTTTGAGTCATTTCAAATGGATACTCAGATTGATAAGATGAAAATCCCCTATTTTTGTATGAGATTCTTAAATTTGACCTAAAGTTTACAGGTTGTGTATTTGTAAAATCATTATATCTATATAGCTCTGTTTTACTTAAATTAAATTGATCTACTTCTTCGTTATTGGATAAAAAAAAAAAATTTTCATTGGTAATTATATCATCATCTAAAAAAAAAAAATTTTCATCTTCAATAAAATTGCACTTTTTTATTAACCACTCATTATTGCTGATGGTTATTTCAAATGGTGAGTATTTATCATTTTTGTGGCCATTATTTTGAAATTTTGGAATTGTTAAAGAAGATTTAAATATCGAGTTTGATAAACCAAAAAAATAATTCATATAATTTAGTTTTCTTAATAATCTCTTAATGTGAAATTGTTATATCTTAATATATATTAATTTAATTAAAATTTTAAATAAAAAACATAAGATTATATAAATAACAAAAATAAAATGAATAATCTAAATTATGAAAAACTAGGGAAAGTACTTTCAAAAATTGTCAAGAAGTTTGAAAGAAACCCAATCATTTTTTCTATACCATACCTGCACTTTGTTAGAGGTCATCCAAAATATTCATTTTTATATCCTGAAATATTTGAAAAAGAGGAATTTAAAAATAGCCAAGATTACAACTTGATGAAAAAGGTAATCAAAAATATGGGATATTTTGGTGAGGTTAAAAGTTTTAAATATTTAAGGAATAAAAAGGCTCTGATAGTGAATAATATAATAAATGAAAAGGAATTTTATTCTAACAATAGTTTTTATACAAGTGAGTTAAATAAAATATTAAAGAAAAAAAATATTTCTTTCGTAAATGTTTATAGGAATTTTACTAATAAAACTTATAAAAATACCTCCAATAAATTTATTTTATCAAAACTATATCATTTTAGTTGGGAAATATTAACAGCGTACAAGCTTATTTTAGAAAAAATGAAGTTCAATATTTTTAAAAGAAATAAAAGAGAATTAACCAAACTCGAAAACTATTATTTAAAGAAATCTTTTAAACTTATAAATCTTTTTGGAGCTTTATCTACATTAAGAACAACAAAACAAGTCCAAGATATTATTGAACATGTAAAACCAGATATGATTTTCTTACCTATAGAGGGACATGTTTGGGAGAAAAATCTAATAAAAAACATAAAGTTAAAATATAAAAATATAAAATTATTTGGTATACAGTTTTCTTCGATAATTGAAAAAGATAACCCATTTAAGAAATCACTTGGCAAACTTTATGAGCCTGACGTACTTATTTGCAATAAATATTTAAATTTTTTAATAGTTAAAAAAAATAAATTTTTTAAATATTCAAAAACCATTTATAATAACTTGAGAATTGATAAAAAAAAAAAATTTAAAAAGAAAAAGTTTAGTAAAATAAATTGTCTTATAACTCCAGAACTTAACTTTCTTGAAGTAGAGATGTTCATTGAATTTATTTTAACAATTTGTAAAAAAAATAAGGATATTAATTTTACATTAAAATTACACCCTCAAACCTCTCAAAATGATAAAGATAAAATAAAAAAAAAAATTAATAATCAAATTAAAATTTCAAGTAAAAGTTTAAAAGAAGAATTTATTGAAAATAACGTATTAATTTATAGAGGCTCATCGTCTTGTTTTGAGGCTTTAAATAATGGACTTTGGCTATTATACTATGATACGAAAAAATATGACATAAATCCAATTAAAGAAATAAAATTAAAAAACAACTATTTTTCAAATGATATTGAATTTTTAAAAATTATAGATAATTTGAAAAATATAACAAAAGTTAAAGTAAATAAATATTATTACCCACAACAAAATCAAAGGTTTTTAAATGGAAATTACAAGTAAATCTCTTCTAGGAAATGTGAAATTTTCACTTGATTTGTTCAAGGAGCCTTTTTGCTCCAATGAGTTAGATAGATTTAAAAGATATGAGACTATAAAAGAATTTAAAAACAAATCTTTTTGGGAGAGAAATACAAATTTTGATAAGATAGGAAATATACTTTTTTTGTCCGGCCCAGCTAGAAATGGAAATCATTTATTAATGTCGCTGCTTGATGGACATTCAAAAATTTTATCTCAACCAGGAGAGGATTTTATGTTAAGGGAGTTTTTGTCCAGGGTTAAAGAGGATGAAGAGTTGGCAATTAAAAATTTAACTGGAAAAAATAATATAGAATATATTCTTAAGATGTCTGGAGGAAAATTTAATAAATGGGAAAAACTTCACGAATATAACCTAAAAAGTTATAAAAGTAACTTATGGAGTGGACAACAACCCGAAAACGAGGGACATGTAACAGACTTTCAAGATATAACTCCAAAGATTAATTATTTATCATTTAAAGATTATCTTTATTCTAAACAGAAAGATATCCAATCTATTAATAATTTTTTTGACTTTTTTTCTATATATTTAAAAGCTTTACAATACCTTGTTGGAAGTGAAAATTATAAAAAATTTAAATATCCGTATATCTGGGTTTTTTCAGGATTGAGAAGAGAATTGTTTTTTCTATTTGAGAGAACAAATAATATTAGATGTATAACACCAATAAGAAGGTTTGAAACATTTTATCATTCTTATGCTAAATCTAGATTTAATACAGATGAAATAGAACAAGATGTCTTAAATGAGTTGTGGGAACACTGGAGACATAAAACAATTGACTATCTATTATTAAAAAAAAGATATCCAGAAAAAATAGACTTGGTAACTTTTGAAAATTTAATTCAAAATACACACCGAACTATAAATTCAATCTGTAAAAAACTAAAAATTGATATTGAAGAAATATCAACCACACCTACAACACTAGGTGTATATAATAAAGGAAATTCATCATTTGCTAAAACTAACAATTATAAAGGTAAAGTTTTTTCTGAACCATTAAAAACAAAGTTTAATGAAAATGTGAAACTTCCAAATGAATATTTTGAGATGCTAGATAAAATAAAAGAAGTTTCTATTGATAATATCTAATGTGTGGTATTTCAGGAATAATAAATTTTAACGGTAATATTAACAAAAATATAGTTGAAGATATTAATTTTCAAATACAACATAGAGGTCCAGACCACAATTGTGTTATAAAAAATAATTTTTCAGCGTTGGGATATGTTAGATTAAAAATCATTGATTTATCAGATACTTCTAATCAACCATTTATTTCTAAAAGTAAAAAAATTAAAATTTTTTATAATGGTGAGATCTATAATTCCAGTGAATTAAAAGAATTATTTTTTAAAAATTTTAAATTTAAAAGTACTGGAGACGGTGAAGTACTTTTATATTTATATGAAAAGTTCGGCATCAGCTTTTTGGATAAGGTAAAAGGAATGTTTTCAATCGTGATTTGTGATGAGGATAAATCGAAAATATTTTTAGTAAGAGACAGATTTGGCATAAAGCCTCTTTATTTTCACAAAAACAAAATAGATGGAGAAATAACTTTTTGCTCAGAAATTCATCCACTTTTCAAGAATCCAAAAGTTAAAAAAAATCCTAATTTCAAGGAGATTTTTAAAAATCTTCAATATGGTATTTTCAATTCAACTAATGAAACATGGTTTAAAGATATTCATCAAGTTAAGCCAGGGTATTTTTTAGAAATTAAAAAAAATAATATCTCAGAGAAGCAATATTATAAATTAGAGGAAAAAATAGATGAAGATTTAGACTTCTCAGATAAATATAATTTCTATTATTGGTCAAAAAGAATTAATGAAAAAATAAATATCAGCTTTAAGGAACATAGCATATCAGATGTTAAAACTGGACTACATATATCTGGTGGAGCAGACTCTGCAATCCTTGGTAATTTATCAAATTTTTTTGAAGGGCCTTTATCAACATATACCTTTGATTTTGAGCTACAGGAAGTCGGCGAGTCTAAGCAAGCAAGTATGATTGCCGATCAATTTAACTTAGAGCATAAAGTTCATAGAGTAAAGGATATTAATCTTTTTGAAAAAATTGAAAAAATACTGAATGTTGAGTATGAACCTTTTTCTTCTTTAAGAATAATTGCTCAACATGAACTTTATGAATTTTCAAAAAAGGAAAATTGTAAAGTTATATTTGATGGCTCTGGTGGAGATGAAATCTCAGCAGGTTATACTTACCAAGTTTTTCCTTGGTTAATGGATATTTCTAACAATTTAAATTTAAAAAGTTTTAAAAGAAGATTTAACAATATTATGAATAATTTTGATAAAAAAAGTCAAAGTAAAAAAATTTTTGGATCTGTGTTAAATACATTTTTGCCAGGCAATACTACACCAGATGGAAGTATTTATGAAAAAAAAGGATTTATTGATAACGATTTTATAAGTGAAAATAAACTTATTCAAAATGAAATAAAACAACCCTTTAGAAGTTTTTTAAGAAATTCACAATACACTGACCTATATCATATGAAATTGCCAAGGTGCTTAAAATATATTGATAGAGCTTCAATGAAAAACAGTATTGAGGGAAGAGTTCCATTTCTTGACCACGAATTAGTTGAATTAAATTTTCAAGCTCCAAGTAAGTATAAATTTTTATTTGATACTCAAAGAATATTAATGAAATATGGTTTTAGAAGATCCATACCAAAAAAATTATATTTTAAGAATAAAAATACTATTGCTGATCCTCAAACACATTGGTTTAAGAATAATTTAAAAGATTATTTTTATGATTTAGTTATAAATAATAATAACGGATCAAATTTATTTAATAAAAAAGAGATTGAAAAGTATTATAATTTTTTTTGTAATGAAAAAAAGCATGTTAATTCTTTTTTTATATTACAAGTATTTTTAACAGAGTTATGGTTTCAAAAAATTTTAAAAAACTAAAACTTTTACCCTTGTCATTTATATGTGCAACACATAATAGACCAAAAAGTCTAAAAAATCTTATTAGTTCCATTAGCAAAAATTCTTTTTTGCCCAAAGAAGTAATTATTGTAGGAACAAATATTAATGACTTTAAAATGATTAATTCAAAACAATATAAATTTAAGATTAAGATGATTATTTCACCAAAGAAAAACCAAATTTTTCAAAGAAATCTTGGGATAAATAAATCGAAAAATACATTAATTATTCAATCTGATGATGATGTAATATTAAGTAAAAATTTTATAATAAATCTTTATAAACACTTTGAAAAAAATAAAAAAAATAAAAAGATTGTTGGTGCAAAAATTCTCAATTCTGAAAAAAAAATTCAATCATTTAGATGGAATAAATTATATGAAACTAATATTGTTTTAAGATTTATTTTTTTCGTTTTAAATGGATTTAAGAAAGTAGAGTTTATGTCAATACTTGCCTCAGGTAGAATAGCTCCTCTCTTACCTATTAATATGAGAAAAAATAACAAGAAACAACTCACAAATTTAGAATGGTTAAGTAGTACAATTTGTTATAATAAGCAATTAGTAAAAAAAATTAATCTTTCAGGAGGATACGCAAATAAAAAATCTTATTTTGAAGATGTATTTTTTACACACCATAATTATCTAAATGGCTTTAATTTAGTTATTGATGGAGGTGCCATTTGTTACCATGAAACTACTAATCCTACAAATCTTTCTACTCATTTAAAAACTATCACTACACAATGGAAGCTCGTGAGGTTATTTAATAAATCAATTATTTTATTTTTATTAGATGTTATAATTTTTAGCACTGCGTATTTTATCTCTGGTATTTTTAAATTTTTAATCAGAAAGTAGGAAATAGTTCATTATCTTTATTTAGCAATCTACTAAGTCTATTGTAAGCGGATACATATATTTTGGTTAAATAGTTTTTTTTGTTTAAAGACTTAATAAAATTCATCATGTCCTCTTTTTCATTTTTATTCAATTTGCAGTCATATAAAGTTTTATAAGCAATATCTAAATTATTATATAATATACATATTAATATATATTTAATAACAATTTTTTTATTTCTCAATTCTTTATAGTTAAGTTTTTTTAAAAATAACGAATTACAAAATATTGTTCTTCCATATAAAAAATCATCTTTAGAAGACCATCTTCTCAAATTATAGAAGTTTATAAAATTAAAATTATTTTTTTCTAAATATATTTTTATATCCTCAAATAAATCTTGCTTTTTATAAATTGACAAAAATTCAGTTTCGATTTCAATCCCAATGATTTTCTTTAGTGTTTTCTTAGCACCTTTTAAAATTTTTAAATTATAGCCCTGTGTATCAATTTTTACAAAATCAGCACTTTTTAGATTTAGGCTATCAATTGTTTTAACTTTTAAATTTACCTTTTTTTTTATTTTAAACCTTTTCAGATTTGAAAATTCTCTCAATACATTATAATTAGGGGTTAAAAAAGAGGATGCGTATTCAGACTCTAAGATATTAAGTGTTTTTTTTCCATTATACTCACCAAGTGCAAAATTAAATAAATTAAATTTTCCATATTCTTTGTTTTTAATTTTTATGTATTCTTCATAATTAGGTTCAAATCCAATAAAATTAAGGTTTTTAGAAATTTTTTTCCAACGCTTATTTATAGTATCAGCAGCACCAATATCTATAAAAGTAATAAGTTGATTTTTAAAAAATACTTTAATAAATGTTTTTAAGTTCACTTTAGATAAATGATTTATTATTTAACTTCACATATTTCGACAATATTATCAATAAATTTAATTTTGCTTGTTACTTTTTTTATTTTGAATTTTGTAATTCCAATTTTAATAGCAAGAAACTATGGTATAGATTATAGTATAACTACCTTAATTATTCTCGGAAATTTTATTTTTTTTTTAATTTATATTTTATTTGAAAATAGCCAGGGCACAGACTCACTGGGTTGGTACCGAAAGCCATACCACAATGATATGGTAGAATTTGGAATAAGAAATGAAGCATTAATTAAAATTGCGTCTCTATATAAAATTTTAGGTATAAACTATTTGAATTTAGCTCTTTCTTTAAATGTTCTGAGCTCTATGACCTTTTTAATATTTTATATAAAAGTTAGAGAATTTTATTTTTTTAAAAATATTTTTTATTTTCTAATTTTTTTCATGCTAATAAACTCAGGTATTTTATTTTGGGGCAACTCTCTTTTGAAGGAAAATTTTATATTTTTTGGTATGTCGCTTTTTTTATTATCCATATCAAAAAATGAGATTAATTATAAAATTCTTTTATTAAGTATAATTATACTATTTATTTTTAGACCATTTATTTCTTTCATTTTAATAGTTTCTTTAGTTCTATTTATAAATGGAATGTTTATTTTAGGTAAGAATATTAGAAATTTAATTTTATTTAATATTGTAATAATGTTACCTGTTTTTGTGATAACCATTTTTATTTTCAAGCAATATAATTTTGAATTTTCATTAAATTTTTTTAATGATTTGATAAACAGAGTTAATTCAATGAAGGCAAGTAATACTTCATATTACGATGGTGCACTTACAATTAGCCTTGATGAAACAACTACCTTTAAAAGATATATAATGTACTATTTTTATCCATTAAAATTAACAATAAACCCTTTGTATTTATTAATTACCATTCAAAATTTATTTAATTTTTTATTAATATGTGTTTTTTTCTTAACAGTTTTTTTAAAATTTAAATTATTTTTAGAATTCGTAAAAAAAATAAAATATTACAATATTTTATTTATTTATATTTTAATTTATAATTCCTTTGTTCCTTTGACATCGTACAATTTAGGAATATCTCTTAGACAAAAATGGATGTTGTTAATTATAAGTAGCTATTTAATTTTTTATTTTTTTGATTTTATATTTGATAAAACAAGAAAGAATAGAAGTGAAATAAAAAAATTTAAAACTGATATTGCAAAAAATTGACTAAATTTTTTATTAAATGTGTTATCGATTAAATTAGTAGAAACAATAAATAAATTTGGATTATCTTCGTTAAGTAAATATTCAACATTTAATAAATATCTGTAGCTACTTATATCAATTGCCTCTTTTTCATCATACATGAAAAAAAATATTTGTTCGTCTTTGAAACTTTTTTCATTAATCGTTTCAACAGCATCATCCAGACTACTTGGTTTTTTTAAAGATTTATTTTTAACCTCAAATTCTTTATCAATAAATTTTTTTGTTGTTTTCCATAAACTATTATTAATCGAGATTGACAATTTTTTCATGTTTTTTTGTTTTAATTCACATTCAGACTTTGTTTCACACTCTAAAAAATATTCATCACCTCTTTCAAATTCGGCACTATTGAATTTTGGTAAAATATTCATGGTAAAATAGGAAGTATCTATTAATTTTTTATCATATTCAAACCTGTATTTTAATAAATAACTCTCATTTTTATTTATTACGTAAAGATAGAAAACAATTGCAAGAGAAAAGACTAGAAAAAAAATAAGACTTGAAAGTATATTTGTTTTGTTTTCAGTAAGTATTTTCTTCATATAAAGATATTGCTTGATATACTAATGATTTTACTATTTCAAGTTTTTTCCCAGATTTGATTGCTTCTATTATGTTTTTTAAAAGTATTTTGAAAATTATTTTCTTTTAAAATTGTTTCAATTTTATCAGCATCTTTATTTACCTCAATTAAAATACTTTTGATAGTTTGATAATTTGTGAGTAAGCTTTCTAATATTTGAAATTCATTTCCATCAACGTCTATCTTAACATAATCAGGCGTGTTTATATCATATATTGCTTTTATATTTTTGAAATCTAAAGAATTTGTTTTGTAAGATAACTTTGGGCTATAAGCTAATTCAGTATTAGTAAAATTTGAATTAGCTGCTCCTTCTTCAATATCAGATAAATTAAATTTATTTATTAAACTATTATTATATATGGGATTAGTTATGACAGATATATTATTTTCTAATTTATTTTTATGAATATTTTTAATCAATGATGGCAAATTTAATATAGATGGTTCAAAAGAAACTACCTCAATTTCTTTATCTAAAAACTGTGAGTATAAAGAATACAATCCTATATTAGCACCAATGTCCCAAAATACAGATTTATTTTTAAATTTGTCAATCCAGCTTAATGTTTCTGGTTCCTTTGAAAAAAAAGTTTTAATTCTATAGTTAGTAGTATAATTCATATCTAAGATGAAGATCTCTCTGTTATTTACATTAACTTTTTCGAAGTTATCAATTTTTTTTAAAAAACTAAATAATTTCCTAAAAAATATATTTCTATTCAAAGATAATAAAATTTGTTTTATTATTTTAGGTGCCATTTTTCTTTAGATAAGAATTTATTTTATCTAGCGCAATTTTAGCCTGAAAAGTGTTCATTTCTATTCCATTACTATAATTAATATTTAATTTTTTACACATTTTTGAAAGTAATGTTTTTTTAGGTTTATAAATTATATCTATAATTTTAATTTTTTTACTTTTTACAATTTGTAGTGTTTTTATACTCAATGGTGATTTTTTAATATATTGTTTTTTTAAGTCACTACCAAGTGGGGTACAATTTATTATTAGATTTATTTTATTAAAGTCTATTTCATTTACATTTCTAAAACTAACAACTTTTTTATCATTTTTTATAGTTGTATTTCTTGACAGGGTATAAATTACATTTTTTTTATGTCTCAAAACTTTTGCTAAAGCTAATCCAACTCCACCTAAACCTATGATAAGAACACTCTTGAATTTAAATTTATTTATAATTTTCAATAACGCTAAAATATCTGTGTTATAACCATAAATTTTATTATTTTTTTTTATAATTAGATTGAATGACTCTGATCTTTTTGAACATACATCATCAGTGAACGCATATTTAAAGGCATCAATCTTAAGCGGTGTAGTTATTGCTGAGGCTAGAAATTTTTTATTTTTTTTAATATTAAAAAAAAATTTTTTTAAATATTTTTTTTTTACTTCATAAGGTTCCATTGAGGATGGAATCTTTTTTTTTTTAAAAAAATTTTTCCAAAGCTTTACTGATCTTGGATTATTTAACGGATATCCAATAATATAACAATTATAAGTCACACAATTTTTTTATTAAATAATTTACTTATTTTTTTTAATTTAATGTGTAATTTTTTAAACTCTTTATAATTAAGAGGTTGTAGTGGGTCAACAGCTGACTCTTTTGGTCTAGGGTGCATTTCAATTATCAAGCCATCACAGCCAGCCGCAACGGAGGCACATGCAAGTGGGGATACCCAAGGTGCCCAAAAAGAGGCATGAGATGGATCAGAAATTACAGGAAATTTTACTAATTCTTTTAAAGCTACTATAGCTTGAACATCTAGCATGAACCTTGAGGTGTCCTTATGAGTATGTGGAACTGAAACTCCTCTCTCACATAAAATAAGTTTATTATTTCCCTCAACCAAAATATGCTCTGATGCTCCAAGCATATCTCTTAAACTTGCACCAAAATGTCTTTTTAAAATAATGGGTTTTTTAGTCAATGCAACTTCTCTCAAAAGTTCAAGGTTTTGCATATTTCTAGATCCAATTTGGAGAATGTCTGCAGTGCTATTAATTCTGTCCAAATGTCTTATCTCAGTAACTTCAGTCACAACTTTCATGTTAAGATGTCTTTTAACCTCATCCATCCAGTCCATTCCTTCACTCAATGATTCTTTATACGTTTTAGATCTGTATGGAAATGTTAAAGGTTTATAAGCATGTCCTCTTAAAATATTCACTCCAATCTTTTTTAAGAATTTAGCAACATTGAAAATTAGCTCCCTATTTTCTACACCATTAGGTCCAGCAATGATTGGTAAATTTTTTTTTGAAAAAGTAATTTTATTAGATAATTTTACAATAACCTCTTTTTTAGCAGTTGATTTAAATATCTTATTTTTAATATCATCTAAGGTTATATCCTTAGTTGGTTG
>CACAPU010000011.1 GCA_902534465.1 uncultured Pelagibacteraceae bacterium
ATTTTCAATACAAAACTCATGAAATTTCAATTTATTTAGGCAAATTTCTAAAGTTTTACTTTCAGAAAGTATTATTTTTTTTCTAATATTACCTAGTTTATTAATATTCCTATTTATTAACAAGATTTCTTCATCTACAAATAAAAAAATAAAGTCTATTTTTTTTCCAATTTTTTTTAAAAAAGTTAAAAACTTTGTATCATCACCTTTAGGCGATAAATAGAACTCATCACAAATATTTGGTGCATTACCATAGGGTTGATTATCTACACCAACTATGTAAAAATTTTTCTTAAGAATTTTTATTAAACTATTCATAATAATTCCATTTGCTGCTGAAATTAAGATTTTAGTTTTCATTTTTTTTTAATAACATATATTTCATTTATAAATAAAATTTTTATATTTGTAATTGAATTAAAAACCTAAAAGAATACTGTAAATTCAGATAATAAATTTAAAGAAATGAGACTAATAAATTCAAGAATACTAGTAGTAGCAGCCCATCCTGACGATGATGTTCTAGGGTGTGGAGGTACGCTTGCGAAGGCATTATCTTTAAGATCAAAAATTAAAATTTTATATTTGGGTGAAGGCGTTACTTCAAGATTTTATGGAGAAAATTTAAACAGTAAAAAAGTATTTAAAGCACAGATTACAAGAAAAAAAGAATGTATAAACTCTTTAAAAGTTTTGGGAATTAAAAATTATATATTCGAAGATAGACTTTGTACAAGATTTGATGAGATACCTCTTTTAAACTTGGTAAAATCAATTGAAAGAGAAATTAATTTATTTCAACCAAATATTATATTTACTCATAATAGATCTGAAGTAAACATTGATCATAGACTTACCTATGACGCAGTAGAAGTAGCTTCTCGGCCAAAAAAAAATTCTCATTTAAAATCTGTCTATTCATTTGAAATTGTTTGTAGTGGTAACTGGAAATTTGAAAAAACGTTTAGTCCTAATACATATGTTGATATTTCTAAATATTTTAAAATTAAAATGAAAGCATGGAGTAAATTTAAAAATGAAAATCACAAATTACCCCATCCACGATCAAATAAGGGAATTGAAATACTAGCAAGGTACAGAGGTATGCAATCTGGTTTAGAGTTTGCAGAAGCCTTTAGGCTCGAGAGAGAAATATTTTAATTTAATGAGAAGTAAAAAAAACTTAAAATCTCTATGTTTTGATATAGATGGTGTGATTTGTACATTAACAAAAAACAACAATTATAAAAAATCTAAACCAATAAAAAAAAATATTGTATTTATAAACAATCTCTACGATCAAGGTTATAAAATTACACTGTTTACAGCTAGGTATATGGGGAGATATAAAAACAATAGAGTAAAAGCAGAAAAAAAAATTAAAAAATTAACGATCGAGCAGTTGGATAAATGGAAATTAAAATATGACCAAGTTTTCTTTGGAAAGCCAAGCTATGATATTATGGTAGATGATAAGTCACTTTTTTTTAAAAAAAATTGGATTAAAGAATTGAAAAACTTTTTAAAAAAATGAAAAAAAATAAAATAAATTATCCGTATCTTTTTAAAGGTAAATTTCTTAAAGATAAACGTGGTTATTTAGATAAATTTTATGATAAAAAAATTTTTAAAAAGAATAATTTTAGAGTTATTGAGGTACAAATCTCAAAATATAATAAAAATGTATTTAGAGGAATTTACATGCAAACGGGAAAGTATGGTGAAGCTAAATTTATTAAACTTTTATCTGGAGAATTAATCTGGTTTACAATAGATTTGAGAAAATCAAGCAGAACGTTTGGAAAAATATTCCCATTTAAATTGTCTTCTAGAAAGATTTTATATACACCAAGAGGTTTTGCGCATGGATCATTCTCAATAAAAAAATCTGAAGTATTAATAATTGCTGATAATAACTATGATAATAAATTCTCTATTGGAATTAATTACAAAGATAAAAATTTTTTTCCTACAATTAAAAAATTTATTAAAAATAAAAAAATTACTATTTCTAGATGGCATAATTCCTTTGGAAATTTTGAAGAAGTAAAGAATAAAATATAAATTTGTTACGGTGTCAAATTCAAATCTTATTGCAGTTATTTTGCTTGGTGGAAAAGGAAAAAGAATGGGGAATTATACATTGAATAACCATAAATCTCTTTTAAAAGTAGGTAATTTCAATATTCTTTCTCATCTTTATACACAATTAAGAATTTTAGGAATTAAAGAAATAGTTATGTGTATAGGACATTTTTCACTCAAAATAAAAAAATATGTAAAAAATCATATTATGGATGATTCTAATAAAATATTAAAAATTATAAAAAAAAAAACAAATAATAATGATGTCAGGGTTTTATTTTCATATTCTAGTGCTGATAGCTCAACATCAAAAAGACTTAAAAAAGTAAAAAAAATTATTAAAGATAGAAATGTTGTATTGTTATATGGCGACACACTTTTAAAAATTTCAAAAAATAATTTTAAATCAAATAAAAAAAAAATTAATTTTAATGACATAATTTTAACTGTTTCTAATCCACCTGAAAAATTTGGGGTGGCAAAATTTAAAAAGGAAAAATTAGTTTCTTATAATGAAAAAAAAATAAATAAAAATAAATGGGTAAACTCTGGTTGGATGTTTTTAAACAATAGTGTTTTTAGATTTATTAATAAAGAAGATTTTAATTTTGAACAATATATACTTAACAATACAAAAAAATTTGATATAAGGGTTAGTAAAAACAAGCATTTTTATTTGCCAATTGATAATATATACGATCTTAATACGGCAAAACTTGCATGGAAAAATAGTCAAAAAACGTGGTATTAAATTTATGAAAAAAAAAGTTTTAATTACAGGTATTACAGGATTTGTAGGATCACATTTAGCAGATTTTTTATTAAAAAAAAAAAACATCAAGGTTTATGGAATTAAAAGATGGCACTTATCAAATTTAAAAAATATTAAACATATTTTAAATAGAATTGTACTATTTGATTGCGATATTACAGATGGAATTTCTGTAGATAATTTAATAAAAAAAAATAAATTTGATATTATTTTCCATTGTGCAGCTGAAAGTTTCGTCAGTCCTTCTTGGGACCATCCAAATAGATATATGTCGGTAAATTATAATGGAACTTTAAATTTTTTAGAAAGCATAAAAAAGTATTCCACAAAAACAATTTTTCATATTCCAGGTTCTGGTGAGGAATATGGAATGATAAAAAAAAATGAAATCCCAATCACACCTGAGACTGTTCTAAGACCAGTAAATCCTTATGCAGTAAGTAAAATAGCACAAGATTTAATTGGTTATGTTTATTACAAATCTTACAATCTTAAAGTAATTAGAACTAGATCATTTAATCATGAGGGACCAAGAAGAGAAAAAGTTTTTGGAATTTCTTGGTATGCTTATCAGATTGCATTGATTGAAAATAAATTAATGAAACCTTTTATGGAAGTTGGTGAAATAGATGATAGGAGGAATTTTACTCATGTGAAAGATATTGTAGAGGCATACTGGCTATCTACTCAAAAATGTAAACCTGGTGAACTTTATTTAGTCGGAAGTGAGGAAAAAGAGAAAAATACTTTTACTTTTAGAGATGCATTAAAAAAATTAATCAGCATGTCAAATGAAAAAAATATACAATTTAAAATTGTTCCAAAATTTGTTAGACCTACAAATGTACCAAGATTAATTGCGGATACTTATAAATTTAGAAAAATTACGGGATGGAAACCTAAATTAAAATTTAATGATATATTAGTAGATACTTTAAATTTTTGGAGAAATAAAATAAAAAACAACGACCATATTTAAATACGTAACATAAATCTGTGAAAAAAAAATTAAGTTATGTAGTATCAAAAACGCCATTGAGAGTAAGTTTTTTGGGTGGGGGAACTGACATACCCTATTTTTATGAAAAGTTTAATGGTGCAACAATAAATACTGCAATAGATAAATTTGTTTATGTAACAATTAAAAGACACTCAAGATATTTTATTGAAAATTATAGATTGAACTATCATGATAGCGAAAATACTCTAAGCATAGATAAGATTAAAAACTCAATAATAAGAGAAACTTTAAAATATTTTAATATTAAAGAAAAACTATATATATCGGTTGTTGCTGATGTTCCTACTGGATCTGGATTAGGTGGATCAAGTGCTTTTATAGTTGGCTTAATTAATGCAATTTGTAAACTTGAAACCATAAAAATAACAAAAAAAAAAATTTATGAGATTGCTACACACATAGAAATTAAAATCATCCGGAGCCCAATCGGAAAACAGGATCATATACCGGCAGTATTTGGAGGATTGATTTATACTCGATATTTAAAAAATGATAAGGTTATTATAAAAAAAATAAATTGTGTTAGAAATTTAAAACCTATGAATTTACTTTGGACTATGAAAACTAGAAATGCAAACCTTGTGCTTGAGTCCCAAAAAAAAAAATTTAAACAAAATTTAGATAACCTTATCCAATTAAAAAATATGGCAGATCAATTTTATATTCAAACTAAAAAAAAAAAAAAATTAGATTTAAAAAATTTAATTAAGCTAGTAAATAAAAGTTGGTTTTTAAAAAAAACTCTCTCAAAAATGATAACATTTAATTTAGTTGATAAAATATTATTAAGATCAAATAATCAAAATTTGGGAGGTAAATTGCTTGGAGCTGGCGGAGGTGGATTCATTTTACTAATTGGACAAATAAAAAATAAGATAAAAAAAAAATATATTACAGAAAATATAAAGGTTTATAAAAGAGGCACAGAAATAATTTTAGCGAAGTAAAAATGAATATATTAATTTTAGGTATAAATGGTGATATAGCCAACGCAATAATTAACAAAATATATAAAAAAAATAATAATTATTATTGTACATTCTCAAAAAAGAAACCCAATTTTGAAAAAAAAAATATTATTGCTGTTAAAATTAATTTTAAAACTTTAAAAGGACAATCTAAAAAAATTAATTTTCTTAAATCAAAAAATATTGATTTAATAATTAACAATGTTGGAGATAGTAATCCGTATAAAAAATTTGAATATTTGAGTGATAATGAATTTAATGACTCACTTAAAATTAATTTTTTATCTCCACTTAAAATAATTTCTACAATTTTAAAACAAAATTTAAAGAAAAAGAAAAAACTAGATATAATCAATATTAGTTCTAATACAGTTAAGTTTTATGGTTCTAAAAAGAATTTTCCTTATTTCATATCCAAATTGGCCCTAGATTACTCTTTACAATATTTATCAAAGCATTTTTCTAAAAACAAAATTAGAATTAACATTATTAGACCAGGACTGATAAAAACAAATAAAAGCACAAAGTTAATAGGATATTCTTTAAAAGAATTTAAAAAAAGAGAGAAACTTATTCCAGCAAATAAATCTGGATCTCCAAGTGACATTTCAAATTTAGTTGATTTTCTAATGGATAAAAAAAGCAATTTTATCTCTGGTCAAATAATATCTGTTTCTGGTGGTGAATAATTTAAATTTTTAATAATTCAACCAATCCATTGTGAATATCATAATTCGGTTTCCATCCTAATTTTTTCAATTTATTATTTTTACCATAAAATAAAATTTTCTTTTTATTTTTTTCATAAATTAACTGAGAGCTAGAACCAGTTTTTTTTTTTAAATATTTAGCTAAAAATAATGGTGTAAAAGCTTTACCATTACTTACATTATAAATTCCATTTTTATTTATTTTTAAAAACAACAATATTGCTTCGCATACATCATCTACATTAACAAAGTCTCTACCAGCATTTGGTTCATTTAAAACTATTTTCCTATTTTTTTGAGTATTTTTAAGTAAATAGGGTATTAAACCTTTTGTTCTTTGACCTTTGCCATACACATAAAATAATCTTAACCACACAAGTGATACGCTCGTGTGCAAATTTTTTTTTAAAAATTTATATAATTTAATTTTAGCTTCAGAAAATGGAGTTTTAACTTTTATATTTGAGCTTTCTGAGTAACATCCCTCTAATAAACCATATTCAAAACAAGAACCTGTGACTATAATTTTTTTTATAGTTTTTAATTTATTAATTTCTCTAAAAAATATTTTTTGCTGCGAGAGGTTTTTTTTTGAAATTCTTGATCCATAATCTGGTATTCCCTCCCATGCCAAATGAATTAAAACAGTTGGCTTTAAGGACTTTAAAAATAAAATTTTTTTTTTGATATTTTTAATATCTGAATAAATTAAATTAATCTTTTTTTGATTTCTAATTTTTTTTCTTGAAATTACTGAAATAAGATTTGTTTCTTTATTTATTTTTCTTAAAAGATTTTTTCCTATGAATCCCGATGCACCTGAAATTAATATATTCATTAAATATTTTATTTTAAAAATAAGGTATGTTTTTATCTTTTTTGGATACTATTTTTGGTTTAATTGGCCATTTAAATTTAAATAATGGATCTAAATAATTGACCCCACCCTCATATTTAGGACTATAATTTTGTGAACAATAGTAGTGAACAACAGTATTGTCTTTTATAGTTAAAAATGCATTTGCACAACCTTTTGGAATATGAATAGATAATTTATTTTTTTCTGAAAGTTTAAATCCAAGCCATTTTAGATAAGTTTTCGATGATTTCCTAAGATCAACAACTATATCATAAATTTCGCCACTTATACACGACATGGTTTTATCTTCTTGATACGGTTTCTTTTGGTAATGAAAACCGCGTAACGTGGCTTTTTTAAAATTTACAGAAACATTTGCCTGCAAAACATCAGATTTTAATTTATTATTTTCAAATTCTCTTCTAGAAAAATGCCTTCTAAAAATACCTCTTCTATCTTTAAATAAACTAGGTTTAATTAAAAAAACACCGTCAATTTTTTGTTTTATAAATATCATTTTTGTGTAAAAAGATTTTAAATTAATAAAGGTATTAGCTATAAATTCAAGTCTCAAAATGACAATATTAATTACAGGATCATCAAGTTATATAGGAAAAAATTTAATTGAAAAACTAAATAAAAAAAAAAGTAAATTTATAGGAATTGATTTAAAAAAAAATAAGTCAGCAAATTCATTTAAAATAGATATTACAAAAAAAAATGAATTAAAATTTTTAAAACAATATAATATAAAAAGTATTATTCATTTAGCTGCCATCTCAAATGAAAAAGATGGAAATAAAAACCCAGAAAAGACTTTTAATGTTAATGTGATTGGAACATTAAATATTTTAAATTTTGCTATCAGCCAAAAAATACCAAAAATAATATTTGCTTCCACAGAATGGGTATATGAAAATTCAAAAAGGAAAAAACATAGTTATAAGGATAAATTAGATTATTATTCTATTAAAGATTTTTATGCGTCATCAAAATATTTAGGTGAGCAAATAATTAGAAATCAAAATATGGTAAAATATTGTATTTTAAGATTTGGTATAATTTATGGCAAGAGAAAAAAAAATTTAACAGCAGTAGAGTCAATAGTAAATTATATTTCAAAGAATAATATAATTAAGATAGGCTCAAAAAAAACTATGAGATCTTTTATTCACATTGATGATATTGTTGATGCAATATTTAAATCATTAAAGTTCAAACAAAACTGTATTTCAGATATCCAAGGACCTGAAAAAGTAAATTTAAAAAAAATAATTGATCTAACAAGTCGTTTAAAAAAAAAAAAAATAAAAATAATTGAGCTTAATCCAAAAAAACCAAGTATAAGAAATGTAGAAATTTCTAAATCAATAGGAAATGTTAAATGGAAACCATACATTGATATTAAAACAGGAATTAAACAAATTTTAAATGAACATATATAAAAAAGTCTTTAACTTTGCGGCGCAAAGCAGAAAATTTCAGATAATGGTTAATACCTATATGAAAAAAGGAGAATATAATTTACCAATACATATGGGTTTTGGACACGAATTTGTTTCCTCTTTAGTAAGGTCAAATTTTAACATAAAAAAAGATGTTATCTTATTAACTCATAGAAATATTCATTACACTTCATTATTTTCTAAAAATGCAAAAAAAATTTACAACAATTTTAAAAAAAAAAATAATGTAAAATACCCAAGTCTAGGTTCTATGAACTTTTTAGATAATCATTCACCAATAAAGTATACATCGAGCATTTTAGGAAATAATTTGCCAGTTGCTTGTGGCGTTGCAGAGGCGCAAAAAAATGAGAGATCTGTAGTGGTATGTGTCACAGGAGATGGTGCAATTGAAGAAGGTACATTTTATGAGAGTTTAATTTTGTCAAAATATTTAAATTTAAGAATAATTTTCTTAGTCGAAAACAATAATTTTTCTATGGCAACAAATATTAAACAAAGAAGATGTGAGATAAATTTGAAAAAAATGGCGTCTTCAATTGGTTTAAAGTATTACAACTTTAAAAGAGAGAATATTATAAAAAATATAAAAACATATTCTAACGTTGTTAAAAACATTAGAAAATTAAGTCAACCGGTTGTTTGTGAGTTTGAAGTAAAGACATTAGGAGACATTTTGACAAAAAGTAAAGTTATTCATTATCATCACGGGCCAATGAAACTTGATTTTGTTGATGATATTCTACTGAGTGATTCAAAAAAAGACATTATTTATTTAATTAAAGATAAGTTGAAAAAATATTTATGATAATCGAAAGTTTCAGAAAGTTTTTAAAAAATAATGTAAAAAAAAATTCAATATTTTTTGGGCAAAATATCACATTTGGATCTAGAATATCAGGTTTAACAACGGGTATTGAGAATATTAAAAATGTAAAAATTTACAATACTCAGAATTCTGAGGCAACACTTATAGGGTTTGGTCTTGGTCTTATGTTAAAAAATAAATTTGCAATATACTTTGCTAAACAACTTGATTTTTTACTATTAGGTATGGATCAAATTGTGAATACTTACAATTATGTACAATTTAAAAACAAAATTGGATCATTCTCTATTATAACTTATATTGTTGATAGTGGTTTTGAGGGACCACAGTCACGATTGCATGCTCTTCAAGAGTTAAGTAGTTTAAGTTTTGTTAATTGCAGATATCTTATATTTCCTGATGATATAAATGTTAGCTTAAAACAAATAAAAAAAAAAAATTTTAATATATTTTGTTTAAGCCAAAAAAATTTTAAAAATAAAAATTCTCCAAAATTAGTAAAACATTTTAAAAATCAAAATATTTTTCAATATAAAAAAGGTAAAAAGGGAACAGTTATTTCTTTAGGATTTTCGTCTTATGAAGCTTACAATTATATAAAAAAAAATAATCTAGATGTTGATTTTTTTGTAATAACTGATCCTACTGCGAATATTAAAAAAAATCTAATTGATAAAATTATTTGTAAAAAATTTGTATACTTGTTTGATGATACAAGATCAAAAATTAAAAATTCAGAAAATATTTTTAAAGATATTTTATTACATGACTCAAAAATTAAAGTTAAAACTTTTTATAGAAATGAAAATAAAAATAAGCTATTAGTTAATGATGATAAATATATTTCACAATGAAGCTTAAAGAGTTTGATTATTTATTTGATCTTAATGGCTACTTTATTTTAAGAAATGTCATAAATAAGAATGATATAAAAAAAGCCAACCAAAAACTTTCGCAAGTTGAGAAAAAAAAACCAAATGAATTACCCCATAATGTTTTTTTTGGAAAAAAGAAAAATGATAAAGATCTTTATATATCAAATATCCTGGAACTAGATAAATTATTTGAAAAATTTGCAGTAAATCCAATATTTTTGAAATTAATTAAAAGAGTAACAGGTAATTCTGACTTTTATAGATTAAATCACGCTGTAGCTATGACTAAATTAAAAAAAAATACTTACACATATTTACATATGGGTAACATGCCTCATCATCCTAAAGTATTCTATTATGTTAAAGATAGAGTTATTTTTTCAAATATCACAAAAATTTTAATACCTCTTTGTAATAATACTGAGAAAGATGGAGGTTTTGCAGTGATTCCTGGATCTCACAAATCTAATTTTGTAAGACCATATAATAATAATCCTGAAAATAATAAAAATTGTCTTGTACATCTAAATATAAATCCAGGAGATGCAGTAATATTTACTGAAGCACTAGCACACGGTAGTATGAAAAATAAATCTAATAAAACTAGAAGAATATTAAGTTATATGTATACAGTTAAATATATGCCGGATTGGACCAAATTCAATTTAAATTATTCTGAGGAATATATGAAAAAATCACCACGAAAAGTTAAAAAACTTATAAAATTAAAAACAGATTAATAAATTTTAATGAAAATTAAAAAATATAATTTTTTAAAAGACTATTATCTAGATCTTTCAAAACTAATATCTGATTTTGAAAATGATAAATTCTTAATGATTATAGACCAACTAAAAAAACTAAAAAAAAATAATAAGTTAATTCTAGCTGGAAATGGAGGAAGTGCTTCTATAGCTAATCACGTAGCTGTAGATTTTACAAAAATTGCTGGCATAAGATCAATTACTTTTAATGAGTCAAATTTAATTACTTGTTTTGCTAATGACTATGGATATGAAAATTGGGTCTCCCAATCTCTAAAAAATTATGCAATCAAAGGAGATATGTGCATATTAATAAGTAGCAGCGGTAAATCAAAAAATATTATAAATGCTGCTAAAGAATGTAAAAAAAAAAATATTTTTCTAATAACTCTTACTGGTTTTGATGTAAATAACCCCTTGAAAAAAATGGGAAACATAAATTTATGGGTAAATTCTAAAAAATATAATTATGTTGAGATGACCCATCATGTTTGGTTAGTTTCCTTGGCAGATTATTTATCAGAAAAATAATAATGAAAGCATCATTATTTGAAAAGCTCACTATAGTTATACCCACAAACAACAGAAACTATACTTTTAAGAGACTAGTAGAGTATTTAAATAGAATTGAATATAAGATGAAAGTTATAATAATAGACTCATCGAAAAAAAAAAAAAATACTAAAAACCTTCCATATTTATATTTTTATCTACCAGGAAAAAATGCAAATATAAAAATTTCGAAGATTTTAAATCAAATCAATACTAAATATGTTGTTACAATAGCAGATGATGACTTTTTTCTTTTAAATGGTTTAATAAAATCAATAAAATTTCTAGAAAAAAATCAGGATTACATAGGAGTTCATGGAGATTATTACATACATTCAAAAATTTTAGATTTTAAATATTTAAATTTTTACAAATTTATGCCTATCAAATACACAAATATAAATTATCAACCAACTAAAGGGAAAAGTTTTGATAGAGCTTTAAAATATCTTGATGGAAAACTCGCGCCTTTAAATTATGCAATGTTTAGAGCAGACATTTACAAAAAAGTCTGGAAAATTTCAACTAAACTTAAAAGAGAAGATGTTATCTTTTTGGAATTAATTCCTTGTTTTCTTTTTTATTATCATGGCAACATTAAAAAAATAAATGAACCATATATTTCTAGAGAAAGATCTTTTAGAGTAAAACCACAAGTAGAGTTCACAGATAACAATATTTATAAAATTGCTCTCAAATTTTTATCAAGAGAGATATTTGGTAATAAATATAAAAAAAAGAAAAATTATAAAAAATTAGAAAAAATGTTCATGTCAAAAAGGCTAATAGAAACTAATAAAATAAACTCAAATAATAAAAGAAGTTTTATTTCTAGAATTTTAAATTTATTTCAAATATTTAAATATTTATTATCTGATAGAACAAACATTAAAAAGGGTTTAATTTTAAAAACAATTAAAAAATATCCAGAAGTATACGAAGAAGTAAAACAGACACAGATGAGATAATGTTAAAAATTTTTAAAACTATTGATAAAAAATTAAAAAAAAAAATTGTATACTTTTATTTATTATTAATTTTAGTCACAGCTGCAGAATTTACAGCAGTATTCATAATTCTTCCAATTTCGCAGATTTTTTTTAAAAAAAAAGTCGAATTAAATTTTTTTTTAACTGATTACCTTAATTCAATGAGTTTTGAAAACTTGATTTTTATATCTTTAATTTCATTACTACTAATTTTTTTCATTAAAAATCAATTATTAATTTATTTTGCTTGGTGGAAACTAAATTTCATAAACGAATTTGAGGAAATTATATCTTATAGGCTCATTAAAAAATATTTATCTAAGGAATATAATTTTTTCTTAAATTATTCCGTAGGAAATTTTAATAATTTCTTAAGTGTTGAGGTATCAAATTTTTCAAGTTCACTCCTCAATTTGTTACAATTGATTTCCGAAATCGTTATTTTTACAGCAATTGCACTTTTGTTAATTTATCATCAAACTGAAATTACATTTTTCCTCGTTTTGCTAATTCTATTTATTGCTATAGTTTCAGGTTATTTTCTAAAAAAATTATCGATTAAATATGGAGAAATTTGGGTAAAAAGTTCAAATAAAATTAATAATTTTGCTATTCAGTGTTTTAACAGCATCGTTGAAATAAAAGTTTATTCAAAACTTAAATTTTTCTCAGATATTTTTAGAGACTATAAAAAGCAAAATTTATTAGCCAAAAGAAATACATCGATTATAGGTGAGCTTCCAAAACCAGTTTTTGAATTTATCCTAATAATTTCGTTTGTAATACTTATATATTACTTACTGAAAACAAAAAACTTCACTGATTTTCCAGAAATTATGTCATTATTTTTAGCAGGCTCTTATAGATTAATTCCTGCAGTATCTCGTTTTTCAACATTGTTTCAAAATTTGAAAAAAAATAAATATATAATTAATAATTTTATAAATGAATTAGAACTATCAAATTTAGAAGAGAAAAAAGAAAAAACAGTAAAGATAAATTTTGAAAATAAAATTGATGTAAAAAAAATTAGTTTTTCTTTTAATAATGATAAAAAAAGAAATAAAATTTTGGAAAATTTAGAATTTTCAATAAAAAAAAATGATTTAGTTGGTATAGTTGGTAAAAGTGGTTGCGGGAAAACAACATTATTAAATATTCTATTAGGCTTCTTAAAACCTACGAGTGGACAAGTATTATTAGATGAGAAATTAAATATTTATGAAAATGTAGAAGATTGGCTTAAAAATACTAGTTATGTTCCTCAAAACCCTGTAATAATAAATGATACCATAAAAGCCAATATATCCTTATCATATGACGAAGTAGATATTAAAAAATTAGAAAAAAGTTTAAAAGTTTCTTGTTTAGACGAAGAAATAAAAAACTTTTCATCTGGTATAAATACATTCCTTGGGCCGGGTAGTGTTAACTTATCTGGGGGTCAGAAGCAGAGAATTTCTATTGCAAGAGCAATTTATAAGGATAGTGAGGTTATTTTATTAGATGAGCCGACTAGCGCATTAGATAGAATGACAGAGGAAAAAATTATAGAAAATCTATTAAAATTGGAAGATAAAACAATAATTATGGTTACACATAAAACAGAACTTCTCAAAAAGTTTAATAAAATTATCGAGCTCTAATATGAATAGATTCAATTTTCCATTAATGAAAAATAATATTACAAAAAGAGACAAAAGCTCTTTAATAAAATATCTAAAAACAACAGAAAATTTTACTCAAGGGAAATTAGTAAAAAAATTTGAAAATTATTGGTCAAAATGGCTAGGTGTCAAATATAGTGTCTTTGTTAATTCTGGCTCCTCAGCAAATTTACTTTCTTTACAACTTTTAAAATTAAAATATCCAAAAGGAGGAAAGGTAATTGTTCCAACTTTGACTTGGTCATCTGATATCGCATCAATCATTCACTCAGGTTTTGAACCAGTATTTGTGGACATAAATTTAGAAAATCTAGGGATGAATATTGATCAAATTATATCAAAAATTGACAAAGATACTAAGGCTGTCTTTATTAGTTATATATTAGGTTTTAATTGTATAAATAATAAACTTTTACATTACTTAAAAAGGAAAAAAATCTTTCTCATTGAGGACGTATGTGAGTCTCATGGAGCTAAATATAATAATAAAAAATTAGGAACTCTTGGCTGGTCTTCTAACTTTTCTTTTTATTATGCTCATCATATGAGCACAATAGAAGGAGGGATGATATCAACAAATAGTAAGGATAATTATTATAAATTACTAATGTTAAGATCTCATGGTTTAATTAGAGAAGTAAAAGATATTGAATTCCAAAAAAAATTTATTAAAAAAAATAAATTCATAAACTCCCAATTTATTTTTGAAATACCGGGTTTCAATTTGAGAAACACAGAAATTGGAGCATGTTTAGGATTATCCCAACTTAAAAGGCTAGATAAAAATATTAAAATAAGAAATAAAAACTTTATAAAATTTCTCTCATTATTAGATAAAAATTATTTTTTTACTGATTACTTTATTAAAGGTATGAGTAATTATGCTTTTAACGTAATTTTAAAAAAAAAAAATTCTAAACTTTTTTTTAAAATATTAAAACAATTAGACAAATATAAAATCGAATACAGACTAGGCAGTGCCGGCGGAGGCAACCAACTCAGGCAGCCTTATGTAAGAAAAATGAAACTTAAAAATAAATTAACAAAATTTCCAAACGTAGAACATGTACATAAATATTGCTTTTATATTGGAAATTATCCAGATTTAAAAACTAAGGATATAATAAAAATTTGCAAAATAATTAATGATTCAGTGAAAATTTAAAACACCTTTATAATGAGTAATTTAAAAACATTTCATGTAGGTTTTATTGGATCTGGTAAGACTGCTTCAGAGCATGCCAAAGTGATTAAAAAGTTTAAAAAATATTATTTAAAATCAGTATTTAGTAAAACAAAAAAAAATGCAAAAAAATTTGCAAAAGTATTTAAAATTCAAAATTATTATGATGATATAAATCTTTTTTTAAAAAAGAAATATGATTTACTAATCATTTGTCTGCCACCTGATAAGTTATTCAATGTGTTAATAAAAATTATGAAAACTGATTCAAATATATTTATTGAAAAGCCTTTAGGTTTAAATTTTAGTGAAGCAAATAAGATTTGTAAAATTTACAAAAATAAAAAATTAAAATTTTTTGTCGGTTACAATAGAAGATTTTTAGGAAGCGTATTAAAATTAAAAGAAAAAATCTTCAAATCAAAAAATAAACTATTTCTTTATGTTCAAGATCAACAAGATACTAATATTGCAAAAAAATATGGTCATAATAATAAGGTAATCAAATATTGGATGTATGCTAATTCCATACATACAATCGATTTAATGAGTTTTTTTTTAAGAGGAAACCCAATTAAATTTGAAAATAAAAATATTTTAAAAAATAAAAAGAAAGTTATCACTTCAAAAATATTATTTTCGAGTGGTGATCAAGCAAGATATGTGTCTTATTGGAACATTCCAGCAAATTGGAAAATTAATATATCGAGTCAAAATTCTTTTTTTCAATTAAACCCACTCGAAAAATTAGAAATAAATAAAAATGGAAAAAATAAATTATTTACAAACTTTGTTTATGATAGAAGATTTAAACCAGGTTTTTATCGTCAATTTGAAGAAATAGATAAAGCACTTAAAAATAAAAAAAATTGTGCAGTTACTCTATTTGATGCTATAAAAAGCGTACAAGTTACAAAGAAGATTTATGAAAAATCTAAATAATAAAACTATATTTATTACAGGGGGCACAGGCTCTTTTGGTAAAGCCTTTGTAAATTTGACACTTAAAAAATATAAACCGAAGAAAATGATTATTTATTCAAGAGATGAATCAAAACAATGGGATATGCAGCAAGGTTATAAGAATTTTAAAAATATAGAGTTTATTATTGGTGATATTCGTGATTTTACAAATCTAAATAATACCATGAGGGGAGTTGATTGTGTAGTTCATGCTGCTGCTACAAAAATAGTCCCAACAGCTGAAACTAATCCTTTTGAATGTATTAAAACAAATATTAATGGATCAATGAATGTTATTAATGCTGCGATTAATAATAAAGTACATAATGTAATTGCATTGTCTACTGATAAAGCTTGTAATCCAATAAATCTTTACGGAGCAACAAAATTAGCTGCAGATAAATTATTTGTATCTGGAAACTTAGAAAACAATACAAAATCTACAAAATTTTCAATTGTAAGATATGGAAATGTAATTGGTTCCAGAGGATCTGTAATACCTTATTTCCAATCAATAGTATCAAAACAGCCTAAGATCCCAATTACTGATTTAAGGATGACAAGATTCTTAATAAGCTTAAAAGAGTGTGTGGAATTTGTGTGGATGGCAATTGACGAAATGCAAGGAGGAGAAATATTTGTAAAAAAAATTCCGTCAATAAAAATTTTAGATATTGCAAATGCGATCAGTGAAAAAAAAAATAATTATAAATTAATTGGAATAAGGCCCGGAGAAAAACTTCATGAAGAAATGATTAGCATTGAAGACTCTTTTTTTACTTATGAATTTAAAAAATATTATAAGATTTTACCTTCAATTCTAAGTAAAAAAAAACTTTCTATGATGAGTAAAAATGGAAAAAGGGTAAAAAATAATTTTTCTTATAAGTCAAATGTAAACAATAATTGGATTTCAAGTATGCAATTAAAAAAATGGTTAAGAAAAAATCCTAATTTTTTTTAATGTCAAATGTATTGATTGTTGGATTTGGAAACATAGGATTGAGACACTGCCAGTCATTAATTAATCTCGAGAAAATCAAAAAAATATATATCTATGATATAGATATAGAAAAAATTAAAAATTTTAAAAATAGCATCAAGGAAAAAAAAAAAATAATTATTCTTAAAAATCTTAACCCAGTAAAAAATAAACTTTTATTGACAATTATTTCGACAAATTCAAATGTAAGATTTTCTATATTTAAGAAAATAGTAAAAAATTTTAATGTTAAATTTTTTATTTTTGAAAAAGTAGTTTTTCAAGATCCCAAAGAGTATGAATTAACAAAGAAAATTATCATAAAAAGAAAAATTAAAAGCTGGATAAATTGCCCAAGACGAACATGGTCAATTTATAAAAATTTAAAAAAAAAAATTATTAAAAATGAAAAAGTTTCAATAGTTGTTTCTGGATCTAAATGGGGACTGTTATCAAACTCAGTACATTTTTTAGATTTATTTGTTTATTTAACTGGACGAAGTAATCTTGATTTAAACTTTGACAAATTAGATAAAAAATTTTTTGAAACAAAAAGAAAAGGTTTTTTTGAAACACAGGGAAATATTTCAGTTAAAACAAAATTTGGTGATAAGCTAAAACTTATAGACAAAAAAAAACAAAAGAAAGAAAAGTTTATTTTTAAACTTAAACAAAGAAAAACTATTTTTTATTATGATCAGTTTAACCCAAAGAATAATTTTAAAGCCCCATATCAGAGCGAGGAAACTATAAAACACGTAAAAAATATTTTAACAAATAATAAATGTAATTTACCTTCATATTTGAAAACATTCAAATATCACAAATTGTTTTCTCAAAATTTAAATAATATTTTAGAAAAAAGAAAAAAAAGTCTTTTATTTACCTAATAAATTTTTAAGTATATTTGAATGATCTAACCTTCTAAGTGTAAATTTCATTTTATAACTTGAATTATAACTTTTCATATTTGATATAAAACCACACCTAAGTTTCAATTTTTCAATAATTTTTAAAGTATATTTATTAAATGAACCATTTGGATAAGATATTGAGACAGGATTTATTTTTAAAATTTTCTTCAAATGATTAAAATTTCTTTTTAGCTCATTATTTTGAGTTTCATAATCTAACTCAGATAATTTATAAGGATGATTATAGGCGTGCATTCCTATAATATGACCTCTTTTTGAAAGTTCTTTAAGATGATAATTATTTAACCACAAATTTTTTGATAATTTTTTTTTACTCGTTTTTTTTACAATGATCATTTTAGACATAATATTTTTATATTCTTCTTCATTAAGAACATGATCTCTCAAATATCTGAATTCTATATCCTCATCTGTATAGACCGGATAGTATCTTTTCATTTTTTTATAAAAAATTTTAAAATTATTTTTTTTCTTGTAATCAGGACTTGTGTTTATAAATCTCAAAAAATTTTTAAAAAATTCATTAAAATTCTTGAAGTATTTAGATCTAAATTTTCTGTGAATTTCAAAGTCGTCAATAATTCCATTAAAAACTGATGAATATACAAACCAGAATGCCTTCAATCTATACTTATTTAAAATTTTTAGAGCGATATTATATTGACTTAAAAGAGCGTCATCAAATGTAATGCATATATCTTTTTTCTTTAAATTTTTTTTTTCTAATTTATTCAACCATTCCTGGGGGCTCAGAATTTCATAATTTTTTTTTAAAAAAATAATAATTTTTTCAAATTCATTTTTATTTATTGATCCCTGTCCAAATTTTTGATTATTTTTTAAATGAAAATGGTGAAACATAACACCAAATGGTCCATTTTTAGGTTTTCTGTATGTTTTGTCTTTAGATATAGCTTTCAAGTTTACTATCTCGTACGGTATCAAGTGTTGCACAATGTATCCCTCCCCCTTGGGTATACATATGTCTTAAATTTACCGTAATAACATTTAATTTATAACTCTCAAGCAGTGAAATCATCTTTGCCTGTCTTTCATCAACTAATACAGTATTTTGATCTAAAGAGAGTAAATTCATTCCTACCCATGGAGAACTCATATAACCCAAATTAGTTTTAAAACCCAAATCTGAGAGTTCTTTTGCGATTTGATCTCTTATTTCACTTTGAAACTTTAGTTCACTCTCAGTAGTTGGCGCAACATCATCAAACCATATTTTATCCCAATTACTAAAAATATCTGGAAGATTTTTTGGGTTTGCTCTTTTACTGTTTAACAAAACTAGTCCAGGCCTTAGACAAAGAACAGTCGAATCAAGGTGACTAGCTCTATAAAGACTATCTGTAACATGTACTTTATATTCGTTACCCAAAACACTTTGTAACCATTTGGCACCCTTCATATTTCCAGATGAAGATACTAGATACAATAAATCTTTCCCTAGTCTAACAGTATTAGCTGCTTCAAATAAAATCTCTTCCTCTTTAAGTTTATGAAGTTTTTCTAGTCTACCACCAGTCAGTTCTTTGTGTCTGATGTCCTCTTCAGTCAATTCCCTTTTTTCTTGATCTCTAAAATATGGTAAAACTGGATCAGATGATAATTTTGGTTTCGGTCCTGCAATCCATTTAAATCCATTATCAAAATATTTTTCGTACCAGATTTCATAAAGAGCGGTAGTTTCAAAATATCTACTAATATTATGTGATGGGCTCTCTATAACATTGTTTCCAACAACTAAATTTAAGTCTCTAACATTGTATATATTATTCCCTGAAGAGCTCCAGAAAGGAGACGAATAAATTTTTGAAATATCATGCACTTTTGGTCGATGTACAATTGCACCAAAATCTCTCAGTTTCGCTGATAAATTTTCAAGATCTTCGTTTATTTCATCAACAAACCATTTTGGTGATGCTTTTTTGCATAATTCGTAGGCTTTTAAAAGTATGTTCTCAGATATTTTTTTTTCCGAATGCCATTCAATTGTTGCGCCCAAACCTTCACCAGATCCAACTATAACTTCTCTTAATTTGTCCCATTCATTATGACTATTTATTTTTCCAGGTTTATAATTATTCATCAATAATTAATATTTATATCCTATGAAATCGATGTGACGGATTCCTTGGGCACCTCTAAATAATTCTGAACATTTTCTAATATATTTTTTTGATTTCATTAAATCTTTTTTGTCTAAAATGCTCAAAAAAGTATTAACCTCATCACAAAATATACTAGTTCTTTTTTTCAAATAGTTTTCAAAATTCATTGATTTTACAGTATTGTTATATTTAGATATTTTTTTTGATAAAACACTGAATGACTTTTTCTCAATATCTTCTAAATTGTAATCATCGATGTAATCGACCATTTCGTCCTGATCTTTAGCTAATTTTACTATTCCGTTAAATATTTTAGGAATTTCAACTTTATCCATTTTATTCTGGATTATCCAATAGCTCTCAATAAAAGAAGTAATTTGCATAAACTTTTCAACATCAAACATAGGTCTATGATGCAGAGAATCGCCTAACGTTGAGGGAATAACATTAGGATATGATGAATACAATCTTATTCTATTTTTTTTAAACCATCCCAAAACTTCTTTAACTGATGGTTGAGTAAGTCTTGGAACTACCCACTTATCAAAAATAATACATCTTCTTGTTCTGTTAGCAAATTTTTGAGCTCTATCTAAATCCTCTTTAAACAATATTTCTGCAACTTTAACCATATCGTCCCAATTATCTGCGAAATTGAAGATAGCAAGTCTTTGCAACATGTTTTGAAAGTTTCCACTTTTATTTCCGTCACCATATATTAAATATCCTCCAGGTTTTACAAGCGATGCCAACTTGTCAAATGCTTTTACCGGGTCATTTGTGTGAGCAAAAACTCCTCTACTGTGAGCAATATCGTACTTTTTTTTTGTTTTAAAATCGTAAATTGACTTATTTATAAATTTATTTTTTTTTGATTTACTATATTTCCTAAATATCTTTTTTGATATTTTAAAAGCGTCTGGATTCATTTCAACTAATGTACAGTTAGCACCCCAATTATCAAAATAAACAGTATTTTCGCCAGTTCCTGATCCAAGATCAATTAATTCTTTACCTTTAAACAGATCTTTTGGAAATTTCATAAGGTCATGGTAATGGTGCTCCATCACAGTTCGCCAGTGATCAAATTCTTTTTTAGTTTTGTCAGAGTAATATACTGAGGGAATTTCTTCTCTAAATGCCTTGAGTACTCCAGCTTGAATATTTTTGTATTTGTTTGCCATAGAGTTAAGCTTATTTGGTTGCGAGTTTCTTATAGTATTAATGTTATTAATGCAATAGAAATTATTGTAATTGGTTAGACTTTTTTATAGTTTTGAAAAAAAAGTAAAGTTATTTTTTTTTGTATTATTTCTCAAAATTCTTTGAGGATTCCCAACAATAATCTGGTCCTTTTTTATATCTTTTAAAATAACTGCTCCAGCCCCAATATATACATTTTCACTTATTTTAACTTTTGGAATAATAGTAGAGTTTGTACCTATTGTACTGAATTTACCAATTTTTATATCACCCGCAAGTGTTGAACCTGGCATTATGTGTGCTCCATCATCTATAAAACAATCATGGTCAATTGTTGCTGATGTATTTAGAATACAGTAATTACCAATTTTACAATTAGAATTAATTGTAACATTTTTCATGATTTGATATCCTATTCCAAGTTTTACAGAACTATCTTTAATAAAATCTTTTGAACAAAAACTAATAGGTTTTAATTTTAATTTTTTAAGTTTATCTGAAATTTTAATTCTAGCGTAGCCATTTTCTCCTCCAACAGTAACAATAAAAGAATTTACTTTTTTTAAAATATTAAAAAATTTTTTTTTATTGTAAATTAACGGAATTGAATTACTAATATTTTTCTTTTTTGAATTATTAACTAAACAAATAATTTCGTAGTTTTTAATTTCTTTATTTTTATATTCGAATTGTCCTTGAGAACTTTTTAACATTGTTAAAATTGTTTTAGCTCTGTTTCCAGCTCCCCATATTAGTATTTTGTATTTTTTCATATTTATCTATAATAAATTATATTTATGAATTTTAAAAAAAAAAAAGATCTAAACATTTTAGTAACAGGATCTACTGGTTTATTTGGCATAAATTTTTACCATTATTCAAATCAAAACAATGTATATTATTTAATTCATAAAAAAAAATTAAAATTAAAAAACAGTGTTTATATAAATCTCAATTCAAATGATAAACTATATAATTTTTTAAAAAAGAAAAAGATAAATACAGTATTGCATGCTGCAAGTTCAACAAATATAGATAAAATTGAAAAAGATAAAAAAACATCTTTTGCAAATATTTTTACAATTTCAAAAAAGTTAGCAGAAGTATGTTCAATATTAAATATTAAATTAGTCTATATTTCTACTGATCAATTATTTGATGGATCACAAAAAAAATATTCAGAAAAGAGCAAAACAAATCCCCTAAATTATTATGGATATTTAAAAAAAAAAACTGAGGAATGTGTAATAAAACTTTCAAAGAAAAATCTAATAATAAGAACAAATTTTTTTGGATTTGGAACTAATTATAGAAAATCATTTAGTGATTTTATTTTAGATAATTTAAAAAATTCAAAATATATTAGATTAGTCAGTGATGCATATTTTTCTCCTGTATATGTTAAAACTTGTATTAAACTAATACTCAAATTAATTCATTTAAACGCTAATGGTATTTATAACATTTCATGTGACCAGAAAATATCCAAATTTGATTTTGGAATAAAAGTTTCAAAAAAATTGAAACTTAATAAAAAATTTATTATAAAATCTTTACTTGAAGATTTAAATATGGTCAAAAGACCGAAAAATATGTCTTTAAGCAATCTTAAGATAAAAAATAAACTTAATATCAAACATATAAATATAAATAAGGAAATTTCAAAATTAAAGTATGATTATTTTAATTTAAATTATTTGAAAACTAAAAAATTAAAATGAGAAAGAATCTTATATTATACGGAAATGGTGGTCACTTGAATTCTGTTATAGATGTAGTTGAGTCAAATAATAAATTCAAAATTTATAAAATTATTGATGATAAAATAAGCAATGATAGAAAAAAATATAAATTAGCTTTATCAAAAGAATTTTTAAAAAAAGAGAAAAGAAATAAAAATATTCATATTTCATTTGCTAGTATTTATAAGTTAGGTAGGAGAGGTATTTTATATAAAAAATTAAAAGATAATAAATTTAATTTTCCAGTTATTAAGTCAAAATTGTCATATATTGCAAAAGATACAAAAGTTTTAGCTGGGTCTATAATTATGCACAATGCATTTATCAATTCAGGTTGCAAGATTGGAGAAAATGTTGTTGTTAACACGAATGCTTTAATCGAACATAATGTTCTTATTGGATTTAACTCACATATTTCAACAGGTGCAATTATAAATGGAGGTGTAAAAATTGGAAAAAATTGTTTTATTGGGAGCGGTTCAGTTTTAAAAGAAAACATAAATATTTCAGATAATAGTTTTATAAAAATGGGATCCATAGTAACTAAAAATGTTTAAAAAATTCAAATTTATTTTATGAATAAATCTAAGATAATTGCAGAAATTGGTGTAAATCATAATGGTAATTTATTAAAAGCAAAAAAATTAATTGATTATTCATCAAAAGCACGTGCTGATTATGCAAAGTTTCAAATATATAAAACTGAGAATTTAGTAACAAAAAAAGCTCTTAAGTCAAATTACCAAAAGAAAAATAAATATGACACTGAAAGTCAATTCCAAATGTTAAAAAAATACGAATTTAATTTTAACCAACATGAAACACTTTTTAAATATTGTAAAAAAAAAAATATAAAATATTTAGCCAGTCCATTCGATATTGAAAGCTATTATTTTCTAAAAAGTCTCAACCCAGAGTTTATTAAAATTGGGTCTGGAGAAATAACAAATTATTTTCTTTTAAAAGAAATAAGCAAATTTAGAGGGGAATTAGTTTTATCAACTGGTATGTCAAACTTAAGAGAAATTGAACAAGCATATGAAGTTCTAAAAAAAAAAAATAATTATATTACACTTCTTTATTGTTGTTCATCATATCCAACAAGTGTCAAAGATATAGATCTTAATATTATGCTTAAATTTAAAAAAAAATTTAATTGTGAAGTAGGATTTTCAGACCATACAACTGGCATAGATATTTCAGTTGTAGCAGCAACACTTGGTGTAAAGTATATTGAAAAACACTTTACTTTAAATAAAAAAGATAAAGGACCAGATCACAGAGCAAGTATAAATTTTAAAGAATTAAAAAGTTTAATATCAAAAAGAGACGAAATTAATGATTTATTTAAAAGTGGAAAAAAAAAAATATTAAAAAGCGAGCAAGATAATAAAAATCAATCTAGAAAATCAATAGTTGCAAGAATTAACATTAAAAAAGGAGATATAATTAAATATTCTCATCTTACAGCGAAAAGACCATCAAATGGTATATCACCAATGAAATTTAGTGATTTGTTAGGAAAAAGAGCGAAAAAAAATATTCAGATTGATGAAAAATTCTAAAAAAAAATTTTGTATCGTAACAAGCAGTCGTGCAGACTATGGTATTTTATCAAATTTTTTAAAAACTCTATCAAACAAACATCATGTAAAATTAATTGTTACTGGAACTCATCTATCACAAAAATTTGGATATACATTAAGAGAAATAAAGAAAGATAAAATTCATATTTATAAAACTGTAGATATAATTCCAAAAGGTGACAGTGAGCATGATATTTCAAAAACAATTTCTAAAGCAATAACTAAATTTTCAAAAATATTTAAAAATATTAATGTTGATACTCTAATATTACTTGGAGATAGATACGAAATTTTTGCAGCTGCAGTTGCAGCCTCAATTAACCGACTTAAAATTGCACATATACACGGAGGCGAAACTACCTCAAATGCTCTAGATGAGAGTTTTAGACATTCTATTACAATTATGTCTCACATTCATTTTGTAGCAGCAAAAAAATATTATGACAGAGTAATTCAACTGGGTAAGGATAAAGAGAATGTGCATTTTGTTGGCTCCTTGAGTGTTGCAAATATTAGAAAAATATCTTTTAAAAAATTGAGCTATTTAAACAAAGAATTAAATATTAAAAAAAGTAAGTATAAAATTTTTCTTATTTATCATACAGAAACATTAAATGAAAATTATGGTTTAATAGGTTTAAAAAATATTTTGAAAAATTTGAAAAAAGTAAATAATTGTGAAATTTTTGCAACTTTAAATAATGCTGATACAAAATATTTAAAAATCAATAAAATTTTGAAAAATTTTGATAGAGAAAATAAAAATTTCCATTTAATTGATTCATTAAATTATAACAAATATCTATATTTATTAAAAAAATGTAATTTTATAATTGGTAACTCATCTAGTGGTATAATTGAAGCACCATCAATTGGTATAACAACAATAAATGTTGGAGATAGACAGCACGGAAGACTTAGAGCAAAAAGCATTATTGATACTACTGAAAAATATAATGATATAAAAAAAGCAATTAAAAAAGGTTTAAAATTTAAAATAAAAAAAATAAAAAACCCATATGAAAAGAAAAATACAGCTAGAAGAATTTTAAAAGTTTTAGAAGCAACTGCTAATAAAAAACTTATTGGTTCAAAGTTTTACGATATAAAAAAATGAAAATTCAGAATGCTTTAATAATTGGTTTTGGTTCATCTGGAAAAAGATATTCAAAAATTTTGAAAAAAAATAAACATATTGCAAAAGTTTTTGTTGTTTCACAAAACAAAAATTGTCCTTTTAAAAGATACGAAAATTTAAACGAAATAAGAGACTTGAATTTTGGTTTGGTCATTATATCATCAAAGACAAGTGATCATTACAATCATCTAAAATTTATAGAAAATAATTTTAAGAACAAAAAAATTATTGTTGAAAAACCTTTGTTCTCAAGTCCTCAAAAATTAAAGATAAAAAATAATAAAGTTTATGTAGGTTATAATCTTAGATTTGATCCAATGATTAAATTTTTAAAAAAAATAATAAATAAGAGAAAAAGTGAAATAATTTTCTCTAACTTGACATGTTTGTCATTTCTACCATCCTGGAAAAAAAAAATTACTTACGATAAATCCTACCATTCATCGGAAAAATATGGTGGAGGAGTTACAAGAGATCTTTCACATGAAATTGATTTAGGATGTTATCTTTTTGGACTTAAAAAAATAAAATACGCAATCAATTCAAAAAAATCTCCTTTAAAAATAAATACAGATGATTTTTCAAATCTTTTAGGTGAAGGCTATAAAAAATGTATTATATCGATAAATTTAAATTACTATTTCCATAAAGATGTAAGACAAATACATTTGGGCATGAAAAATAGAAGCTATATAATTGACCTAATATCAAGAAAATTTGTCTCAAAAAATGTCTCAACAGAGAAATCAAGAATTTTTAAAAAAACTAAAGATAGTACCTATTATGATCTTGTTGATGATGTAATTAAAAATAAAAACAATTGCTGTAATTTTTATGAAGGTATGAAAGTTAATCAAATAATTGGAAAATTTAAGACACTATGAAAATACTATGTATAATTTGTGCAAGAGCTGGATCAAAAGGTTTAAAAAATAAAAATATTTTAGATTTTTTTGGTAAACCTTTAGTAAAACATACTTTAGACCAAGCAAAAAAAATAAAAAAAATAAATAATATAGTTGTTTCAACTGACTCAATTAAAATTTCAAAAATTGTTGGCCAAAAATATTCTTGGTTTCTTAGATCAAAAAAACTTTCTGGACACAAAGTTCCAAAAATGAATGTTATTATAGATACTTTGAATAGAAGTGAAAAAAAATTTAAAATAAATTACGATGTTATTTTAGATTTAGATGTTACCTCTCCACTGAGGATTATAAAGGATATTAATGAGTCCATAAAATTATTCAAAAAAGAAAAATATGATAATTTATTTTCAGTAAGTAAGGCTTCAAAAAACCCTTATTTTAATATGGTTGAAAAAAAAAAAAATAAAATTTTTTTGTCAAAAAAAAAAAAAATAATTCATAGCAGACAAATGGCACCTAATGTTTATGAAATGAATGCTGCAATTTATTTATGGAAAAAAGATGCACTATTAAAAAAACAATTATTTGGCAAAAATACAGGGATATATATTATGCCAAAAAATAGAAGCATAGATATTGATACGAAACTAGATTATAAGATTTCTAAATTTTTATATGGAGAAAATAATTAGATGTTAGTATTTATATTAGGTGGATCAGGTCTAATTGGTTCAGAAATTGTAAATAAAATGCAGAGTATTTCAGATAAAACTATAATATTAGATATTAAAAAACCAAAAATACTTAATAAAAAAATTGAATTTTTTAAATTTGATTGTTCTCGATTAAAAAGTATTGAAAAAAGTCTTTCCAAAATTATTAATAAAAAGGGAATTCCTGATGTATTTATAAATGCATCCTACCCAACTGCTAAAGATTGGATAAGATGTGATTTTAAAAGGATAAAATTAAATTATTTAATTAATAATATTAATATTCATCTCAATTCTTATTGTTGGTCATCAAAAATAATGGCAGAAAAGATGAAAAAAAAAAAGAGTTCTTCGATTATTTTATTAAGTTCTATTTATGGAGTAATTGCCCAAGATCCAAACTTATATAAAAAAACAAATTTAAATGAAAATATGGTATATCCAATAATCAAAGGTGCAATTATTTCACATTGTAGGCAATTAGCATCTATCTATGGCTCTTATAATTTAAGGATAAATTGTATTTCTCCAGGTGGAATTGAGGGCAACATAAAAGGGAGGAAAAATAAGCAAAATAAATTATTTAAAAAAAAATATTTAAATAAAGTTCCTTTAAATAGATTTTGTAAACCGGAAGATATAGCTGAAATGTGTGTTTTTCTAAGTTTATCTAGAAGCTCTTACATAACTGGTCAAAATCTGATTTTAGATGGCGGATTGTCAATAATTTAAATATATAGTGTTGGTATAAAATGAAAAAAATCTTAATTGCAGGTGGAGCTGGGTTTATAGGTTCAAATTTATGTAAAGAGTTTGTCGACTCAAATTACGAGGTAAGTGTTTTTGATAACAATATTCAATATTTTTACCCCATGAATAAATTTTCAATAAGAAACATGGATTATAGGCATAAAGTGCTTTTGAAAAATGTAAATTTGATTAGAGGAAATACTTTAGACAATAATGATCTTAGAAGGGCTATTAACAATATAAAACCAAACTATATTATTAATTTAGCTGCTTTACCATTAGCTGTGACTGCCATTAAAAATACAGAGGAAGCCTTCTCAAGCATTCTTCAAACAACACAAAATTTTCTTGAGATTATAAGAGATATAAGTTTTTTGGATAAATATGTTCACATATCATCAAGTATGATTTATGGAGATTTTCAAAATGATCCAAATCCAGAGGATTCCAAAAAAGAACCAAAAGAAATATATGGTTCATTTAAATTAGCAAGTGAGTATTTAGTTAAAGGATATACCCAAAGATATGACTTAAAATCTGTGATAATAAGACCTTCAGCCGTATATGGACCAACAGATAATAATTATAGAGTAATTCAAAAATTTATTGAGAATATTTTAGATAAAAAAAAAATTATAGCTAATAATCCAGATAGCAATAGGCTAGATTTTACATATGTTAAAGATTTAGTTAATGGAATTAAATTAGCTACTATCAAAGATACCGGAAATTTAGAAATCTTTAATTTGACTAGAGGAGAAGGCAGAACCTTAAAAGATGTAATTGAAATCTTAAAGTCCAAAATAGGCGATTTTCAAATAGAAATAAATCAAGATAAAAGTTTTTATCCTAAGAGAGGCACACTTGATATTTCAAATGCAAAAAGCAAACTTGGATTTAATCCAAAATATAACTTAGAAAAAGGTATTGACGATTATCTATCTTACCTTCAACAAAATGACAAATATTAAAGAATATATTTCTGGAAATTCTGGAAATGCATTTTTTCTTACTTGTATTGGATCAAAATTTAAAAAAGATTTTGAAAAAATTTCTTTACCTTATTACGAAAGGTATTGTAAAAAATATGATATAGGGCTGATTGTTGCAGATAAGGCAATTGATATAAATTTTAAGAAGTTTAAAAGTTTAAAAGATCCAGGAATTCAGAGATTATTGGTTCCAAATGAAATATATAAATATTATAAAAAATATGAATATTTATGTGATATTGATATTGATTGTTTGCCTGGATTCCTTGCAAGAAATATATTTAACCAAAAAAAAATTAAAAATAATGAATTATATTTAATACAACCATATCCAAAAGTATTTAAAAAAAAACATTTAGGAAAAAGGGTGAGTCTACTAAGAAAAACATATATTGATAAAAGTTATCCCCTTGACAGTTTATTTATTGCTTCAGACGTTGAAGAAGGCAAATTACTTGGATATAAATATAAAGGTCCTTGGGCTACTATCGGTACATGTCTAGGTACTTCAAAAACATTGGCAAAGTCAGGACTTCAGATTTATGAAAACATAAAAAAAATTAAAAACTTTCAATATCTGCAATCATATAGAATTGATTATTATAATAGGATTTATAAGATAAAATGGTTACCTTATGAATTTCAAGCAATTTGGAATTATGAAGTTGCATTAAATTATCCATTTTTATTTCATGAAAATTATAAGAAAATATTGAAGGATTGCGTAATCTCAACCTTATTTAGAGTTGATATGTTGCATTTTGCTGGGAGCTGGCCGGAAAATTCAATTTTTTATAATACGATTTATAGACAAAGAAATATTTTAAAAAAATATTATGATCAATTAGATAGTTATTTATCGTCAAAAACTAAAGCGAAACAATATGGTAAAGTTAAATACAGCAGAAAATTCCCTTAAAAAAAATTTAAAGGTTCCATTTTTTTTTGCAAAAAGAGAGCATAAAGTCTTAAAAAAAGAGTTAGTTCAATCAATCTCTAAATCATTTTTACACGGACAAACTCTACAGGGACCAGAGGTTAATATTTTAGAAAACAAAATGGCTAAATTTATTGGAAAAAAATATGCTATTGCTGTGGGATCTTGTACTGATGCATTATTTTTTTCATTAAAAGCGCTTGGAATAGGAAAAGGGGATGAAGTAATTGTTACCTCATACTCATATTTGGCAAGCGCAACTTGTATTTTAAGATGCGGTGCGAAGCCAGTATTTGTAGATGTAGATTTAAATGGAAATATGAATTTAAAAGAAATCAAAACCAAAGTAAGAAAAAAAACTAAAGCTATTATTTATGTACATTTATATGGTTATTTTCAAAATATAGATGCGTTAAAAAAAATTATTAAAAATAAAAAAATTTTCTTAATAGAGGATTTTGCTCAATCATTTGGAGCAAGTAGAAAAAAAATAAGAGCAGGTAGCATTGGAAAAATAAGTTGCACAAGTTTTGACCCAACCAAAGTAATTTCTGCTCCTGGTTCGGGTGGAATGGCTTTTACTGACGACAAAGAATTGAGAGATAAAATTATCAAATTAAGATATCATGGAAAATCAAATAATGGAGATCATGATTATTTGGGAATGAATTCTCAACTTTCTTCAATGGTAGCCGCCTCTTTATTGGTAAAAATGAAAAAAGTGAGGGTAAACCAAATTAAAAGAATTTTAATCGCAAAAAAATATATAAATGGATTGAGAGGTTTAGATATTGAGTTACCCCCTTTATACACAAATGGACAGCATATTTATCATAAATTTGTAATTAGAGCTAAGAGAAGAAATGCATTATCAAATTATTTAAAACATAAGGGTATTGAGTGTTTAATCCATTATAAAAAGTCCTTGCCAGAATTAACAATATTTAAAAAGTCGAGAAGTGCAGCATGTTTTAAACGCTATAAAAAGTTTTTTTAAAGAAAATGAATAAAATTTTTAGAAATATTAAAAAAAAAATTAATTTTTTTATTTGGCTTAACATTAAAAAATCGCATCAAAAATATGTTAGGGGTAAAAATTTAAGTATTATTAGAAATATTAAGAGCAATTTTTACAATGATGCGATAAAACTTGATATTAATGACTATTCTAAGCATATTTTTACAAAAGAAATTCTTTTTAAAGACAGAATAATTAAACAATATATAGGTAAGTATTTAACGGGAAACAGATTTCTATATTTATTTTATTTTTTTCAAAGAAAAAAATTTAAGTCAATATTTTGTTTACCAAATTCTTATCTAAGATATTTAGAAAATAATCATAATTTAAAAATCAATTACACTTTAAGCAATTTTTTTTTTTTTACATTTGTTTTAAGAAAATTTTTTGATGGATTGATTTTCTTTTTTCAAATTTTTTTTAATATTTTTAAAAAGAAAAAAAATATGAAAATAAATACTTTATTTAATTATGACTTATTAGTTGATTTTTCATTGGAAAATTTTAATATTGGCAGTGAAAACTTTAATTTAGATCAATACAATATTTTAAATTGGATAATTAAAAATTACAAAACTAAAAATTTAATCTTACAAAGTAAAAATAGTTTTATATATGATAAGAATAATATTTTTATTCAAACACAAAAAAATATTACAGATAATATTCTAAATAATATAGACTATAAAAAATTAATTTTAAGATCTTTAAATTTATTTATTTCATCAATTTTTAATTTAATTTTATTTAGATGGTGGAATGTAATTTTTTTTAAAGATGCTTTAGAAGTAATTTGCTTTAATTGTTCAAAAGTAAACTTTGCGAAAAAATATTTTTTTATATATACTTCTAATATTTATAAGCCTTTATGGACTTACCATGTTGAAAGTAAAAACTCAAAAGTAAAAATGTTAACAATAAGTTCGTTGACTGAACTTGAACATATAGAAAAAAATAAGACTGAGGATTATGAGGGACTTAGTGCCTCTACTTGGAAGCATTTCGTCGTTTGGAATGAAGGTAGTAAAAACTATTTGAAAAAAAGAATCATAGATAAAAATATAAATATAAATGTTCTTAATTCTCAAATTTATTATAAAGATGATAATATAAATATTGATATATCAGAAAGGTCAGTAGCAGTATTTACTTATGAAAATCATAGATTTAATTTAACACATTCGTTTTTAACAGATTGGGTTACGTCTTATGCAAGTGACTTACATGAACTGAATAAATTTTTTTGGAATGATCTTATTCATATGAGAAATAAATATAATTTTTCTCTTTATGTAAAAAAAAAGAGAAGCTTTCCAAAAAACTTTGGTTACAAAAAAAATTTAAGTTTTTACAATGATTTGATTGAAAAGAATAAAGTAATTGAGATAAATAATAATATAGCAATTGAAAAAATCCTAAAGTCTGTAGATTTATCAGTATCAATGCCTTTTACTTCGCCCAGTATTGTTGCCAAATATATGAATAAAAAATCAATATATTATGACCCAACTAAATTAATAAATATTAATGATCCAAATAGTTCTGGTGTAAAAATAGTTTCAGGACATGATATGTTAGATCAATACTTTAGTCAGATTTTTAAATAAAATGATTTATAATATATATAATAAGTTTAATAATTATGTCTAAAATTGTGGTTAAATCTAATTCAGGAAATTTCTTAGTTTTTTTTGCAACTAGCAAGAAGTTTTTAAATACTTTTAAAAAATATACATCTATTTCAGCTAAATTATATGCAAAAAAAAATAATATTGGAATTCTTCTGATTGATCATGAATTAATTTCAAAAAGGGAAAAATTTTATAAAAAACCAACTTGGCAAAAATGGTTAATTCCTGACTATATTAAAGAAAATTATAAGAATATAAAAAATTTTTTTTATTTAGATTGTGATATTATTATAAATCCATCAGCACCAAATATATTCAAGCAATACAAATTTGATAAAATTCTTGTTACATCAGTTCGCAAAAATATGCCCTACACATTCGAGGAAGCCACAAAAAAAATTTCATATTTAAGAAGAAAATATCTTAATAAAAATTTTCCATTAGATACTTCATTAGTAATGGGTTTAGATGAGACTTACAAGTACCATAATTTAAAAACTCAAAATGATGAATTTTGTGCTGGAGCTTTTGGATGTAGTGTTAAAGTTTTCTCAAATTTTTTCAAAAAATCATTTTTTAAATATAAGTCTAATATTTGGTCAATAACAGGCGGTGGTGATCAAACGCATTTTAACTATGAAATTATAAAATCAAAAAAATTTAGATTAATAGATTATAAATATCAAACCTTGTGGAGTTTTGAAGTAGCAATCAAATATCCTTTTTTATATAAAAATCATTTTAAAAAAATTAACTCACGATTAGTTGCGGATTGCGTTTCAGCTTCATTATTCTCATCATGGTTTCTCCATTTTGCGGGTACGTGGCCGGACTCAAAGTGTTTTTTTAATAAAAAGATTTATAATGACTCATTTTTCAAAAAGTATTTTTTTGAATTTCAAAAGTATAATTCAAAAAAATTGACACCAAAGCCTAGAGGTGTAATAAAATTTAAACAATAATGTTAAATTTAAATTATTTATTAAAATTATTATCCTTTTCAAAACATATTATTCCTAAAAAAATATTAGACTCAACTATATTGTCTATATCTAAAAAAAAAATGTCTAGGTTAGAAATTACTTCTACTATTGGATGTGCAATGATGTGTGACTACTGTCCACAAACTTTGATAAAA
>CACAPU010000012.1 GCA_902534465.1 uncultured Pelagibacteraceae bacterium
TTGAAAAATGTGGCGTAGATTTAGCGGCAATATATAGGCCATTAAATAACATATATTTAAATAAAACAATGGAAAAGATAAGAACTAATTATATATGCAGAAATCAAATCAGGAAAGGCAGATCCGGAACTAGACAAATTTTAGAACATTTAAAAAGAAACAACTCAATAGCCTTAATGATTGATCAAAGAGTCACGGAAGGAATAAAAATTAATTTTTTTGGTAACATGGCATCTACAACAACAATACCCGCCCAAATCATAAAAAAATATAAGTGTGATTTGGTTCCAATTTATATTGAGAGATCGCAGAAATATTTCTTTACAATGTATGTTTCTAAACCAATTGTTATTAATGTTGAAAAATCTCAAGAGGAGATTTCTGAACATTTAAATAAAATCTTAGAGAAGATGATTCTTAAAAATCCAGATCAATGGATTTGGACGCATAATAGATGGAAAAATTAATATTATTTTGATTTTTCCTTTTTAGTTGAGGCTTCTAAATAAGAAAAGTAAGCCTCCTGTTCATCAATATTCCAATAATTTAAATTTTCTAAAGAAATTTTTTTACCTGAAACTGCACAAACTACATGGTCACCCTCCTCAATTATTTCAAAATTATTTGGAAGATATTTCAATTTTGCTAACTTGTTCATGATTTATAGGATATATATTTGAATATATGAAAATTGCAATTCTTGGCAATGGCGGGAGAGAACACACTATCGCTGATCTTATATCAAAATCTCCCAAAGTTAATAAATTATATTGTTTACCAGGTAATGCGGGAACCGAATTTATCGCAGAAAATATTAAAATTGATATTAATGACTTTACTAAATTAGAAGATTTTGTTGAGAAATTTAAAATTGATTTGGTAATTGTGGGTCCAGAGAAACCACTCGTTAATGGAGTTGTAGATTTTCTTATCAAAAAGGGGATAAGAGTATTTGGTCCAAATAAACTTTCTTCACAGCTTGAGGGTTCTAAAATATTTACTAAAAAAATATGTGAAAAATATAAAATACCAACTGCACGATTTGGTATATTTCATTCTGTTCAAGATGCAAACAAATACTTAGAAAAAGTAAATAAACCTGTTGTAGTTAAGGCAGATGGTCTAGCTGCAGGAAAGGGTGTTTATATTTGTGAAGATACTGAAAATTCAAAGAAAGCAGTAAATGAAATCTTTAACGGAAAATTTGGTGCAGCCCATCAAGTTTTGATTGAGGAATTCTTAGAAGGAGAAGAGATGAGTTATTTTGTAATATCTGATGGAAAAACATTTAAAAAGTTTAATACTGCTCAGGATCATAAAAGAGTTGGAGAGGGCGACAAAGGTAAAAATACTGGAGGAATGGGAGCTTATTCTCCATCTGGTCTTATTAACAAAGAGTTAGACTTTAAAATTACAGAAAAAATTATTAAACCAACTTTTAATGCAATTAAGGATATGGGGCAAACTTATATGGGATTTTTATATGTAGGTCTTATGATAAAAGATAATAATCCATATTTAGTAGAATATAATGTCAGGATGGGAGATCCAGAATGTCAAACAATTCTACCTTTATTAAAAACCGATCTTTTAGAATTGATACTATCATGTTGTGAAGAAAACTTAGAAAATCAAAAAATAGAGTGGAAAAGAAAAAAAAGTATGTGCATCGTACTCTGCTCAAAAGGTTACCCAGATAGATATAAAAAAAACATTGAAATAACCAATTTAGAAAAAATTACAAATAATCAGAATACATTTATATATCATGCTGGCACTGAGTCAGTTGATAATAAAATTTATGCAACAGGTGGACGTGTATTGAATTTTGTAAATATTTCTGAAGATTTAAAAAAGTCAAGACAAACTATAATTGAAGAAATAGAAAAATTAAATTGGACAAATGGTTTTTACAGAAAAGATATTGGTTTTAGAATTATAGATAAATGAGAATTATATCAGGAGATCTTAAAGGAAAAAGACTATTAACTCCACTAGACAAGTCTACAAGACCACTAAAAGATATAGTTAAAGAGTCTATTTTTAATATATTAGAACATTCGAACAAAATATCCACAAAAATACAAAATTCAAAAGTATTGGATTTATTTTCTGGAACTGGGTCATTTGGAATTGAGTGTTTATCCAGAGGAGCAAATAACGTAACTTTTTTTGAAAATTATCAACATTCAATAAAAATCCTGAAACAAAATATCCACAACTTAAAATTAGAAAATAAAAGCAGTATTTATAATAATAGTGCCTATAATCTAGAAAATTGTAAATTTGATACAACTGTATTTGATATAATATTTTTAGATCCTCCATTTAAAGATAAAAAAATAGATATCTTAATTAGTAAATTAAAAAAACTAAAGTTTGTCGATTCAAATTCTTTACTAATTATTCATCGAAACAAGAAATCAATTGATAAGTTTTCACATTATCTTAATATAATTGAAGAAAAAAATTATGGTTTATCAAAAATATTCTTTTGTAAATTAGACTAATTAAGTATTTTCGCCGTCTCAGTTTTAATTAGTTCAACTGATGGTTGATCATAGGGATTTACATTCATTAACCTGCCAAGAAGTATGGTCTCCAGTACAAAAAAAGAGAAAAGCACACCCAAAGTTTCTTCATTTTTTTTCAAGACTTCAAAACTTCTAAAAGGTATCTTTTTTTTTCTAAAAACTACTTGTGTTGCATTTCTTTGGGCTTGAATAATTTGATCTATTTTTTTATTTCTCAAATTTGAAAAATTTTCAAACAAATTTTTATTATCTAGCTTATTTGTTTTTTCATTTATAACCCCAAAAAACGTAAAAAAATTATTTTTAGGTCCATCTAAATAAAGTTGAAGTAAACTATGATTATCTTTCGGCATGGATGATATTATAGGAAATAAACCCTTATTTTTTTTTCCCAAACTTTCAGCCACCAATTGCTGATACCATTTAAATAAATTTTCGGAGCTTTCATCATAGTTTAAAATTACAGAATTTTTTTTTCCCTGTGAAATACACTTTGAAATAAAACTCACATTAATTAATAGTTCATTTAAGAAAGATTTATTATTAATTAAATAGTTTAATTGTTTGAATTTAGCCTCATTAAGCCCAATTAATTGAGCTGGCAACATTCCAACCTCTGATAATACAGAATATCTTCCTCCAATAAAATTTTTATGCTCAATGACTTCAGCTTTTAATTTATTTGCTAGAGATGTTAAAAAACTCGATTTATTCTCAGTAATTACAATATTTTTATTTTTTTTTTGAGATTTTAAGATTAAATTGAAGTTCGATACTGTCTCAAGTGTATTTCCTGATTTTGAAATTATTAAGTTAAGATTTTTTTTATTTGGTTCAAGTTTAATTTGATTGTTCAAATTATTAAAAAATTTAATTTTTTTTTTTACTTTAAATTTTAAAAAATCGTAAATTGCTTCGGTTCCTAATATTGATCCACCCATTCCTATTAAATTAATATTAGTGTAAGTTTTATATTTTTTTATAATTTTTTTTTTAAAACTATATTTGTATTTTTTTTTAAACGTATCTAATAATGGTGCACTAATTAATAACTCTTTTTTTAAAATTTTGTTTAATTTCTTTTTATCTTTAATTTTTTTTTTAATTTGGAAATTTTTAAATTTTATGTTCTTTGATAACATTTCATTACTTTATTTTTTTTAAAATCGAATTCTCTACTGAAGTGGATTGTTCATTTGAGGAAGAAGTTTGATTATTTTCAATATTCTTAAGTAAATTTTTTATATCTGATTTCTCTTCTTGGCTTGCTTTATATGATTTAGCAGTTTCCATACCTGGTTTAGGCAATTTATCGAAGTCCGGTGGCATTGCTAATGGATTTTTTTTATTAATTAAAAACTCATCACCCTGGTCTGATCTTTTTTTACCTTGTAACGTTTCTCCTACTGATCCACATGAATATAAGAAAAATATGAGAAAAAATAAGTTAAGAATTTTGAAGAATTTATTCATTTACTTTTTTATAACTTATAAATTCGGCCATAATAAGTAAAATAATACCAATGGTAATAAATATATCTGCTACATTAAAAATAAACCAATGATATCCATTATAATTCAGGTCTATAAAATCTGGCACAGCTCTAAAATACATTCTATCAAATAAGTTTCCAAGTGATCCTCCTAAAATAACCAATAAAAAATAATACTTCATTCCTTTTTCTTTGAATAATAAATAAATTATAACAAAGTTAATCAAAACAATTAAAGCTGTCACAATATTGTAAAAATAATCTTGATCTGAAGATAACAAGCCAAATCCAATTCCTTTATTCCAAACTAGATAAAAATTTAAGAATGAGTTTATGTAGATATCTACTTTGCCAAGGTCCTCTAATATATTAAGAATTAAAATTTTAGATATTCTATCTAATAAAAAAATTATCAATAAAAGTGAAATACTTAATATAATTTTTTTAATTTTTACATTAATCATGAAAGATGACAATTATCATGTCTTTCACAAGCGCTCTCTCTAATTTTCCAGCAAACAGGGCACTTATTTCCGATAGCTTTTGAACTAATAACTTCAATTTCTTTTTCTAAATTGTTGTCATTTGAAATTGAAGCTGAGGAAGTTATACAAATTTCTGAGAAATCTTGGTTCTGTGCTATATTGAACATATCTTGATTTTTGATTTTAATTTCAATATTTGCCTCTAAACTCGAACCAATAATTTTTTCTGCTCTTTTACTCTCTATGCTTATATTTGCTTGATCTCTTATTAGTTTTATCTTTTCCCATTTATTATTTAATTCCTCATTTTTCCATTGACTAGGAATTTTAGCGAATTTTAGTAAATGAACACTTCCCTCTTTATCTTCTTTATAAATTAAATGATAAATTTCTTCAGTTGTGAATGACAATATTGGTGCAAACCATTTTAATAAACACTCTAAAATTACTTTTAATGTTATGATACAATCTGAACGTTTTTTTGAGTCTTTAGGATCACAATAGAGAAGATCTTTTCTTATATCAAAATAAAATGCTGACAATTCTACAGTGCAGAAATTAAGTAATTCTTTATACAGATTGTGAAAATTGTAGGACTTAAAATATTCATTAAAACTTTTATTAATCATATATATTCTATGAAGCATATATTTTTCCAGTTCAGGCAAATTATTTAAGTCAATTTTTTCAAAATCTATTTTTGTATAATCATCTTGTATATTTCCTAAAAGGTATCTGAAAGTATTTCTAATTTTTCTGTAAGACTCGGAATGTTGATCTAAAATTGAATAATCTATTCTTAAATCCTCAGCATAATTTGATGATGCAACCCAGATTCTTAGTATATCAGCACCATATTTTTTTAAAATATCTTCTGGGGCAATCACATTCCCTGTTGATTTAGACATTTTAAGCCCTTTGCCATCAACGACAAACCCATGTGATAGAATACTTTCAAAGGGTGCTCTACCTCTTGTTCCACATGACTCAAGTAAAGAAGAATGGAACCATCCTCTATGTTGGTCTGAGCCTTCTAAATACATTGATGCAGGCCATTTTAAGTCTTCTCTTTTTTCTAATACAAAAGAATGTGTTGAGCCACTATCAAACCACACTTCTACTATGTCTGATGATTTAGTAAAATCCTCTGCTTTATATTTATCTCCAAGAAGTCTCTGAAAATTTTCTTCAAACCAACAATCGGAACCCTCTTTTTCATAAATTTTTGCGATATTTTCAAAAACTTCATCATCTATCAAAATCTCTCCATTTTTTTTTGAAATAAATATTGGTAAAGGAACACCCCATACTCTCTGTCTAGATACACACCAATCTGGTCTAGTCTCAATCATTGATTTAATTCTTTCTTTACCTTTCGCAGGGTAAAAAGTTGTATCATCTATAGCTTTAAGAGCTTTATCTCTTAATTTGTGACTCTCCATTGAAATAAACCATTGAGGTGTTGCTCTGTGAACTAATGGAGCTTTAGATCTCCAAGAATGTGGATAGGAATGGGTAAGTTTTCCATTAGATAACAGGGTTTTTGTTTCCTTAAGCTTCTCTATGACAATCGTATTAGCTTTAAAAATATGTGTTCCTTCAAATATTGGTATATGTTTAGTGTATCTTCCATCGTCATCAACTGTTTCAACTGCTTTAATCCCGTTGTTTAAACACAAATTAAAATCATCAGGTCCATGACTGGGTGCGCAATGAACAATACCTGTTCCCTGTTCTGTTGTAACAAATCTTGCTTCAAGCATTGGAACATCATAATCATATCCAATTTTATGAAATGGATGACCACAAATAGTTCCTTCAAAATCTTTTCCTTTAAATTTAGAAAGTATATTTATTTTGTAATCTGTATCTTTTGAAACTGATTCTAAAAGCTCTTTAGCGATTATTATTTTTTCGTTATTTAATTTATCTTTGTTATTTATCTCGCATAAAACATAATCTAAGCTTTGATTGTAAGCTAAAGCTTTATTTGCAGGTATTGTCCATGGGGTTGTAGTCCAAATTATAATATTAGATCCAATAATCTCTTTTATTTTTGAACTTTTAACTAAAAAAGCTGCATATATAGTATCTGACACATGATCTTGATATTCAACTTCTGCATCTGCTAAAGCAGTTTTTTCAACTGTTGACCATAAAACAGGCTTATATCCTTTAAATAAACTTCCCTCTTTTAAAAATTTACCAAGTTCTCTAACAATTTGAGCCTCAGCATCAAAACTCATCGTGGAATAATAATTTTCCCAGTCTCCAATTACTCCAAGTCTTTTGAATTGATCTTTATGAATTTCGATCCATTTACTTGCAAAATCTCTGCATTCTTTTCTAAATTCTATAATAGGTACATCGTTTTTATTTTTTTTATTTTTTTTATATTGTTCCTCAATTTTCCACTCAATTGGTAAACCATGGCAATCCCATCCAGGAACATAGACAGAATCCTTACCATCCATTTGATGGAATTTAATTATTATATCTTTTAAAATTTTATTTAAAGCTGTACCCATATGAATATTCCCATTTGCATAAGGCGGGCCATCATGTAATACAAATTTTTCTTTTCCTTTACTTTGTGATCTCAGTTTCTTATATAAATTAATCTTCTCCCAAAATTTTAAATATTCAGGCTCTTTATTAGGCAGGTTCGCCTTCATAGAAAAAGCAGTTTTAGGTAAATTTAAATGTTCCTTACTCATGAAATTTTTTTTGCTTTCAAAATATCTTTTTTAATTTGATTTTTTAACTCACTGATACCTTTGAATTTTTTTTCTCCTCTAATAAATTTTAAAAATTCTACAGACAATTTTTTATTATAGAGATTTCTTGAAAAATTAAAAATATTTACCTCTAAAAGTATTTTTTTTTGGTCAAAAGTTGGCCTATATCCTAAATTTGCAATACCCCTAAAGACCTTTTTTTTATCATTAATTCTAACTCTTACTGCATAAACTCCTGGTTTTGCTATGACGTAGTTTTCAATGTCTATATTACATGTTGGAAAACCAATTTTTTGCCCCATCATTCTACCCTTTTGAACTGTACCCTCAATCGTCCAATTTCTTTTTAGAAAATTATTTGCCCTAGATAGATGCCCTTTTTCAAGCAACTTTCTAATTATTGTAGATGAAATAATTTTTTTATTTTTCTTTAAAGGTGTTGGTTTAACTAAAGTATAACCAAAAATATTTTCATATTTTTTAAGTAACAAAACATCGCCCTCTCTTTTGTTGCCAAATCTAAAATTGTTACTAACAAATATAAATTTTGAGTTTAATTTTTTTGATAAAATATCCTTAATAAAATCTATACAATTAATTTTTGAAAATTTTTTATCAAAATTTTTATTAATTATAAAATCAACTCCAAATTTTTGTAAATAGGCAACTTTTTGATTAAAATTTGATATTCTATAATTTTTTATTTTACGATTAAAAAACATTTTAGGAATAGGATCAAAAGTGACAACTCCAATCTTAGATTTATATTTAGTTTTATATTTTTTTGCCAATTGAAATAATTTTTGATGTCCAGAATGCAAACCATCAAAGTTTCCAATCAAGATAATAGAATTTTTAAATTTTTTTGAAATATTAAAATTATTAAAAATCTTAGACTGTTTCACCATTTTAATTCACTCTGAAAATAATTAATTTTTGCATCATAATTTTTTAGTACTTTTTCAATAGAAAAATTTGAAATTTCTTGTCTATGTATACCACCTGTGATTAGTAGTGAATCAAAATTTTGAGTCATGGCTCCTTTTATATCCGTATTTAAATTATCACCAATACATAATATTTTTTTATCTTTAACTGTGGCAGCAAGTTCATAAACTGGTGGATAAGGTTTGCCAAAATATATTACTTCTCCATCAATTTCCTCAAATGATTTAGCTATCGATCCAGCGCAGTATTCTCTTTTATTTCCTCTATCAACTATTAAATCTGGATTAGTACATATCATTTTTTTTGATATTTGCGTTGATAGAAAATTTTTATAATACTCCAAATCATTCTCATGTTCCTCGAAAAGTCCTGAGCACAATATGTATTCTGAGTCATCTATATTGTTGACTTTATTGTTCTCAAAGTTTCTGAATAAATCAAAATCTCTAGGTGGTCCTAAATGAAAAAATTTTTTGTTTTTAAATTTTTCTAAAATATATCTAAGAGATGCTTCTCCGGATGTAAAAACAGTTTCAGAAAACTTATTTAATCCCATTCCTTTAAGGGTATTAATTACAGTTAAATTTGGTCTTGGAGCATTTGTAAGTAAAATAAATTTTTTATTATTTTTTGATAATTCTTCTAAAACTTTTACTGCATTCTTATGAAGCTTTATTCCATTATGAATTACTCCCCAAATATCGATGAAAAATAAATCATACTGACTTACAATTGATTTTAAGCCTATTTGCTCTAAATTTTTACTCATATTTCAGATATAGCTTAAAAAACTAATAAATTCTTGGATTTTCTACTTTATATATTTTAGACCAGATCTTGAAAAAATAGTCACATGCATCTATATGAACTTTAATTTAAAGGAGTATTTATGAAGTTTAAACCGTTACACGATAGGGTGTTAATAGAAGTATTAGACAGTAGTGAAAAAACTGCTGGAGGAATTATAATCCCAGACTCTGCACAAGAGAAACCACAAGAAGGTAAAGTTGTTGCCGTAGGTGGTGGTTCAAAAACTGAGGATGGAAAAATTATACCAATGGATGTTAAGGTTGGTGATAAAGTTCTTTTTGGCAAGTGGTCAGGAACAGAAGTTAAAATAGATGGCAAAGAGTACAGCATAATGAAAGAGTCTGACATTATGGGAATTTCTACATCTAAATAAAATTAATATAGAAGGAGAAATTATAATGGCAAAAATAGTTAAATTCGATTCAGATGCTAGAACATCAATGTTAAAGGGTGTTGATATACTAGCTAACACAGTCAAGGTTACTCTTGGTCCTAAAGGAAGAAATGTAGTCATTGATAAAGCATATGGTGCACCTAGAACAACTAAAGATGGTGTTTCAGTTGCAAAAGAAATTGATTTAGACGACAAATTTGAAAATATGGGAGCTCAGATGGTTAAGGAAGTTGCTAGCAAAACAAATGATGAAGCTGGTGATGGAACTACTACAGCAACTATTTTGGCTCAAGCTATTGTGAAAGAAGGCTGTAAATATGTTACAGCTGGGATGAACCCAATGGATGTAAAAAGAGGAATTGACGCTGCTGTAGAGCATGTGAAGGAAAAATTAATCTCCTCAGCAAAAAAAGTTAAAGATAGTGATGAGATTGCTCAAGTTGGAACAATTTCTTCAAATGGAGATAAAGAAATTGGAAGCATGATTGCTAAAGCAATGCAAAAAGTTGGTAACGAGGGAGTTATTACTGTCGAAGAAGCGAAAAGTATTGAGACAGAACTCGATGTTGTTGAGGGTATGCAATTTGATAGAGGATATTTATCACCATACTTTGTAACGAATGCTGAAAAAATGACAACTGAGCTTGAAAATCCGTTAATTCTTTTACACGAAAAAAAATTAACAAACCTTCAACCTATGGTTCCACTTTTAGAGGCAGTTGTTCAAGCTGGAAGACCTCTAATGATTATATCTGAAGATGTGGAAGGTGAAGCCCTTGCAACTTTAGTTGTAAATAAACTAAGAGGTGGTTTAAAAGTTGTTGCTGTAAAAGCTCCTGGATTTGGCGATAGAAGAAAAGCTATGTTAGAAGATATCGCGATTTTAACTGGTGGTCAGGTTATATCTGAAGACTTAGGTATCAAACTTGAAAATGTTAAAATTACAGACCTTGGATCTGCTAAGAGGGTGAAAGTTGATAAAGAAAATAGTACTATAGTTAGCGGTACTGGAAAGAAATCTGACATTGAGGCAAGATGTGCTCAAATTAAGCAGCAAGTTGAAGAAACTACATCTGATTATGATAGAGAAAAACTTCAAGAGCGTTTAGCTAAGCTAGCTGGTGGTGTTGCGGTAATTAAAATCGGCGGTGCAACTGAGGTAGAGGTAAAAGAAAAAAAAGATAGAGTTGAAGATGCACTAAATGCTACAAGAGCTGCAGTGGAAGAAGGAATTGTAGTTGGTGGCGGATGTGCCCTTTTATACGCTTCTCAGGACCTAGATAAAGTAAAAGCAAAAGGTGCAGACCAAAAAGCCGGGATAGATATTGTAAAGAGTGCACTTCAAGCTCCAATCAGACAAATATCAACAAATGCAGGTGTAGATGGATCTGTTGTAGTAGGAAAACTTTTAGAGGCAAATAAAGTTTCCCAAGGTTATGACGCTCAAACAGAGCAATATGTCGATATGTTCAAAGAAGGAATTATTGATCCTGTAAAAGTTGTAAGAACAGCTTTACAAGATGCAGCTTCAATTTCAGGATTGTTAGTTACAACTGAAGCAATGGTTGCTGATAAACCTGAAGAAAAGGATTCTGCTGCAGGAGGTATGCCTCCAGGAGGAATGGGTGGAATGGGAGGAATGGGTGGAATGGGAATGTAATTCCTTTCCAATCTGATTTTTCAGAAAAATTTAAAACCCCCGAAACTAAGTTTCCGGGGGTTTTTTTTTACCTTTTTCAAGGTGGACGAAAACTTAATTTAACAAATTTATGTAGTCTTTTTCTAACGAACCACATGAATTAATTTTATAAATTTTTCAGGTTGTATTCAATCAAACTCTAATTTTTTTCTATCTTAAAGTGAAATTAAATTAATTTTTTTTTTGTTTTCAATCTGAGGTTTAGATGTATAAGAACACCGAACTATGAATCAAAATATAAGAAATATTACTATAATCGCTCATGTTGACCACGGAAAAACAACGTTGATTGATAATTTGATGAAGCAAAGTGGATCTTTTAGAGAAAATGAAGTCATAGATGAAAGAATAATGGACTCTGGTGAACTCGAAAAGGAAAGAGGAATTACAATTTTAGCTAAACCTACTTCTATAAATTGGAAAGATACTAGAATAAATATAATCGATACACCTGGCCACAGAGATTTTGCAGCAGAAGTTGAAAGAGTTTTAAGTTTAGCAGATGGAGCATTATTGCTTGTGGACTCTGCAGAAGGGGTTATGCCACAAACGAAATTTGTACTAAGTAAAGCGTTAAAGCAAGGTTTGAAACCAATTGTTGTTATTAATAAATTAGATAAGAGCGATCAAAGAGCTGATGAAGTTTTAAATGAGACTTTTGATTTATTTGTTAGTTTAGATGCAAACGAGGAACAATTGGACTTTCCAGTTTTATATGCAAGTGGAAGATCAGGTTGGGCTAGTAAAGATATTGAAGGACCTAGAGAAAATCTTAATCCTCTTTTAGATTTGGTACTTGACCATGTTAAACCCTCCGAATTCGATAGATCTAAACCTTTTGCAATGTTATCTACATTGCTTTATGCAGATAATTTTTTAGGAAGAAGTCTTGTAGGAAGAATATCTCAGGGAACAGCCAGAGCAAATCAACAGATAAAAGCAATAAATTTAGAGGGTAAAAAAGTAGACGAAGGAAGGCTCACAAAAATCTTTAGATATGAGGGTACAAAAAAAGTGCCAATCGAAATTGGAGAAGCTGGCGATATTGTAGTAATAGCTGGATTAGAAAAGGCTAATGTAGCAGATACTATTTGTGATTTGGAAGTAAATGAGCCAATAAAAGCAACTCCTATTGATCCACCAACAATGTCTATAAAAATTACAGTAAATAGTTCTCCACTTGCAGGGACTGAAGGTAAAAAACTGACCAGCACCCAAATTAGAGATCGATTAATATTAGAAGCTCAAAATAATGTTGGAATTAGTTTTTCTGAAAATTCAAACAAAGATGCATTTGAAATAAGTGGAAGAGGCGAACTAATGCTTGAGATTTTGTTAACCCAAATGAGACGAGAAGGTTTTGAAATGACAGTAAGCCCACCGAAAGTTTTATTTAAAACTGACAGTAATTCTAAAAAATTAGAGCCAATTGAGGAGATCACTATGGATATTGATGAAGAATATTCGTCTAAAATCATAGACTCCATGAATAGAAGAAAAGGTAAATTAATTGAACTTAAAGATACTGGAAAAGATAAAAAAAGATTAATTTTTCATGCTCCAACCAGAGGATTGATGGGTTATACAAGCAGATTTTTAACTTTAACCAAAGGTACAGGTGTTATTAACAGAATTTTTCATTCTTATGGAGAATTTGAAGGCGATATGGAAGGAAGAAGAAATGGCGCTTTGATCTCTATGGATCAGGGAAAAGCAGTAGCTTTTTCAATTTTTAACCTTCAAGCTAGAGGGGAGATGTTTGTTACACATAATGATCCTGTTTATACTGGAATGATAGTGGGCTTATCACCAAAACCAGGTGATATGATAATAAATGTTATGAAAGGTAAAAAACTTACGAATATGAGAACACAAGGAACGGATGAAAATATAGTTCTCACTCCTGTTCGAAAAATGTCTATAGCTGAACAATTAAGCATGCTTAATACAGACGAGGCTTTAGAAATTACACCAAAATCATGTAGATTAAGAAAAGCAATTCTTGATCCTCACGAAAGAAAAAGAAGTGAAAAAAATAATCTAATTACTTAGTTCATCATCTTATCAATTAAATATAAGCTTAAAGCTATACAAGGACCTATGCCGAAAGCAAACATTAAAGTACCTATACCGAGAGTTCCACCTAAATACCAACCTACTGATGCAACCGAAATTTCTATAAAAGCTCTAACAGCTGCAATTGGTAGATTAGTTTTTTTTTGTAATCCAGTCATTAAACCATCTCTTGGTCCTGGTCCTAGATTTGCGATTAAATAAACTCCACTCCCTACTCCAACTATCATTACACCTAGAGCTGCCATTAACAATTTCATTATATAAGTTTCAGGGGTTGGAATTAACGCAATTGTTATATCCAACATTACTGCAATAATTACGATATTAAATATTGTTCCAAGACCTGGCTTTTGTTTTAAAAAGAACCATAAAGACAAAACAACGACACTTACAATAAAAGTGACAACACCAATTGATAATCCTGATTTAATTGAAATTCCTTGTGCCATCACAGTCCATGGAGAGTTCCCAAGAAATGAAATAACTACCAATGCTTCACCAAAACCGAACAATATAAGGCCAAAACAAAGAAAAAATAATGTTGATAATTTCGGTTTTAAATTAAAGGTTTCATCAGAACTCCATGAGACTTTTGGGATTTTTTTGATAGTAAGGAACATATAATTAACTATTATTTATACTTTCTTGTACTAAAATCTATGAAAATGAAACATTTTGTATTGATAATAATAATTTTCATTTATTCCTCTAAGGCTACTGGACACAGTAGTCACTATGAAGGTTTAAAAAAAATTGAGATGGATGTTCTTAGAAATAATGAAGTTATTGGTAGTACTAGCTACTTTTTTGAATTTGATGAGGATTTATTTGTAGTTAAAAATTATACCAATTTTAAAGTAGAATTATTTGGAATAAAAGTTTTTTCAATACTAAGTGAAACTATAGAAAAATATAAAGATGATAAACTTATTTTTTTTAAATCAAATACATTCCAAAATGATAAGGAAAAATACGTAAATTTAAAATATCATAAGGAAAAAAATAAATTCATTATTGATGGTTCATCGTTTAAGGGAGAAGCTGATATAGATTGTACTATTGGCAATTGGTGGAACCATAAAATTTTTAAAGCTAATAAACAAATTAGTCCTTTATCTGGAAGTATAAAGAAACAAACTGTAAATTTAATTGGAACTGAAAATATTATTATAAATAATAAAGAATATTTAAGCGAGCATTTCAAAATTAAATCAAATGATGAAAGCCTTGATGAAGACAAGCAATTTGAATTTGATGTATGGTATAATCCAAAAAATAATTTAATTTTAAAAGTAACTTATAATAAAATGGGAAACTGGGAATATAGATTAAGGAGTTTTGAGTAGTGGCTATATGGGGAAGTTTAATTGGCGGAATGATAGGTTTTTCACTTGGAGGACCATTTGGAATGCTTTTAGGATCCTTAATAGGTGGAAAAATGTCAAGATCAAGATCTGGAGGAGGATTTAGATCATTTGCACAACCACAACAAATTTTTGCACTTTCTTTAATTGTTTTGTCAGCCAAACTAAGTAAAGCAGATGGACAGGTTAGTCGTGAAGAATTAATTGCAGTTAAAGATAAATTAAAAATACCCGATAGTGAATTAGATCAAGTTGGAAAAATTTTTAATAAGGCAAAAGAAGAAAGTACAGGTTACGAGCCATACGCAAGACAAATTGCAGAAGTTTACAAAGGTAATTTAAATATTCTGGAGGAAGTAATAAATACTTTATTTTATATTGCTGAGTCAGACGGACATGTAAGTGAAAAAGAATTAGTAATGATTGAGGATATAGCAAGAATATTTGGATTAAATGATATTCAAATAAATGGAATTAAGGAGAGTAGAAAATCATCAGACAAGCTTAATCCTTACATTGTATTAGAAAGCAAACCTGACGACTCATTAGACACAATTAGAAAACGTTATCTAAAGCTTAGTAAAGAGCATCATCCAGATTTATTGATGAGCAAAGGTGTACCTCAAGAGGTTTTAGATGAAAGTAAAGCTAAAATGAGAGCAGTTAATTCTGCTTGGAGCCAAATACAAAAATTAAAGAATTAATCCTAATAAACTAGCCATAAAATACATAGAAAAAATAAATGCGAGGACTACTATAAAATACATAATAGTCACAATCTTATCTCTTTTTCGTCTCTGCCTTACAAATGGTTTATCATCTAGATCGCAAATATCTCTTATACCTATTACTTTATAGTCACAAGTATACCGCCATATAGAGTTTGGCATTCTGGAATCAGTTTGATTGTAATATTGGATCCATTGAACTGTATATTTAAATAAAAGATAGCTTACTATTAAAAGAAGACCACTAGTAAACATTATACTTTCATCTAAAACTGTTCTGACTCAGTTGACCCTTCCATTGCTGTGGTTGAGCTCTTTCCAGAGCTAATCGTATTTGAGACAGCATCAAAATAAGATGTACCTACTTCTCTTTGGTGTTTCACACTTGTATATCCATCTTTTTCTCTTGCAAATTCATGCTGCTGAATTTTAGAGTATGCTGTCATTCCTTCTTTTTTGTATTTTTCTGCTAACTCAAATATCGCAATATTTTGCGTATGGAAACCAGCTAGTGTAATGAATTGGAATTTGTAACCCATTTCGCCAATTTTTCTTTGGAATGATCCAATTTCTTCATCAGACAAATGTTTCTTCCAATTAAATGATGGTGAACAGTTATAAGCTAACATCTTACCAGGATATTTTTCATGGATAGCATCAGCAAATTTCTTTGCTTCCTCCAAATTTGGTGTTGCTGTTTCGCACCATATTAAATCTGCGTATGGTGCATAAGCTAGACCTCTTGAGATTGCTTGCTCAATTCCATCTTTTACATAAAAGAAACCTTCTGGAGATCTTTCGCCAGTTAAAAAAGGTTTATCATTTTCATCAAAATCATTGGTAATTAATTTAGCAGCATTAGCATCAGTTCTTGCAAGAATGATGAGAGGGACATCTGCAATATCTGCTGCTAATCTTGCTGCTTTAAGGTTTCTAACCATAGTTCCAGTTGGAACCAAAACTTTACCACCCATGTGACCACACTTTTTCTCGCTCGCTAATTGATCTTCAAAGTGAACGCCAGCGGCACCTGCTCTAATAAATTTTTTTGTTAATTCGAATACATTTAATGGACCGCCAAATCCTGCTTCTCCATCAGCTATTATCGGTAACATATAATCAGTTCTTTTACTTTTATCCATGTCTCCATCTATCATTTCCATATGTTGAATTTGATCAGCTCTGATCAAAGAATTGTTCATAGTCTCAACTAATTTTGGTGCACTATCATATGGATATAATGATTGGTCAGGATACATTTCACCAGCACTATTAGCATCAGCTGCTACCTGCCAACCACTCAGATAAATTGCTTTTAAACCAGCTTTTGCATGTTGAACTGCGTGGTTTCCAGAAAGTGAACCTAAAGTGTTTACATAAGCTTCTGTATTTAAAAGTCTCCAAAGCTTTTGGGACTGCATTTTGCACATTGAATACTCAATTTTAATTGATCCTCTTAATCTTTCAACTTCCTCAGGTGTGTAATCCCTTTTAATTCCTGCAAATCTTTGTAAGTCGTATGAAATGTTTTCAGCTGACACTTAAACCTCTCTCTTTTTGAATAAATGACTAGAAATTACTATTTTTTAATTTGAACTATATTCTTCAGTAAATTCGTTCATTCCGCTTGATCCCCAATCGCAATGATCGTCTCTAATGTAGATACCTTTAGACTTATGTTCAGAATGCTCTTCTTTATTAGTAATTTGGTAGTTATTTTCTATATTATTGATTTTATTTTTTTCCATGTAAACTTTATAATTTACAATATTTACAAAATCTACAATTAATTATATTTTCCTTGTAAAATCGAATAATTTTGTGTAAATTTAAATTTACAAAATTTACAAATAGTAAAATGAGTCAAATTGATACGAAAATCGGTCCAAAAATCAAAGCTTTTAGAAGACAGTTAGGTATCCAGGCTAACAAACTAGCTGAGGAAATGTCTATCTCTCCAAGTTATTTAAATCTGATCGAAAGTGGAAAAAGGAAAATTGATGGTGATTTATTGTTAAGAGTTTGTGATAAACTTAAAATTGAACTTTCAGATTTAACAAGTAAGACAGATATTAATCTAGAGAACAACATATCTGAGTTGTTAGGTGATGAACTTTTTGAAGATCTAGATATCTTAGGACCAGAAGTAAAAGATTTGGTTAACACAAATCCAAAAATTGCTAAAGCTTTAATTAAGCTTGGCGATAACTTTAAACAAAAAGATCATGAAATTTTTAATAAACTAGAAAATATTTCAGGTAAAATTATTGATGGAAGAAAAAATGCATTCCCTGGAGAAGTAATTTCTGACTTTTTACAAGAAAATAAAAACTTTTTCCCAAAATTAGAAGATTTTGCAAATAAAATTTTTGATAAGGTTAAACAAAATAACAGAACAAGATACATAGCTCTTTGTGATTTTCTAAAAACTGAGTACGGTATAACAGTTAAAGATGTGATCCCAAAAGAAGGAAAGCCATTTTCAAAAATATACAAAGTAAAAGATAAAGAATTATTACTGTCTGATTATCTTTCTCTTGAAACAAAAAAACTTTTTGCTGCAGCACAGATTTCACAAGAGGGAGCATCAAAAGAAATTGATGAATACCTATCAACATTTAGTTTTCCGACAAACGAGTCTAAAAAATTAACTAGGGTTGCTCTTTTAAATTATTGTGGAGCAGCAATATTAATGCCATACTCTCTTTTTCATAAGGAGTGTAAAGAATTGAAATACGATCTTGAACTTTTACAAAATACATTTGCAACTTCTTTTGAACAAGTTGCACATAGAGTAACATGTTTACAAGATCCCAAACTTCCTGGAATTCCTTTTCATTTTTTAAGAGTAGATGTTGCAGGAAATATCTCAAAAAGATTTTCATTATCAGGTATTGAAATACCAAGATATGGTGGTGCTTGTCCAAGATGGAATGTTTACTCAGCTTTTTCAAGACCAGGTGTAATTCAAGCAGCTGTGAGTAAAATGACTAATGGAGAAAAATACGTTTGTATAGCAAAGACAGTTGAAAAAGGTGTCGGAAGATATGGACAGAAGAAAAGTATGTTATCTATAGGTCTAGGATGCGAAGCAAAATATGCAAAAGAATTTGTCTATACTGAAAATTTAGATTTAACAGATAAAAAATCTGAGTTGCCTATAGGCGTTTCATGTAGAACATGCGATAGACTAGATTGTTCACAAAGAGCCTTTCCGCCTCTTCATAAAAAATTTGATGTAGATATAAATTCTAGAGGAGTTTCTGTTTACGTAAATGAATAAAAGGTTAATTTTGCTTTAGTTTCTGCCTTTTCTTTGAAATTAATTGAGTAAGTGAGTCCACCATCAAATCTGATGCTTTGAATATTTCATTAGGTTTGAACTCATAGGACATATTTTTTTCATCATTTGTCTTATCTTCTATTATTATTCCTTTATCAGGCGAATTATCCTTAATATATATTAAAATTAACCATTCTTCGTCTGATGACTCGTCCCATTTTATAAATATTTCTCCAGTCTCAAATCTTTTATCTATACATCTGAATATAGACATATGTCTTGTAATATATCTTTTGTTTAACTGAAAAACTAAACTGTTAGCACTTCTATAAAAACTTTCTAAAGCAAACTCAATTTTTTGTCTTGCTAAGTTATATTCCCTTTCTTTTTGAAGTAGAGCTGATCTATCATCTTCTTCATCAGTTTTTACTCCAAGAGCTTCAACTCTTTCCCTAATTTTTTGATCTCTAATTAATCTATATTTATTTTTTAAATTTTCTATTCTCTGTTGTAATTCTGCATAGTCGTCTCTTTTTTCTCTTAGGGAAATCTTCTCTAGTTTTTCAAGTTCTTTTACTTCTCTTATTCTAAATCTTTCGATCTGCTTCTGTATTCTTAGCTCTTGTAAAAACTTCTTTTGTCTTTCTGCTTGCTCTTTTCTTAGTAAAGCTTGTTCTTTTCTTAAAAATAATTTTAAATCTTTAGCTCTTAATTTTTCTATTCTCTCCTCATCTTTTAATTCTTGTTGCTTAAGTTTAAACTGCTTTTGTTCTTGCAAAATTTTCTCTTTTTTAATTTTTTCTTTTTCTATATCTCTTTTCTCAATTTCTATTAATTTTAGTCTTCTTTTTTCTTCCTTTCTCTGAAATTTGAATTCATTTATTTTCCCATCTATAGATTGAAAAAACTTCGATATACCTCGGTCAATTGCAAAAATGTCAAATTTTACTTTAACCTTTAATTTTGATTTTAACTTTTCTTCTACTCTGACTGATTTTGTAATTAAATTATTCTTTATTTTTTTTTTTAGAATGAACTTTTTTTTTTGGACCTTCTTTTTTTTTGAATTAATGATCTTTTTCTTCTTTGTTATTTTTTTTCTAGCTTTTAAAGGAATTTTTCTTTTTTTTTTGATATTTTTTGATTTTTTTTTTTTATTTTTTTTCATTATTACTGTTTAATTATTTATCAGTAATATTTTAATAAATATAGTCCCGAGTGTTAGGAACAGAAATATTATCTTTAGATAATTGCAACTGAAATACAACCTGATCTCCCCATTTAAATGCCATTTCACAACTAGCTAAGTAAAATTCCCACATTCTGAAAAATTTTTCATCAAACATCCCTAAAACTATATCTTTTTTAGATAAGAATCTCTCCCTCCAGTTTCTGAGGGTATGTGCATAGTGCATTCTAAGAACTTCAATATCAGACACTATAAGACCAGACTTTTCTATGGGTTTTGCCACTTCACTCAAGCTTGGTGTGTAACCACCAGGAAAAATATACTTTTGTATCCAAGGTTGTGGATCTCTTGGAGGCATTGAGGAACCAATTGTATGAATTAATGCTATTCCTTTTTCACTCAAAAGCTTGAAAACTGTATTAAAATATGTTTTGTAAAAATTTCTTCCTACATGTTCAAACATTCCAACACTTACAACTCTATCAAACTTCTCATTTAACTGCCTATAATCAATAAGTTTAAAGTCTACCTGATTAGACAAATTCATTTCTTTTGCTTTATTATTGCTATATTCAAATTGATTTTCTGACAATGTTATACCTGTAACAGTAGCATTTGTTTTCTTCGCTATTGCTAATGCCAATGTTCCCCATCCTGAACCAATATCTAAAACTTTTTGATTTGGCTGAATATTTAATTTTTTTATAATATGATCGATCTTGTTACTTTGAGCTTGTTCAAGCGTATCATTATCATTTTTAAAATAAGCACAAGAATATTGTCTGTTTTCATCTAGAAATAGATCATAAAGTTTCTCTGAAATATCGTAATGATGTGCAACATTTTCTTTTGATTTTATGATTTTATTTAAATTTGTAAGATAGCCAAAAGTACCTCTTATTTTTTTTATTATTGCTCCATATGAATTAATATTTCCTCGACCTATATTTTTAAAAGCTAGTTCTAAAAATTCCGTTAGTGTTCCATTCTCTATAACAAGAGATCCATCCATATAAGCCTCGCCAAAATATAAATCTGGATTTATAAGAAGCTTTTGCATTAACTTTTGATCAAGCAACTTAATTACTATTGGCTTTTCTTTTATTGGCTTACCAATTACATACTTTTTTGAGTTTGAATCTACAAGTTCAAAACCATCGTCTTTAAACAAATTATTTAAAAAACTTACTAAACTCATTTTATGCTGCTTTTAATATCTCCATATCAAAATTAAGTTTTTTTAAATTTGACAACAGATAATTTTTTTCTGTTTCATCTAATAATTTCAGGGGAGGTAAAAGATTCTTATAAATTGAATTTTTTTCAGCCATTAAAGTATGAAGACTTGAAATTAAGTTATATTTGTCAAAAGACATCCTTACATCACACAAATTTTGATTTATTGAAAGAGATTGATTGTTATGAAAGTTATCATAAATTTGTCTTGCTAAATTCCCTGTAACATTTGTTGTTGCAGTAATTATGCCATGACAGCCTAGTTCTAATCCTTTTAAAAGTTTTGTCTCAGATCCTGGAAAAATTGAAAAATTTTTTATTTTCAAATTTTCAAATAGATTATAACTACTGTCTTTTACACCTACAATTTGATCAGGGAAAATCTTGACCAAATGCTGAATACATTCAGTACTAAATCTATAGCCAGAAAGTTTCTCGAAATTATACAAAATAATCTTACAGTCATTTACTTGTTCAATAATTTTTGAATAAAAATTTATGACATCTTTATCATTATATTTATAGTATGCAGGAGGCATAATTAAAAAAGTATTAAAATTCATACTTTTAGAAATTTTTATTAAATTTATATTATCTGCCAGAGAATTAAGGCCAGTACCAATTATAAATTTATCCCTATATCTGCTTTTTGGTAACTGGTTGATTAATTGAATTTTTTCGCTTAATGAAATCAATTGTGATTGGCCAGTACTTCCAAAAAAAACTGCTCCATGACAACCCGAGTCTATAACATTTTCTGCATGCTTAATTGTATTATCAATATCTAGGGAAAGATCACTCTTAAGTATTGATAAAGACGCAGCAAAAATACCCTTTAATTCAATCATCCAATAAAATTAATATAAAATAAAATTTAGTAAAGTACTAATATTATTAAAGATTTATATACTCTTAATTACTATTTCTTTCGCCTCATTCACAATTGATGCAAGCCTATTTAATTCAGGACTTACATCAGGATGTATCTTTTTCATAATTTTTTTATACGAGTTTAAAATTTCACTTTTTGAATACTTTTTTTTTGGATCTAAATTTAAAATTTTATATGCCTCTTCTAAATCCATACTCTGTTGGGAGCTTGTTTGATTAAAATTATTGAAATTAAATCTTCCTGAATTTCTTAGAACTCTAAACAAACCCCAAAGTCTTAATAATTGAAAAAGCGATATTCCTGCTTTAGTTTTGATTAAAGGCAAAATGGCTAACACAAAAGGTAAAGAAAAAATATATCTCCCAGCGTACACCATTGCAAAAGCTAGTAAAATTGAAGATAAAATTATTATTATCCTTATAAATTTTGAAATTTTTTTCGTAGATGTTCTAGCAAACCAATTGAGGATAACGTAGACAATTAGAAAAATAATAACTGTTATAAAAAAAATATTCATATATTAATAATTTTTACTATGAAAATACCACAACTTGAAAAAAAACCTGAGATAAAATCTTGTCACAATACAACATGGGAGGATAACTATAGCTGGATACATCAATCTAATATACTTGAGGTTCTAAAAGACAGTTCAAAATTATTACCAAAAGTCAGAGATTATCTCGAAAAAGAAAATGAATACTTCGACTTTCAAATGAATGATACCAAAGTAATAAGGAAAAAAATTTTCGATGAGATAAAAGGTAGAATAAAATTAGATGATGAGTCTTTGCCTTATAAAGATAAAAACTATGAATATTGGACCAAAACTACCACGAAAGGTAACTACTCAATAAAATTAAGAAGAAAGATTGGAGAAAAAAAAGTAGAAGAAATATGGAATGGAGATCTTGAAAAAGAGAGATTAAACACTGAATATTTTGGTTTAGGAGATCTTGAAGTGAGCTTTAATGATAAATATCTCGGATATTCCCTAGACTTGAAAGGTTCTGAATATTATACAATTTATATAAGAGATATAAACTCAAATAAATTAATTACCGAACAAATAAAAGAAACGAGTGGTAGCATAGAATTTAGTTTGGATGATAAATATATTTTTTATTCTAAATTAGATGAAAATCACAGACCTCGAACTATTTATAGGCACAAGATTGGTACATCAGTAAAAGAGGATTTATTAATTTTTGAGGAAAAAAGTGAGGCATTTACTGTAGGAATTGGGCTAACTTCAGACGAAAAATATTTTATAATTACAAGTTCTGACCATAACACTTCAGAACAATATTTTTTTAAAGTTAATGAAAATAACCCAAAACCAAAATTAATTCAAAAAAGACAAAGAGGTATAATTTACTCTATAAATTCCTGGGATAACTATTTTTACAAACACACAAATGAAAACGCCGAGGATTTTAAAATTGATAAATGTAAAGATTTATTTGAACAAAAATGGGAGTCATTCATTGCTGCAAAAGAAGAGGTTTTAATTGGAGGCTTAGTTTTTTTAAATAATTGGATCATAAGATCTGAAACTTCAGATGCACTTGGTAAAATAATTTTAAGAGATCCTAAAACAAACAAAGAAGAAGAAATTCATTTTAGCGATGAAAGGGTAATAGTTCCAAGCGTATCTTTAATTCAAAAAGATAAGCACACAGACAATGTATATTTATCGTATTCCTCACCTAAAACACCAGGAAGAACATTTTTATATAATTTAAAATCAAAAGAAAAAAAAATTGTAAAAGAACAAGAAATACCATCTGGACACAATCCAGATGATTATATAGTGGAACGTCTTGAGTGCTCATCGCATGATGGAAGAATGGTTCCAATAACCATAACTAGACATAAAAATACTCCTTTGAATGGATCGGCTAATCTTTTACTTTACGGTTATGGCTCTTATGGAAATTCAATGTCTCCAGGTTTTTCGTCAACGCGTTTAAGTTTAATTGATAGAAATATAATTTGGGTTACCGCACATATTAGAGGTGGGATGGAAAGAGGAATGAAATGGTGGAAAGAGGGAAAACTCTTAAACAAAAAAAATACATTTGAGGATTATATAGCTGTTGGAAAATATTTGGTTGAAAAAAAATATACTTCTAAAGGTAAGATTATAGGAATGGGTGGCTCTGCCGGAGGACTGTTGATGGGTGCAGTTGTAAATCAGGCACCAGAGCTATTTTTAGGTTTAATTATGGCTGTACCATTCGTAGACTCTTTAACAACCAACCTTGACCATTCATTGCCCTTAACAGTTGGTGAATTTGATGAATTTGGAAATGCAAAAGATAACAAAGATCATTTTGATTATATCTATTCATATGCTCCATATAACAACATCAAAAAAATGGATTATCCACATATTTTAATAACTACAAGTCTTAGTGATAATAGAGTTCTTTTTGATGAACCAGCAAAATTTACTGCGAAACTAAGAGATTATAAAACGGACAATAACTTGCTATTGTTAAAAACTGAAATGAATGCAGGCCATGGTGGAAAATCAGGAAGAGATGGCGCAATTGAAGAAATAGCGCTTGATTATGCTTTTGCATTAAAAATTGCAAAAAAAATTTAGTAAATTATCCATTGAATTTTTAGAATTTATTACCATATATAATCTGTAAGTCGCCTAATGGGGCTTACATAAATTAACTTGCTTAACAAAAGGAGTAAATATTATGACAAGTAAGGACCTATCAATCTTTAACTCACTAAGACCGTTTTCTATTGGTTTTGACGACATGTTTGACCAATTTGAAAATATGCTTGGTAACGGTGGGATAACGATGCAATCAAATTATCCTCCATATAACATTAGAAAGACCGGGAAAGACAACTACTCTATTGAAGTTGCATTGGCTGGTTTTAACAAAAATGATGTTGAAGTAGAGTTTGAGGATAATTTATTAACTGTAAGAACGAAACAGTTTAATAAGTCAGAAGATAAAAATGAAGACGGTGAAATAATTCATAAAGGAATTTCACAAAGACAATTCGCGAGATCATTTACTATTGCAGATGATGTTAAAGTAAATGGTG
>CACAPU010000013.1 GCA_902534465.1 uncultured Pelagibacteraceae bacterium
TAGTTTTTTAATGGCAACTGGAGTTGCGTTTTTATCAGTTATTTCATCTCTTATGACTGCATATGTCTTAGTTTATTTTAGAGTGAAATATGCAACATTATTATTTTGGATAATTTTTATTACTATACTAGTCCCTCTGGAGTTAAGAATTTTTCCTACCTATTCTGTTATGTCTACACTTAACTTAGTAAACTCATATTGGGGACTAATTATTCCAATTTCAGCTTCTGCTATAGCTACTTTATTTTTTAGGCAGTTTTATAAAACTATACCTGATGAATTACTTGAATCAGCAAAATTGGATGGTGCAAATACTTGGAGATTTTTTATTGACTTTTTAGTGCCATTGTCAAAAACAATGATTGTTGCAATGTTCATATTTATGTTTGTATTCGGTTATAATCAATATTTATGGCCGATATTAGTAACTTCTTCTGAACAATATTGGACTGTTGTCATGGGATTAAAGATGATGTCTGGATCAATTGTTAACAAATTTGCATTTGTTATCATGTCAATGATACCACCAGTATTAATTATAATTGTATTACAAAAATATTTTATTAAAGGGATCTTTCAAGACAAATGAAAATTAAATTATCACAAATTTTAGCACACATTGTACTTATACTAGGTGTTTTATTAATGGTAATTCCGATTTGGTTATCATTTGCTAGCTCTACCCACGATACTGTAACTATTTTAAAAGAGGGAATGAAATTTGGTCTTGGCGATCAATTAACAAGAAATTATAACGAAGTTTTAAATGAGAAGGGTGGTTGGTCAGAGGAAGTGACTGCTGCAAAAATGTTTATAAATAGCTTTATAATGGCTTTGGGAATTGCAACCCTTAAAGTAATTATCTCAGCAATGTCAGCTTATGCTTTAGTTTATTTTAGATTCAAATTAGCTGTACCAATTTTTTGGTTAATCTTTATTACTTTACTTGTGCCTCTGGAGGTTAGGATTTTTCCAAGTTATAAGATTGTATCAGATTTAGGTTTAACTAATTCATACACAGGTCTTGTTCTTCCATTGGTTGCATCAGCCACCGCTACCTTTTTTTTTAGACAGTTTTATAAAACTATACCTGATGAATTACTTGAATCAGCAAAATTAGATGGTGCAAATAGTTGGAGATTTTTTATAGATTTTTTAGTTCCATTATCTAAAACAATGATTGCAGCGATGTTTATATTCATGTTTGTATACGGATATAGTCAATATTTATGGCCGTTAATAATGACTACGAGTGAGGAATATTGGACTGTAGTAATGGGAATGAAAATTATATTTACTGAAAGTTATGAGGGAGTTGCTTTACCAAGAACAGCAGAGAGATTTGCTTATATTATTTTATCAATGATCCCCCCAGTTTTAGTGGTAGTATTTTTGCAAAAATGGTTCATAAAAGGATTAATTCAAACAGAGAAATAAATGAGTTTTTTAGAATTAAATAAAGTTACTAAAATCTATCCAAACGGAACTAAAGCTGTTCATGAGACAAGTATGAATGTAGAAAATGGTGAATTCATGGTTTTTGTTGGACCGAGCGGATGTGGAAAATCTACTCTTTTAAGAATGATTGCTGGGTTAGAAGACATAACTGAAGGTAATATAAATCTTGATGGAATATTAATTAATAAAGTTGACCCTTCAGAGAGAGATGTTGCGATGGTTTTTCAGAATTATGCACTCTATCCTCACATGAATGTTTACAACAATTTGGCTTACGGATTAAAAAATAGAGGTATTTCAAAAGAAGATATTGAAAAAAAAGTTAATGAGGCAGCAAAGCTATTACAAATTTCTGAATACTTGCAAAGAAAACCATCCATGTTGTCAGGAGGTCAAAGGCAGAGAGTTGCTATGGGAAGAGCTATTGTAAGAAGTCCTAAAATATTTTTATTTGATGAGCCATTATCTAATTTAGATGCAAAACTAAGAATACAAATGAGGCTTGAAATAAAAAAACTTCAGCAAAAAGTTGGAGTGACAAGTATATTTGTAACTCATGACCAAGTAGAAGCTATGACCTTAGCTGATAGACTGGCAGTAATAAATAATGGCCTTATTGAGCAACTTGGAACACCGATAGAAATTTATAATAATCCTAAATCTATGTTTGTCGCAGGATTTATAGGTTCGCCACAGATGAATTTTCTTGAAGGAGAATTAAAAAATAAAACTCTTACTTCAGAAGGTTTTGAAATTAATAATGTTACAAGTGATTTTAATGGACCAGTTATATTAGGAATTAGACCAGAGCATATGTCGCAAACTGATAAAGGTTTAATAAATTTATCTGTAGATCTGGTAGAACAATTAGGTTCAGATAATTTGATTTATGGAGAAATAAAAAATAAAAAAGATTTTTGTTTTAGATGTCCTGGAAGTCAAATTATTAAAAAAGGAAGTAAATTATCTTTGAACATAAATGATAACAATTATTATGTTTTTGATAAATCTAATGGTAATCGAGTAAATTAATTTTGATTTTATCAAAGCCAAATTATATTAAAATTTACGGCCATAGAGGCGCTAGAGGAGATCTTCCTGAAAATACTCTAGAAAGTTTTAAATATTTATTTAAAAACAATATTAATGCATACGAAACAGATATTTTGATTTCCAAAGATCTTATTCCTGTGATTACACATGACTTTAGATTAGATCCAAGTTTTACAAAAGATAATGAGGGAAATTGGATAACGGATGAAAATATAATAATATTTGACTTAAGTTACGATGAGCTTTTAAAATTTGATGTTGGGGCTTTAAATAAATTATCTAGATATGGAAGAAGATTTGTTAATCAAAAAACTTTAGAAAATCAAAAGATACCAAAACTTTCTGAGTTATTAGAATTATCTTCAAAAAACAAATCTGAAAATTTATTAATAAATTTAGAAATTAAATCTACACCTGACGAGGAAAATTTAACTCCAACCCCAGAGGAAATGGTAAAACTTGTTATGCAAGAAGTAAATAAATCAAATTTACAAAATAAAATAATCATTTCTTCATTTGATTGGAGAACACTGACAGAAATCAAAAATCATTACCCTGAAATTTCAAGAGCTTATTTAAGTTTTCAACAACAGACAGGAATTAAAATTAAAAATACAATTTACAATAGATCTCCATGGATGAGTTTCTTACCTTTTTTTGAAAAATATGAGTTACCAAAAATTATAAAATCACAAGGTGGAAAGGCTTGGCATCCATACTATAAAGATATTACAAAAAAACTAGTAGAAATTTCTCATCAGGAAGATTTGCCAGTGAACGTTTGGACAGTTAATGAAGAGTACGATATGTTAAAAATGATTGAGTATAGTGTAGATGGTATCATGACAGACTATCCATTAAGGCTGAAAGAACTTTGTGATAAAGAAAATATTAACTGGTTTTAGTTTATTTTAATGGATTTAAATATAGTTAATAACCAAGAGCAATTTTTAGCAGGTAAACTTAGAGGGTATACTTTAAAAGGTGCAGAAAATAAATTTGACGATAAAGGAAAACCTTTACCATTTCCAGGGTGCACAATAATTTGTAATATTCCTCTTAATACATATTTATCTGATCAAATTATTGGTTTTCAAAAAAATTTAGAAAATTTTAATCCTGAAAAAACTTATTCCTATTTACCTCCATCTAGTTTTCATATGACATTATTTGACTGTTGTAATTTAAATACAAAAAATACTTGTTATTGGCCAACAGATATAGATCTTGATATGGATTACAAAGATATAGCTATTCAATTAAATAAAAGAATTGAAAACTATAATTTTCCAAAAGAAATCAATTTAAAAATAAAAACATTTTTTGGTGGCTACAGCATTGTTTTAGAACCCTTTTCCGAGGAGGACGAAAAAATTTTAAGAAATTGTAGAGATGAACTAAGTGATTTATTGAAAATTAAATTTGAAAATCATCAAAGATATACTTTCCATGTTACATTAGCTTATATTTTGAGACAACTTAATGAAACTGAAATAAAAAATTTAACTAAATTTAATAAACAATTATCCTCTGATTTTAATAAAAAATTTCCAAAAATTACTTTCACAAAACCTGAAATGTGTACCTTTAAAAACATGCTGGAGTTTGAAAGTATTAATCCTTCTAGCCTGTAATAGTTTTAACTTATAGATATTCTTCATTATTATTTTAATTTTTGATTTTCAATAAATTTTTTAAAAACTGATTTAGAAAATTGACCTTAAATCTTATAGGTTCAATTTTTCTACGAGATAGTTTTATCTCTTGTCCTGTTATTGAAAAGTATTTTTTTAGCCACAAATACAGCAAAAAGTGCACCGATAATTTCTGCCAATATATAAACTGGAGTATACATATAATTAATTCCAGTAAAACTTTCTGTAAATGTTCTCGCTATTGCTACAGCAGGATTTGCAAACGATGTAGACGATGTAAACCAATAACCAGCAGTGATATAAAAGGCTACACATGAGGCAACTACCACACTTCCTTTCTTTAAAGATCCAAAAATTATTATAATTAATCCAAATGTTGCTACAATTTCAGATGTAAATATATTTATTCCGTCCCTTGATTTTGTTGATAATTCAAAAATTTGATGTTCAAAAAAGAAATTGGCGAGTGCTACACCTAACAAACAACCTAAAATTTGTGCAGATATATATGTAGGTAATAAATTTCCTTTTAATTTTTTTGTAAGAAACATTGCTAGACTTACAAATGGATTAAAATGTGCTCCTGAAACATCACTAAAAACAGTTATTAGCACAAAAAGTCCTGCGCCAGTTGCTATCGTATTGGCTAAAAGCATAATACCCGTATCATCTGTAAGATTTTCAGCCATTATTCCTGAGCCAACAATAATCATTACAAGGAAACAACTTCCAATAAACTCTCCAAGAAAAAACTTACTATATTTCATTGTTAATCCAATTTTCTATTTTCTTAAATATTGTTTGATATGTATCATTAAATACTTTTTTTTGATTTGTTGCATCATTATCTACATTAAATTTTTTTACTGGATCTTCAATATCCCAATGAATAATTTGATTTTTATCAGGCCAAATAGGACACACTTCATTGTTAGCATTGTTACACACCGTAATTACATAATCTAATTTAATATCTGAGTTAATAAAAGTATCAAAATTTTTTGAACTGTAATTTGACAAATCAAATTTCTTTTCTTTTAAAAATTTTTCTATAATTGGATTAATTTGTCCTGAAGGATTGCTACCTGCGCTATAACCAATAAATTTATCATAATATAAGTTATTAATTATGCTCTCAGCTATAATGCTTCTAGCTGAATTTCCTGTGCAGACAAATAAAACTCTTTTCATTAGAAAATCACTTTATAAATTCCAATTACAAAAAGAGGTATTTGTAATCCAAAATTTGTTAAAATAGCCTTATCTTTTGAAATAAATCCAGCTACAGTCCACCCCATAACACCCAGTCCATGAAAATAAATATTTATAGGGTAGATATTAAGATTAGTAAGTAAAATTCCAGTTAAGACTAAAAATGTACTTATCCATTTTAGATATTTTTTTATAAACATAATCACTCCTTGATTTTTGTTTATGTCAGTTTTGTTAAGGATTTATGAAATTAAGTAATATTTACTTATTTATTTAATGCATCTTCAAGATAATCTAATCTATCTTGACCCCAAAAAATCTCATTATTTAAGACATACGAAGGAGCGCCAAATATATCATTATCAACCGCATCTTTTGAATTTTTTTGATACTCCAAGTTCACATCTTCAGATAAAGCTAATTTCTTCATTTCTTCAAAGTTTAAATTTAATTTTTCACAAATTTCCTGAAGTGTATTGTGATCAGAAAGATCTTTATCCATAGACCATAAATATTTTAAACATTCATTTCCAAAATGAAGTTTATTACCCAATTTATTTGACGCTATTACAAATTTTGCTGGTAAGTGTGGGTCTTTAGGTGGAAATAATTTTGGCTTTTTAATAATCGGCAAACCCAGTTTATTTGAAATTCTCTCCAGTTCTACAAGTCTATATTTTTGTCTTGCAGGATGTCTTTTAGGAACTGGCAACCCACCAGTATTTGGAAAAATTTCACCAACTAAATCAAGTGGTTTTTCTATAACCTCTAAATTATATTTGCTTACTATTTTTGTAAATCTATCAGCTCCTAAATAACTAAACGGAGATAGGACACTAAAATAATATTCAATTTTCATTTTTTAAACGCATTTCTTGCACAGACCAAAAAATTCTAAATTGTATTTATTATATTTCATTCCTTTATTATCTTTAAAATCTCTTAGATGTTCTGATAATTTATGATCATGAATTTCAGTTACATCTTCACAACTTTCACAAATTGAAAAAATAGTAGCATTAGCAATTTGACATTTTGAATTTTTACAAGCTATGAAAGCGTTTCTACTTTCTATTTTATGAATTTTTCCAATTTTCACTAGTTTGTCTAAGGCTCTATAAACTTGCAAAGGAGCATTAATACCTTTTTTTTTAACATCAAATAAAATTGAATATGCTTTTAATGGTTGAGAAGATTTTTCAATTATATCTAAAATTATTTTTTGGTTTTTAGTTAATGTTTCTTGTTTTTGCATTTAATTATTTTTTATAATATTCCATTAATTTTTCAATTGTATCGTTTGTTTAACTTTAAGTAATGAAAAAATAAACAACACAAGAGCTGCAGCAATTATGGATGGACCAGACGGTGTATTGAATTCTAACGAAGAGAACAATCCTATAAACACTGATAACAATCCTCCAATTATTGAAAAAATAACCATTTTTTGTGGATTATCTGAAAGATTTCTAGCCATAGCAGTTGGTATAATTAACATTCCAGTGATTAATAAAACTCCAACTAATTTTATTGAAATGGCAATTATTGCAGCCAATAAGACTGTAAACACCGCTTTTGCTCTATCAGGATTTAAACCTTCTGCTTCAGCTAATTCATAATTAACTGTAGATGCAAATAATGGTTTCCAGATTATTTTTAAAGTTATTAATATTAAAGCGCCACCAAACCATATAATAAACAAGTCTTTTTTGTTAACTGCTAAAATATCTCCAAACAGTAATCCCATTATATCAAATCTAATAAAGGTTAAAAATCCAATAACCACTAATCCAACTGCCAATGATGAGTGAGCTAGAAGACCTAACAATGCATCACTTGGTAGATTAGTTTTTCTTTGTAGTTGTATTAAAATTAATGCAATTACCGATGAAATTAAAAATATTGAAACAGCGATACTAAATTCTAATGAATATGCAATTGTTACACCGAGCAATGCAGAGTGGGCAAGTGTATCACCAAAATAAGATAATCTCCTCCATACAACAAAGCAACCAAGAGGGCCTGCAACAAAAGCAATACCTATCCCTGCAACTAGTGCTCTTATAAAAAAATCATCTAACATACTATTTTTTTTTTATTTCTCCGTCTGTAGTGTGAACATGATCATGTTTATGTTCGTAAATTGCTAAAGTTTGTGAAGCTTGTTCACCAAACAAAGCTTTGTATTCACTATTTTTTGCAACTTCACTCGGACTCCCGCAGCAGCATACATGACCGTTTAAGCAAACAACATGGTCAGTTGCACTCATTACTGTATGAAGATCGTGAGATATTAGTAGAATCCCACAATTTAGTTTTAATGATAGCTCTTTGATTAGTTCATATAATTCAATTTCTCCTGTGAAATCAACACCTTGTACTGGCTCATCAAGAACTAATAAATCTGGTTTTTTTGATATTGCTCTGGCAAGTAACACTCTCTGAAATTCTCCACCAGACAAGTTAGCTAAACTTTTATCCTTAAGGTGCTTAACACCCGTTAATGTTAATGATTCATTTATGACTTCGTCACTTAAATTTTCTGTTAAAAGCATCAGATCATTAACTCTTAGCGGCAATGTCCAATCTATTGAAATTTTTTGGGGAACGTATCCAATATTACTAGTGTATTTTTCTACGTTTCCTTCTATATTTTTGTAAAACCCTAGTGCAATTTTTGCAGTCGTGCTTTTGCCAGATCCATTAGGACCAATTAAAGTAACAATTTTACCTTTTTCAACCTGAAGAGAAACACCTTGAACAAGCCACTTTTGGTTTTGTTTTAAACCAACATTATTTAACTTTACCAAAACATTATTTTCTATGCTCATTTATTTCCTTGACTTATAAATGTTATATTATTACACAGCGTTATATTATAACATTTAACAAAAACCAAATATTATGAAAAACTTAAAAAAATCCTCAATAATCTTTACAATATTATCATTTTTAACTTTATTTACATCAGCAAACGCTGACATTAAGGTTGTAGCATCAATCAAACCAATACACTCTCTAGTTAGCTATTTAATGGATGGTGTGGCTAAACCTGATTTAATAGTTGATGGCTATGCTTCTCCACATGGATTTGCCATGAAACCTTCGCACGCAAAAATGCTACAAAACGCAGATATTGTATTTTGGGTAGGTGAGGATATAGAAAATTTTTTAGAAAAACCATTAAACTCAATAGCTAAGAAGGCAGACAAGATTGAACTAATGGATGCAAAAGGTATTGTTAAATTAAAATTTAGAGAGAGAAATATTTTTGGTGACCATGATGATCATGATGACCACGACGATCATGGACATAAGAAAAAAGATGATCACGATGATCACGATCATGACGACCATGCTAAAAAAGAGGATGGTCATAAGGAAGATGATCATGACGACCACGGACATAAGAAAAAAGATGATCACGATGATCACGATCATGACGACCATGCTAAAAAAGAGGATGGTCATGACGACCACGATGATCATGATGGACACGAAGGACACCACCATGGTGAATTTGATCCACACATTTGGTTAGATCCAATTAATGCAAGCGCTATATTAAAAGAGATGACTGAACATTTAATAGAAAATGATTCAAAAAATGCATCTAAATACAAAAATAATTTAAATAAAGCTTTAAAAGATATAGATAAACTTACAGCTGACGTTAAGTCTGAATTAAACCAAAGCGTAGCCTCAATAGTTTTTCATGATGCATATCAATATTTTGAAGAACGATTTAATGTAAATATATTAGGGGCTTTCACAGTCAATACTGATGTAATGCCTGGCGCAGAGCAATTAGCAGAAATTAGAGAAATCATTGAGCATGATAATGTTGCTTGCGTATTTTCAGAGCCTCAGTTTAATCCTGACATCATTAAAGCAGTTGCAAAAGATATGAATATAAAAACTGGTGTTGTAGATCCTCTAGGAGCAACTTTAAAACCAGGTAAAAATTTATATTTTGATCTAATAAGAAACATGTCAGCATCATTTAAAGGTTGTTAACTATTTAATGGAAAGTAACAAACAAGTTCCAGTTACTGTTTTGACAGGTTTTCTTGGTGCAGGCAAAACCACTTTATTGAATAGAATCCTAACCGAACAGCACGGTAAAAAGTATGCCGTAATCGTTAATGAATTTGGCGAACAAGGTATAGATAATGATTTAGTTGTAGATGCTGATGAAGAAGTGTTTGAGATGAATAATGGGTGCATATGCTGCACTGTCAGAGGTGATCTAATCAGAATTTTAAGTGGCCTTATGAAAAGAGCAGATAAATTAGATGCAATTATTGTAGAAACTACTGGATTAGCTGACCCAGCCCCAGTTGCACAAACTTTTTTTGTTGACCAAGATGTTGCTGATCGAACAAAGTTAGATGCGATTGTTACCGTTGCAGATGCTGTTCATTTAAGTTCTCAACTAACTGATCACCATGAAGCTGAGGAACAAATCGCTTTTGCTGATGTTGTGTTGTTAAATAAAATAGATCTTGTTGACGAAAGTGGTTTAGAAACAGTCAAAGAAAGAATAAGAAAAATTAATCCTTTTGCAAAAATCATTAATACTACTAAATGTGGAGTATCATTAAATGAAATTCTTAATCTTGATGCATTTAGTTTAAAACGAGTTTTAGAAGTTGAACCTGATTTTCTAGAGTCAGACCATGATCATGAGCATGATGATGATGTAACTAGCTTATCGTTTGTCTCTGATACCCCTTTAGATATGGAAAAGTTTCAAGATTGGTTCAGCAAGCTTTTACAGACAAAGGGTCAAGATATACTGAGAACTAAGGGAATTCTCGATTTTACAGGAGAAAGTGATCGATATGTATTTCAAGGAGTACACATGCTTATGGATGCCTCACCTATGGGTAAATGGCCAGAAGGAAAAGTACGAAGCTCTAGACTAGTTTTTATTGGTCGAAATCTTGAGAATATGAATTTGAAAGAGGGATTTGAAAATTGTAAATCGGCATGAAAGCTGATCTGAACAAGTTCACAGAGTTAAATAAAACAAAATTTGAAAATAGAGGAAAAGAATTAAGACTCGGAATTCCAGTTATTAATTCAGTAGTGATAGGTAATTCTATTGCTGTTGGATTTGGGGATGGCACTATAAGAATATTTAAAGCAGGACAAAGCTCAGAACCCATAAAAGCACATAATGGTATTGTTCTTTGTATTTCAAAAGATGGTGATGATATTATAACTGGTGGAGATGACGGAAGGTTTTTAAGAATTTCTCTGAATGGAGAAATAAGCGAAATTGCAAATTTTGGTTCTCGTTGGGTTGATCATGTTACAGCAAATAATGGAAGTTTGGTTTGCACGTCTGGAAATAACGTTTACCTGTGGATGGCAGGCAGAAAAGAACCAAAAATATTAGAACATGAGAGCACTATTGGAGGTGTAGCATTTGACTCAAAAGGAAGAAGATTAGCAGTTTCTCGATACGGTGGTGTCACTCTTTGGAAAAAAGATTATAGCAACAAGTGGAAATCATCTAATTTATTATGGAAAGGCTCTCATAATAAGGTCATTTTTAGTCCAGATGACAGATATTTAGTAACTTCAATGCAAGAGAATCAACTTCATTTTTGGCGCTTAAAAGATAAAACTGATTCTACAATGTCTGGCTATGGTGCAAAAGTTAAGAGTTTTGCCTTTGTTCATGATACAAAATTTTTAGTAACATCTGGTTCTAACGATGCGGTTTGTTGGCCGTTTGATGGAATTGGTCCAGAGGGTCGTCAACCAATTTGTCTTCCTTTTGTTGGAAATAAATTAGTAACATTTGTTGAACCATTCCCAAATGAAAATGCAATTTTTACAGGATTAAGTGATGGTTCAGTGTTCTTATCAGAAATTGAAAAATCAAGTAATACAATAATAATTCGTAGTTTCACAGAGTCAGAAGTTACTACAATTTCAGTTACTGAAGATGGTTCAAGTATATTAATTGGAGATATGGCTGGAAATATTTTATGGACATCTATATGGGATGAGGAAAATAAATAAATTATGTTTAATAAAAAAAAGCCGAATGTTGAAATGATAAGAAGTTTAAAAAAAATTTTTTCAGAAAAAAAACAAATACCAGATACATCATTATTAAGTATCGCAGAATTAAGTTGTCATGAACCGAATTGCCCACCTATTGAGACAATTATTACAGAAAGAACAATAGATGGAAAATTAAATAATTGGCGTATTGGAAAACCAATTAATGATATTTTAGAGTCAGATATTATTAATTTATCTGATACGCATAATCATAGTCACTAAAATAATTTAAATTGAACTTTATCTGTAAATAAGATCTAATAATATTATGAAAACCATTTCTTTAAGTCTTGAAGATATTTATAAACTGGCAAATAAAACTTTATTAACTAATGGATGTGATGAGGAAACATCAAGTATTTTATCTGATTTGATAATGAAAGCAGAGAGAGATGGTTCTCTTTCTCATGGCTTGTTCAGATTACCTGCTTATATTGCTGGATTAAAAAGTGGAAAAATTAATGGAAAAAATAGACCTAAAGTTTCTAAAATTACACCAAGCGTTGTTAAAGTAGATGGTAACAATTGTTTGGCACCAATGGTTCTGAATAAAAGTTTGCCAGAGTTAATTAAAGCTGCAAAAGAAAATGGAGTAGCGGTTTTATCTATAACAAATTCGCATCACATGGCAGCGATGTGGCCTGAAACAGAGGCAATTGCTGAAGAAGGCCTAGTTGCTTTTGCATGCACATCTTATAAACCAGCTGTTGCACCTGCAGGATCTATCAAACCTTTATTTGGTACAAATCCTATTTCATTTGCTTGGCCTAGAAAAAGTAAACCTCCAGTAGTTTATGATATGGCAACAGCATCTATGGCAATGGGCGAAGTTCAAGTTGCAAAAAGGGAAGGTCACAAAGTTCCATTAGGCACTGGATTAACAAAAGATGGAAAGGAAACAACTGATCCAGCTGAAATAGCAGATGGGGGTGTTTTATTGCCTTTTGGCGGCTATAAAGGCTCAGGGATTGCGATGATGGTCGAATTGCTTGCTGGAGCCCTTGTTGGAGATAATTTTAGTTATGAGACGGCTGAGAAGGATAATAATGATGGCGGTCCACCAAGTGGTGGAGAGTTCATTTTAGCAATATCTCCAGAAAAATTATCAAATTCTGATTGGGACACACACTCCTCAAAGTTTTTTGAAAAAATGAAATCAATGGGGGATGTTAGACTTCCTGGTGAAAGAAGACATAAAAATAGATTAGATAAAGGACCAAGACATATAAATGAAGACTTGGTTAATAAAATTAAATCTTTAAGTTAATTCTAATTCAATAGGGGTGTGATCAGAAGGTTTCTCTCTACCTCTTGGATATTTATTAATTTTAACATCCTTAATATTTTTTAATAATGAATTGGTTATTAAGAAGTGATCAATCCTCATACCATTATTTTTTTGCCAAGCTCCACTTGTGTAATCCCAAAAAGTATACTCTTCTTTATCAGGATAGATATATCTAAATGCATCATGAAATCCTAAATTATACATTTCTCTTAATTTTTTTCTAATTTCTATTCTATACAATGCATCGTTTTCATACCCTTTAGGATCATGAACATCTTCAGCAGAAGGAATAATATTAAAATCACCTGCAATGATTATATTTTCATTTGTTTTTAAAAGAGATTTTAATTTTTTTATTAAACTATCTAACCAATATAATTTATAATCATATTTCTCAGTATCTACTGGATTTCCATTTGGAGTATAAATATTTATTAGTTTAATTACTTTTGATTTATATTTTATATCGGCTGTAATTATTCTTGATTGTTTATTTTTATCTTTAAAGATATCTTTTTGAATGTTATCTAATTTTTTTTTTGAGAGTATTGCAACTCCGTTATAACTTTTTTGTCCAAATACATAACTTTCATATTTAATTTTTTTAACATCATCATAAGGATAAGTTTCATCTTGAGTTTTAATTTCTTGGACTAATACCACATCAGGATTAAATTTATTTAAGTATTCTTGAACGTTTAATATTCTTGCCCTAATAGAATTTACATTCCAAGAGCTAATAATCATTAAAGAGAGAATGAAACACCGCAACCACAAGAGGACTTGCTTTGTGGGTTGCTAATTTTAAACTGGTCTCCAATTAATTCTTTTACAAAATCTATTTCTGATCCTTTCAATAGATCTGCTGAAGTTTTATCGATTAAAATCTTTTCGTGTCTTAAGTCATCATCTTGAGGACTTTTATCAAATGAAAAATCATACTGAAATCCTGAGCAACCACCGCCTTTTATAGCGATTCTAAAAAAAGAACCTTCCTCTTTAGATGCGAGCAAGTTATTTATTTGTTTTAACGCATTATCTGTAAATTTAATTTCTTTAATCATTATTTATCACTGTTATTACTAATATAATTAATATTTGCTAATTTTAAAGAATGAATAATTACTCAAAATTAGGTTCTTTTAGATCACGTGGACGCTTGATAAAAGAGCCAAATAATAGGTTTAGAACTCCATTTCAAAGAGATAGAGATAGAATTATTCACTCAGCTTCATTTAGAAGGTTAAAACACAAGACTCAGGTATTTGTGAACACAGATGGAGATCATTATAGAACAAGAATAACTCACTCAATGGAGGTTGCTCAGATTGCTAGATCAATATCAAGATATCTCAATTTAAATGATGATTTGGTAGAAACACTTAGTTTAGCCCATGATATGGGGCACACTCCTTTTGGACACGCTGGTGAGGACGCTTTAAACGAGTCAATGATTAATCATGGTGGCTTTGATCATAACCTTCAAACTTTAAGAATTGTAATGTTTATTGAAAATAAATACTTAAAATTTAAAGGTCTAAATTTAACTATAGAAACTTTAGATGGTCTTTTAAAACATAATGGACCTATCAATAATACTGATCACTTAGATACAATAATTGGACTTAAAAATTTTAAAAATAAAATGGATTTTAAAAAGAATTCATCTTTAGAAGCTCAAATTGCAGCTATATCTGATGACATAGCCTATAATAATCATGATATTCAAGATGGAATTAAAGCAAAACTATTTTCATTAAATCAATTATGTGAAATTAATTTTTTTAAAGAAATTTATAAATCTTATAAGACAAAAGTTAAAAATTCTAACAGAGATATTATTGTTTACCAAATAATAAGAGACTCAATTAATTTGATGGTTCAAGATGTTATTAAAAATACTTTAAAAAATATAAAAAAATACAAAATTAATAATATTAATCATGTCTATTTAAATAAGAAAAAAATTGTCAATTTTTCAGCTAAATTTGCATCTATTGAAAAAGAAATTAAAAATTTTTTAAGAATTAATATGTATAATAATAAAAATGTACAAATTAAAAATAATAATGGTAAAAAAATAGTTAAACATTTATTTAAATTGATAGAAAGAAATCCAAAAAAATTTATAAAAAATAAATATATAAATAATGATAAATACAGATCTATTTCAGACTATATTTCAGGGATGACTGATAGATATGCAATACAATTATACAAAATGTCAAAATGAATATTTTTGAAGATTATTTAATAAAAATTGAAAATACTATTAAGAGAGCAAATCAAGATAATTTGTTGGAATTGCCAGAAAATTTATCTGGTATAAATGTGGATATTCCGCCTGCTAAATTTAATGGTGACGTATCTACTAATGTTGCGATGGTTTTATCAAAAATTAATAAAAAACCTCCAATTGAACTTGCAGAAATTATTTCAGGATTATTAAAAAAAAATGACAAAAATATTGATCATATTAGTATTGAAAAACCAGGTTTTATTAATTTAAAATTTAAGAAAGAATTTTGGAGTGCTTTTATATTAGATGTGCTTAATAAACCTTCTTATGGAAGTAATTTAAACGGTAAAAAAAATAGCTTTTTAGTTGAGTTTGTTTCAGCAAACCCAACAGGACCACTTCATGTTGGACATTCAAGAGGTGCAATACTTGGTGACGTTATTTCAAATCTATTATCATTTAATGGTCATAATGTTACCAAAGAATACTATGTAAATGACTATGGAAATCAAATTTCTCATTTTACCAAATCAGTTTATTTTAGAATAAAGGAAATTACTAATAACGAAACATTTCCGATAGATAACAAAGATTTATATCCAGGTGCATATCTCATCGATATAGCAAAAAAAATAATTTCAAAGAATAAAGATATAGATTTTAATGACTACGATAAAATTTATGAAAAATTAAAGAAACTTTCGATTGAAGAGTCTTTAAAATTAATAAAAACAAATTTAGAAAATCTTGGAATAAAACATGATAATTTTGCTAGCGAAACAGAGGTTATAAAAAATAAAGAAGTTGACGAAGTAATAAAAAATTTAAAAGAAAAGAAATTTATTTATGAGGGAAAAATTAAAGCACCTGAAGGTGAAAATAACGAAAATTGGGTAGAAAGAGAGCAATTACTGTTTAAATCTACTGAATTTGGAGATGATAAAGACAGGGCCTTGCAAAAAGAAGACAAGTCTTGGACATATTTTGCAAGTGATGTTGCATATCATAATACTAAACTGAAAAGAAATTTTGATGTTCTTGTTAATATATTAGGAGCAGATCACGCTGGTTATATTAAAAGAATTACTTCTGTCGTTGAAGCTCTTTCAGGAAAAAAAAATAAGTTAATTTGTAAAGTTAGCCAGTTAGTTAAATTAATAAAAGATAAGAAACCTTTTAAAATGTCTAAGAGAAAAGGTGATTATATAACAATTGAAGATTTAATTAATGAAGTTGGTAAAGATGCAACAAGATTTATAATGTTAAGCAGAAGCAGTGATGCTGAAATTGATTTTGATTTTGATAAAGTAAAAGAAAAATCTAAAGAAAATCCTATTTATTACGTTCAATATGCATATGCTAGAATTTCATCTGTATTCAGAAATACTCAACATGAAATTAAAAGCGATATTAAAATAACTAATTCTGAATATATATTTAGCGATCAAGAAATCAAATTATTCAAGAAGATAAGCGAATGGCCAAAATGTGTTGAAGTATCTACAGAAAAATTAGAACCACATAGAATATCTGTTTACTTATATGAATTAGCTTCAGAGTTTCATTCGTATTGGAATATGGGCAAAGATGACATTTCAAAGAGATTTATTGAAGAGGATAACTCGATAAAAGAAGAAAAGTTAGTCTTCTTAAAGTCTATAGCCAACACTATTAAATCAGGAATGAATATTTTAGGCGTTGATACACCTGAAAAAATGTAATGATAAAAGAATTAAAATATCTTTTTTATTTAATAATTATTTTCTTCTTCATTTTTTTTACAGCTAGATATTATTTTTCAGATGAAAATATTAAAAAATCTTACAGGTCTATCTCATTGATTGATGACAAAATAAATCTTATTGAAAAAGATCTAATATTTTTAGAGAGTGATACTGAAAACATCATTGAATACGTTGAATTTAAAAAAGACAAAAAAACAAATAAATATTCATTTTGGAAACTTCTTTATAATGATAATTAAAAACCATAGATCATTTATATGTGGTGTAAAAGGTAAAGTTTTATCAAAAAAAGAAATTGAATTTTTAAAAAAATATAAGCCCTGGGGAATAATTCTTTTTAAAAGAAATGTTGGAAGTATTAAACAAACTATAAATTTAACTAATTCGATAAAAAAAATTTTTAATAATAAAAATTATCCAATAATGGTTGATGAAGAAGGTGGAAGAGTAAGTAGATTAAGAAAATTTATTGATAACTCAATTTTTACAGCGGAATATTTTGGCAACTTATATAAAAAAAATATTAATAAATTTGATGTTTATTACAGTGTTTATGTTAAACAAATTGCTTACCTTTTAAGGTTATTAGGTATTAATATCAATACAGTACCTGTTTTAGATATAAAAAGAAAAAAATTTCATAAAATCGTTGATGATAGATCATTTTCAACAGATAAAAAAATTGTCTCAAAAATAGGTGAAAGATGTATTAAACTTTTTCATTCAAATAGAGTTGCTACAGTCATTAAACATATTCCTGGACATGGTTTAGCTAAAGTAGATAGTCATAAAAATTTGCCAAGAATAACTAGAAACGAGCAATATTTGATCAAAAACGACTTTTATCCCTTTAAAAATAAAAGCTCTTTATTAGCAATGACGGGTCATTTGTTATTTGAAAAAATAGACCCAGAAAATAATGCAACACATTCAAAAAAAATAAATAAGCTAATAAGAAATAAAATAAAATTTAAAGGTTTGATAATGACTGATGATATTTCAATGAAAGCAATTAAGGATAAGCTTGCAATAAGTGTAAAAAAATCATTTTTAGCAGGTTGCAACTTGGTATTACATTGCAATGGAAATTTGAGTGAAATGAAAATTGTTGCTCAAAATTCACCCAAAATAAACCAATTTATTATTAAAAAAACATCACAATTATTAAAGATTATAGGTTAGAGTATTTTATGCAATCAGATGATTCTTTAGACTTTAATGTAAATTTAAATAATTTTAATGGATCATTAGAGATATTACTTGATCTTGCAAAATCTCAAAAAGTTGATTTAGAACAAATATCAATTACAAAATTAGCTGATCAATTTCACCAATATATCACTGAAAAGGAAAACTTAAATCTCGAAATTGCATCTGAATATTTATTGATGGCTACTTGGCTTACTTATTTAAAGTCGAAATTACTACTTCCTGAAACAGATGAAGATGAATTTAAAGCTCTTGAGGTAGCTGAAAAACTTAAATTGCAATTAAAAAAATTAGAGTTGATTAGGCTATTGTCTTCACAAATGTTAAACAGAAAAAGATTGGGAAGAGATATTTTTATGCGTGGCTCTAAAAGTGGCGTTAAGTCTATTTATGACAAAAAAGTTTCTTTAACTTTGTTTGAGTTATTGAAGGCATATTCAGGAATTGTGATGACAAAAGATTTTCATACAATGAATATTCCCAAACTACCTGTTTTTACAACTGAAGATGCTATTAAAAGAATTAAAGAGTTTTTTGGAAACCTTAATGAATGGAAAAATATTTCAGAGTTAGTTCCATCAGGTTTCAAAAATTCTCCTAATTTAAAAAGAACAGGTAAAGCTGGTATATTTGCAGGATCATTAGAATTAGTTAAAGAAGGCAATGTATCCTTGAAACAAAAAGAATTATTTGATGATATTTTTATTAAGGAAAATTAATGAATAAAAAAAAAATAGATAATATTGTAAAATTTCCAACAAAACTTACTGAAGTAGAAAGAGAAATTGAGGCTATTATATTTGCTGCTGCAGAACCTCTATCAGTAGAAACGATAGAGTCTAAATTATCAAAACCAACTGACATTCAACAACCACTACAAAGTCTAAAAGATTTTTACTCAAAAAGAGGTATTAATTTAATTTGTATTTCAAATAAATGGTCTTTTAGGACAGCAGTAAATTTATCATCTTTAATGTCAGAACAAAAGACAGTTGAAAAAAAATTATCTAGAGCTGCGATAGAAACACTTGCAATCATTGTTTACCATCAACCTGTCACAAGATCTGAAATTGAAGAAATTCGAGGTGTTGCATTTGGAACAAATACTTTAGAAATTTTAATGGAATTAAATTGGGTTAAACACGAGGGTAGAAAAAATGTTCCAGGTAAGCCAATACAATATGGGACAACAGACGAATTTCTGAGTCATTTTAATCTTCAAAAATTATCGGATCTACCAACTGTCAATGAATTAGGTTCAGCAGGTTTAATTGATACTTCAAGTGTTGATGCATCAATTTTTGGAACAGGCAAATTTTTCAAAGAAAAACAAGTAGATAAAAAGGAAAATATATATTCTGATATTGATGAAATGTTAAGCAGTACACTTAAAAAAGACGAAACCTAAAAATTCACTTTTAAATAATCAATAATAGGGTTATAAGCAATTTATGAGTATAGGTTTTTGGCAAATTGCAATTGTAGTAATCTTAGTTGTTCTACTATTTGGTAGAGGCAAAATATCCAGCTTGATGGGTGATGTGGCAAAGGGTATCAAAAGTTTTAAAAAGGGAATGGCTACAGATGTTAATGATGATAGCCAAAATAAAAATATTTCAGACAATCAAGACTCAAATAACAAAGAGTAAAAAATGCCATCAATTGGCTGGTTAGAAATCTTAATAATTGTTTCGATTGCAATAATTGTTGTAGGCCCAAAAGATTTCCCTTTTATGCTAAAAAAAATTGGTTCATGGATAGGTTCAGCAAAAAGATATGTTAGAGATGTCCAAGGACAAGTAAGTGATTTAACAAATGAAACTTTAAGTGCTGATATAGAAGAAGAACCTAAATCTGAAAATCAAAAAAAGAATAAAGATGAGTAAAGATAAAGAAGGAAGTTTTATAAGTCATTTAACAGAGTTAAGAAAAAGATTAATTAATTCTTTGATATTTTTAGCAGTGCTCTTTGTAATTTGTTATTATTTTTCTGAATACATCTACGGTTTTCTTGTAGAACCATATGCAAATGCAGTAAAAGATGACGATGCAAACAGAAGATTAATATTTACTGCTCTTCAAGAAACATTTTTAACATATTTAAAAGTTTCTTTTTTTACAGCATTTTTTGTTACAAGCCCATTTATACTAATTCAAATTTGGAAATTTATTGCTCCTGGTCTTTATAACCATGAAAAGAAAGCCATAATGCCATATCTTGTAGTAACTCCTATTTTATTTTTACTTGGTGGCATGCTTGTTTATTATTTGATAATGCCACTTGCTATAAAGTTTTTTTTATCTTTTGAAAGTTTAGGTGCAGCTACAAATTTACCAATACAACTGGAGGCTAAAGTTAACGAATATTTATCATTAGTTATGAAGCTTATTTTTGCATTTGGATTAAGTTTTCAATTACCAGTAGTATTAAGTTTATTGGCCAGAATTGGTATTGTTAACTCAACTTTTCTTAAAGAGAGAAGAAAATATGTGGTTGTTATTATATTTGCAGCAGCTGCAGTATTAACACCTCCTGATCCAATTACTCAAATAGGTTTGGGAATTCCATTATTAATTTTATATGAATTATCAATAATATCAGTAGGAATAATTGAAAAAAAATTAGAAGAAAAAAATGCACAATATTAAAGATATTAGAAAAGACTTTAATAATTTTAAGGAAAAACTTAAAAATCGTAACATCGATACAGATCTCAATAATATTATAAGTCTTGATGAACAGAATAGAAAGCTTATCCAAGAAAAAGAAACACTTGAAATGGAAAAAAAAACTATTTCAAAATCTAAAGACCAAAAATTATTTGAAAAATCAAAAGAACTTTCTGCTAAAATTGAAGAAATTAACAAAAGTCAATTAAAACTGCAGAGCAAAATTGATAGCATATTGTCATCAATACCAAACTTACCTTTAAGCGATGTTCCAATTGGTCAGGATGAAAATGCTAATGTAGAGATTGAAAAAAAAGGTGAAATTAAAGATTTTGATTTTAAACCAAAAACCCACTTCGTATTAGGTGAAAATCTTAATATGCTTGATTTTGATTTAGCCACAAAAACCACAGGCTCTAGATTTGTATTTGTAAAAAAACAATTAGCTCAACTCGAAAGAGCTCTATCAAATTTTATGATAGATACACACACACAAAAAAATGGTTACACAGAAATATCACCTCCATTAATAGCTACCGCCGAGACTATGTATGGAACTGGACAATTACCAAAATTTGAAAATGATCAATTTGAAATCAAATTAGAGGCAGATGAAGGAAGAAAGTTTTTGATTCCAACTGCAGAAGTTATTTTAACGAATATAGTCAAAAACCAAATTATAAATAAGGATGATCTACCAATTAGAGTTGTTGCTTCAACTCCATGTTTTAGAAAAGAAGCAGGTAGTTACGGCAAAGATACAAAAGGCATGATTAGACAACATCAATTTTATAAAGTTGAATTAGTAAGCATAGTTGAAAATGATAAATGTGCTGATGAGTTAGAGCGTATGTCTAATTCAGCTACTATGATTTTAGATGAGTTAAAACTCCCATATAGAAAAATCAATTTACGATGCAAAAGAGTGGTTTAAATCACTTGAAACTAAATTAGATAAAAGACAATTAAAAATTGCTCAACACATACTTAAGGAAATTAACGAGAGATTAAACTTTTTATTAAATGTTGGACTTGATTACTTAACATTATCTAGAGAGTCTGGAACATTGTCGGGAGGTGAAGCTCAAAGAATTAGGTTAGCATCTCAAATAGGGTCTGGATTAACTGGTGTGTTATATGTTCTTGATGAACCATCTATAGGTTTGCACCAAAAAGATAATGTAAAGTTAATTAATGCATTAAAAAGATTAAGAGACCTAGGGAATACTGTAATTGTGGTTGAACATGATACTGAAACAATGGAAAATGCCGACCATATTATTGACCTTGGGCCTGAGGCTGGAAATAAAGGTGGAGAAGTAATAGCTCAAGGTTCTTATAAAGATATTCTTGATAATGACAAAAGTATTACTGGAAGGTACTTATCAAATAAGAGTTATATACCAATCCCCCGAAATAGAAGATTAGCGAAGAATGGTAGATTTTTAGAAATTAATGGTGCAAGTGGTAATAATTTAAATAACGTGAATCTTAAAATACCATTAGGAAGTTTCACATGTGTTACTGGAGTATCTGGTAGTGGTAAATCAACATTGATACTTCAAACACTTTACAATGCTTTAAACCTTACTTTAAATAATAATAAATCAAGAAAAATACCAAAGCCATTTAGAGGATTTAAAGGTATTGAATTAGTAGATAAAATTATTGACATTGATCAATCACCAATTGGAAGAACTCCAAGATCAAATCCTGCTACTTATACTGGAGCTTTTGGACCGATTAGAGATTGGTTTGCTAATTTACCAGAAGCAAAAAGTAGAGGATATAAACCTGGAAGATTTTCTTTTAACGTTAAAGGTGGACGTTGTGAAGCTTGTGAAGGAGATGGAGTAATAACATACGAAATGCATTTTTTGCCAGATGTTTACATCACATGTGATGAATGCAAAGGAACTAGATACAATAGAGAGACACTTGAGATAAAATTTAAAGATAAAAGTATTGCAGACGTTTTGAATATGACTGTGGATGAAGGTTGTGAATACTTTGAGAATATCTCAAATATAAAGACTAAATTGTTAACACTTAAAAAAGTTGGATTGGGTTATATAAAAATTGGTCAGCAAGCAACTACGCTTTCTGGCGGTGAAGCTCAAAGAATTAAACTAGCGAAAGAATTATCTAAAAGATCAACAGGAAGAACTATTTATATTTTGGATGAACCGACTACTGGATTGCATCAACACGATATTAAAAAGCTGTTAGAAATTCTCCATACTTTTGTTGCAACAGGAAATACAGTTGTAGTTATTGAACACAACTTAGATGTAATAAAAACTGCAGATTATATTGTAGATATGGGTCCTGACGGCGGTGTCAAAGGTGGAAATATAATTGC
>CACAPU010000014.1 GCA_902534465.1 uncultured Pelagibacteraceae bacterium
TTCTTACAAAGATGATAGGAGATATAAAAAAGGAAATTGATGAAAGTGAAAAGTTAAGAGTTGAGTCAAAAAAACTTTTAGATGAGGCTCAGGCAAAACTTAACTCTGTAGAGGGCGAAACCAAAAAAATACTTAATCAAGCCAAAACTGAGTCAGAACAGCTTGTTATTAACATGAATGAAAAGTTTCATAAAAGTTCTGAAATAAAGAAAAATTTAACTCAAACTAAAATAAATCAGATGAAAGAGGCAGCAATCAAAGAAATTAAAGATAGATCAATTAAAATTGCACTAGAGTCTGTGAAAAAGATTATGACTACAACAGTTGATAGGTCCAAATTAGATAATCTTTTTGAAAAAAATCTTGAAGAAGCAAAATCTGAATTAAAAAAAATTAATTCATAACTTAATTACGTTACATTTACTCAAAATAATATAAAATCTGTATTATGAATTCGATAGTAATTGGATCAGGTTTTGGAGGTATGGCTGCAGCATTGAGATTAAAGGCTAAGGGTCATAATGTGACTCTGATTGAGAAACATAAAGATTTAGGTGGAAGAGCAAGAGTTTTTAGAAAAAATGGATTTACATTTGACGGTGGTCCAACTGTAATAACAGCGCCTTATTTGATTGATGAATTATTCCAGCTTTTTAATAAAAACTCAAAAGATTATTTAGAAATTAGATCTCTCAAAACCTGGTATCAATTTGTTTTTGAGGATGGTTTCAAATTCAACTACTCAGGTAATGAACAAGAGATGATTGATCAAATAAAAAAGATCAATGAAAAAGATGTAGAGGGTTATAAAAATTTAGTGAATTTTACAAAAAAAATTTTCGACAAAGGATTTACTGAATTATCAGATGTGCCATTTGATAAACCCTCATTTATGTTAAAACAAATACCCTCTTTGTTCAATCTAAAGAGTTATAAATCTGTTTATGGTTTAGTTTCATCTTACATAGAAAATGAAAAATTAAGAAGATTACTTAGTATGCATCCACTATTGGTAGGTGGTAATCCTTTTACAACAACATCAATATATGGATTAATTTTATATTTAGAAAAAAAATGGGGGATTCATTATTCAATGGGGGGTACTGGTCAAATAATAAATGGTATTGAAAAACTAATGAATGAAGAACATATTAAAATATTAAAAGGATGCGAAGTAAATAAAATCTTATCAAATAAAAATAAAATAACTGGCGTTGAACTAAGTAAAGGAGACAAAATAGAGGCAGATAATGTCATTTGCAACGCTGATCCACCTGCAGTTTACTCAAAATTAGCAAACACAAATAGTAGCAATTCTATTTTTAATTGGAAAATGAAAAGAATGGAATACTCAATGGGTTTGTTTGTGTATTACTTTGGAACTAAAAAAGTTTATGACGATGTTGAACATCATACCATCAAATTTGGAGATAAGTACAAGGAACACTTGGATGACATTTTTAACAATAAAAAATTAAATGACGATATTAGTTACTATTTACATAGACCAACAGCTACTGACAAATCTATGGCGCCTGATAATCATGATTGTTTTTATGTGTTGGTACCAGTTCCTAATAACCAATCTGGTATAGATTGGTCTATTGAGGGAGATAAAATGAAAAAATTAGTTATAAAAAAAATGGAAGAAAGTTTACTGCCCAATCTAAGCGAAAATATTGTTGAAGATTTTTATTTAACTCCAGATTATTTTGAGAAAGAGTTAAATACAAGATATGGCTCAGGTTTTTCTATTCAACCGAAATTTACTCAATCAGCTTATTTTAGATTTCATAATAAATCAGAGATTTTTAATGGTTTGTATTTTGTTGGAGCAGGCACCCATCCTGGAGCAGGTGTACCAGGAGTACTATCTTCAGCAAAAGTCTTAGACAAAATTTTGTAATGGAGAAAAAGAGTTTTCTATCAATATACGCAAAATCTTTTAACTGGGCTGGTTTTTTTCTTCCAAAAGAAACTTATTTGAAATGTTCTAATTTATACGATTTTTGTAGAACTTTAGACAATATAGCAGACGATGAAGGTACAATTAATGTTAAATTAAGAAGATTTTTAAACTTCAAAAATAATTTTATCAATAAAGAATTTCAGAATTCAATAATAAAAAATATGTGGGTATTAATGGATGAATATAATATTTCCACAAAAATTGTAGAAGACTTATTCGATGGTGTGGAGTCTGATATTCAAAATGAAATAAGATTAAATTCAAAAAAGGAATTATTAATTTATTCATATAGAGTAGCAGGAACTGTTGGATTGATGATGGCAAAAATTTTAAATGTCACAAGTTCTAATTCTTTTAAATCGGCTATAGATTTGGGAATAGCTATGCAACTAACAAATATTTCTAGAGATGTGATAGAGGATTCTAAAAATAAAAGGTTTTATATAAAACACAATTTTGAAACCATAAAAGAAACATTGGCTACTGCAGATTTATTTTATGATAGTAGCTTTTCATCAATAAAAGATATTCCATTAACTCTTAGATTTTCAATTTTAGTTGCAAGAAGAGTTTATAGACAAATTGGAAGAGATATTATTAAAAAACAAACTATTCAAAAGATATTACAAACAATATTATCTATATTTGACCTAGTAAAACTATCATTGATTAAAAAACATAATCACCTTAGAGATAAAGAACACAAATTAATATGTGAAGAAATAAATTTAAATGAAAGATTTTGATATCGTAATAGTTGGTGGAGGTTGTGCAGGATTATCTTTGGCATATGAATTAGAGACAAATAATAAGTTAAAAAATAAAACATTAGCTATTATTGAACCAAGAAATGAATACAAAAAAGATAAAACTTGGTCTTTTTGGAAAACATTCCCACATAATTTTGAAGATTGTGTAAAAAAAAATTGGAAATATTTTTCAATAAATGTGCCTAAAAAAACTAAACATCTAGATTGCAATAATTATCCATATCAAAGTATTGATAGCGGGTTATTTTATGAAAAGATAAATAATAGATTAAAAGAGAATAAAAATATTTCATTTCACAAAAATGATCAAAATATAAATTTTGATAACTCTTTAGTATTTAATAGTGTTCCAAATTTAAATAATCAAAACAATGGTCTATGGCAGCATTTTTGTGGAGTAGAAATAGAAACAAAAAAGGAATTTTTCGATGAAGAAATGATGAATCTAATGGATTTTGATTGTGAACAGAGAGGAAGTGTTCATTTTTTTTATACTCTTCCATATTCAAAAAGAACAGCATTGGTTGAAACAACTTGGTTATCAGAAATGAATGACGACTCCCAAAAAGATTATGATCAGCAAATTAAAGGATATATTGAGAATAATTTAAAATTAAAAGATTATAAGATTACATATAGGGAAGTGGGTGCAATACCTCTTTTTTATCCAGTAATAAGTAAAGTTAAAAATAAAATTAATATTGGAACAGCAGGAGGTATGACAAGGTTGAGTACTGGTTATACTTTTCTAAATATTCAAGAACAAAGCAAATATATAAGTGAAAACATTGAAAAAATTAGTAAATTGAAAACTTTTCAAATTAAAAAGAAATATCAATTTCTCGATAATATTTTTTTAAAAGTTCTGAAAAATAATCCAAGCAAAATGCCGAATATTTTTTTTAGAATGTTTAATAATAAATCTAATACTGTTATAAAATTTTTGTCGAATAGAAGTAATTTTTTTGAAGATTTATCAATAATATTAAAAATGCCTAAATGGATTTTTATTAAAGCACTTTTTTAAATTAAATGATCAGAATTAATTTTTACCACTCTATAATTTTTTTTAATTTATGTATACTTTTGTCAGGAATTGAATACCTGAGAGAAGGTAATTTCTTACTAATATCGTTATTTTTAATTTTAACAATTGGAATATCCCATGGTTCTCTTGATCATATTAAAGGAAAAAAACTGATTAAATTTTTTGGATACAAATCAATGAGTTTTTTTTATTTGAGTTATTTATTTATTGGTGCAGTTACAATATTAATTTGGTTAATATTTCCAAAATCATTACTTTTCTTATTTTTAATTATTGCTGCTTATCATTTTGGAAAAGAGGACTCCGAATTTATCAATCAAAAGAAAAATTTTGAATCAATTTATTTTTTAAAAGGATCATTAATAATTACATCACCCTTATTTTTCCATAAAGAGGAAACACTCGTAATTTTTGAGACATTAAATTTTAATATTTCAAATAATTTAATAATATCTGACGAGATACTATTCATTCTTATACTTTTATCTTTACTCTCTGGAATTATTTTATCATTTAAAAAAAATATTGAAGTTAAATCATTATTGTTAATGGATTATTTATCGATAATAATCCTAAATTATTTTCTTAATCCAATAATTGCTTTTACGATTTACTTTTGCTTTTTGCATTCCATTAGGCACTCGATTTCTTTGATTAGAGAATTAAATAAAAATTTAACAAAGGGTTTACAAATATTCATCAAAAAAGCCTTTCCGCTCACAATTTTGACAATTTTAGGATATGTTGTTTCAATATCAATTCTGAATAATTTTAACGAATTTAACGAAACTATATATCAAGTAATTTTTATTGGATTGGCCTCATTAACTTTTCCACATATATTGCTCGAATATTTAATTGAAAAAAATGAGTAATAAAAATATTAATTTAATTGGATGGATTTTATTCATTATTTCTGCGTTGGGTTTTATTATATCAAGTATAGGAAGTTTTTGGGCTATGTTTGGCAGTCTTTTTTTTCTAATTGCATGTATAGTTTTTTTAATCCCATTTTTTCGAAAGGATGAAAGTGAAAAATAGTCATCTTAAAATACTTTTAGCAGCTCCAAGAGGATTTTGTGCGGGTGTTGATAGAGCAATTGAAATTGTAAAGAAAAGTATAGAAAAATATGGTGCTCCTGTATATGTAAGACATGAAATTGTTCATAACAAACATGTAGTAGATGGCTTAAAAAAAATTGGTGCAATATTTGTTGAAGAGATTGATGAAATTGAAGATAAAACAAGACCTGTTATCTTTTCAGCTCATGGTGTCCCAAAATCTGTTCCTAAAGAAGCAGAAAGTTTAAATATGATATTTGTTGATGCAACATGCCCATTAGTTTCTAAAGTTCACAGGGAGGCAGAAAATTTAAATAGAAAAGATGTTCAAGTTTTGCTTATAGGTCATAAAAACCATCCTGAAGTAATTGGCACAATGGGTCAAGTAGCTAATGGAAGGATTGATCTTATTGAAACTATAGATGATGCAAAAAATTATCAGAGAGGCAAAAACGATAAACTTGCTTATATTACACAAACAACATTATCGGTTGATGATACTAAAGATATTATTAATGTTTTAAAAGAACGCTTTCCTGATATTCACGAGCCAAAAAAAGATGATATTTGTTATGCAACCACCAACAGACAAGCAGCAATAAAAAAAATTGCAAAAGAGTGTGACAATCTTTTTGTGATTGGTAGTAGGAATTCATCCAACTCCGTTAGGCTAGTAGAAGTAGCTAAAAATAATGGATGCGAGAATGCTGAATTAATTCATTCAGAAAGCACTTTTCCACTAGAAAAAATATCTAAATGCAAAACAATTGGTATTTCATCTGGTGCCTCAGCTCCTGAAGTATTAGTTAATGAATTCATAGAAAATATTAAAAAAAAATTTACTGTAGAAATAGAGGAAGTTGAAATAGTAAAAGAAGACATAACATTTAAAATTCCAGGAAAATTAAATTAATGGCTGTATATACAAGAATAAATGAGAGCGATCTTAGCTTGATCGAGAAAAACTTTAGTATTGGTAAAATTGTATCTTTTTCAGGCATAAAAAAAGGAATTGAAAATACTAATTACTTAATAAAAACAAATAAAAAAAAAATAATACTTACTATATTTGAAAAAAGAGTTCAAAAAAAAGATTTACCTTTTTTTATGAACCTTATGTTTGGTTTATCTAAAAATAAAATCAAATGTCCAGAGCCAATTAAGAATAAAAAAGGTAAATATTTATTCCAAATTAAAAATAAAACTGCATGTTTAGTAAGTTTTTTAGAAGGAAAAGACAAAAATCAACTAACAAATAAAGATTGTTTTCAAGTTGGAAAAAATGCAGCTCTGTTACATTTGGCTGCAAAAAAATTAAGATTATATAGAAAAAATTCATTATCAGTGAATTCATGGAGACCTTTATTAAATAGAATAGATAAAAGAATTAATAAACTTTCAAGTAATTTAATAGATACTATGCAAACCGACTTAGTCGATATCAAAAAAAAATGGCCAACAAGAATGCCCAATGGAATAATACACAGTGATCTCTTTATAGATAATATTTTTTTCTATAAGAAAAAATATTATGGATTTATTGATTTTTATTTTTCTGCAAATGATTTTTTAGCTTATGAATTAGCTACATGTGTTAATGCATTATGTTTTAAAAAAAGAAATAAAATTTTTATTCTAGATAAAAGTAAATCTTCTCAATTATTAAAAGGTTACCAATCTGTCCGAAAATTGAATTACAAAGAAAAGAGTAATTTCAATACTTTATGTAGAGGTTCAGCTTTGAGATATCTTCTTACGAGATCATATGATTATTTAAATACTCCCAAAAAAGCATTGATAAAGATAAAAGATCCAAAAGAATATTTAGATAAATTAAATTTCCACAGAAAATTAAATTCATTTAAGGATTACAGCTAATGATAAAAATCTATACTGATGGATCGTGTTTAGGTAATCCAGGAAATGGTGGGTGGGCTGCTATTATTATAGACGATAAAAAAAAAATTCAGATAAAGGGTAGCAAAAAAGATACCACAAATAACCAAATGGAATTACTTGCTCCAATAAAAGCTCTTAAAAAAATTCCTAAAGGTAGCACTGTTCAAATTTTTACAGACTCTAAATATGTGAAATCAGGAATAACTAAATGGATACATAATTGGAAAAAAAATGGGTGGAAAACTGCAAATAAACAACCAGTTAAAAATAAAGAGCTCTGGACTGAACTGGATAATCTGACAAATGAATTTATGATAAAATGGAACTGGGTTAAGGGTCACTCAACTGATGTTTTAAACAACGAAGTAGATTTAATAGCTAGAGAAGCTGTAAACTCCTAATGGGGCACCTGGCAACAGAACGCCCCTTATTAAAGGATTCCCTTATCCAATATCATTTTACTAAAATAAATTTCAATGAAGGTTCAATGAAGTTTCAATGAAGTTAGAAAACAACATGTGTTATAAAATGAAAGATGAGTAAAAAAAAATTTAGACACCTATCATTATTTAGTGGTTGTGGAGGAATGGATATTGGTATTAACGGTAATTTTAAAGTTATTGGGAATTTTGTTGGTAGTAAAAAAAAATGGGTTAAAATTCCAAAAACTAAATTTGATACTGTTTTTGCAAATGATATTAAAGAATCCTCTAGAATTTTTTGGGAACAAAACTTAAAATATACTAATTTAGTATTTAAACATGAAAGTATTGTCGATTTAGTCAAAAAACATAAAAAAGGTATCAATATTTTCCCTAAAAATATTGATCTAGTTACTGGTGGTTTCCCCTGTCAAGATTTTAGTGTAAGTGGGTGGAGAAAAGGATTTGACTCCCATAAATCACATCTAAATACAACTAATATAAAAAACAAAAATGAAACTAGAGGAAAATTATATCTTTGGATGAAAGAAGTTATTAAAATTACAAAACCAAAATTTTTTATAGCAGAAAATGTCAAGGGATTATCTAATTTAAAAAAAGTCTATGAAATTATAAAAAACGATTTCAAAAGTACTGGCAAGGGATATAAAGTTTTTTCAAAAGAGATATTTGCTCCTGATTTTGGTATACCTCAATCTAGGAGAAGAATTTTTTTTATTGGGGTAAGCAATGAATTTTTAAAAAAAAATAATATTGACCTCAAGGAAGAAAATCTTTTCCCCGAAAAAGAGTTTTCGGATATAGACACATTATTCAACAAGTATTTGAAATATCCAATATCCAAAAGTTGTTTTGTTGATTTAAAAGAACCTACAGAAGAGAAGAAAGATCTTTCTCAAATTTCATACTCTAAAGCGAAGTTTTTTCCTAAACTTCAAGGAAATATAGAAATTAAGGAGAACGGATTTGCCCCGACAATTAGATCAGAACACCATGGTAATATTGAATTTAGATATTTAAAAAAAACTAATGGTGGAAAAAATAAAATAGATAAAGGCAAAATACAAAGAAGACTTACAGTAAGAGAATGTGCAAGAATACAAACATTTCCCGATAATATGGAATTTGTTATAAAGAATGGTAAGAATAGTATCTCTGCTAGTTCAGGATATAAACTTGTTGGAGATGCAGTGCCTCCACTTCTCTCTTATAAAATTATAAAAAAAATAGAAAAGATTTTATCTAAATATCCTTAAATTTTTTTGGATCCTTTAATACTATTTTGATTATTTCTTTTACCAAGTCATCTTGCCAAGAATACTGCTGGGGTTCCAAAACTCTTTTTATTGCTGACTTAGCATAATCTTTCCAGAAGGATTTGGACATAGTAGTAAGAGCAATTTTAGGTTTTTCATTATATTTTTGAAATTTGTTAAAGTTTAAACTCGGTCTTGGGGATCTATCTTGGAACTTTTCATATACAGAAATTTCCATACCAATAAAATATCTTCCATATCTAACCTCAATTTTATCTCTAAGATTTGCACGACAACACATAATTGTCCAAATATTTGGGTCTAGACTTTTAATCATTGATCCAGGAATTTTTGAGTTAATAGATTTAGTCGATTTTAACTCTATTTTTTTATTAATGATTTTTTTTTTATATTTAAACTTAAGTTTTAAATCTGGGATACTAATTTCTAAATCAAGTTCTTTTATTTGATTGATATTTTTAAAAACAATAAAACAGCATTCTTTTGATAAATTAGAAAAGTCAGTATCAGTATTACTTTCACCTGACTGCCAACTCAATTCAGAAAGTTCCTTTTTTTTTAGATTTAATAATTTGCAAGTTTCTTGTGTTAATTTTGGTAAAATTTCATCTTCTATTTTTTGTTCGATATTCATATATAAATTTTACCTCAATTTTCAATAAAGTTAAGCGCACCTGGTAACAAAACTGCACTTCTTGCTAAATAATATCTAAAATTCCCTCTGCTGAAGATATTCCACAATTTTTAGTTTCTTCTTCCTCTTGAATATTTTGCACCTTAAGATTTTCTATAACCATTACATAACGGCTTGATCTCATGCCCATACCTTTTGAGTTTCTATCAACTTCAGCACCTATTAGCTTAGTAAATGACAAATAAGGATCAGCTAACATAGTTATATTTTCTCCTATATTATTCGCCTCACCCCAAGCGTTCATTACATAAGGGTCATTAACAGCTAAGCAAAATATTTTATCAATACCTTTATCTAAGATTTGTTGAGCATTTTTTACATAACCTGGTAAATGAAATTTAGAGCATGTAGCTGTAAATGCACCAGGTAAACCAAATAATATTATTTTTTTTAATCCTAATACCTGAGATATATTTTGCTCCTTTGGTTCGCCATCAACTAAATGGAAAATTTTAGCATTTGGTATTTGGTCATTAACTTTCAGCTTCATAATTTACTTTTAACGAAATTTTTTACTGCCTCTGTATCATTTTTTAGTAATTTAAAATTTTCATCTTTACTATGAACATATTGTAGCTCTTTAGGTAGTTCTTCATGTTTATTTATAGCCTTATCTGTAGCAGCTGGAAATTTACATGGATGTGCAGTAGATAAAACTACACAATCACTAAAATTTAGCTTATTTGCAGCTCCTACTCCAACTGCAGTATGAGGATCTAAAATAATGTTATTTTTATCAAAATATTGTTTAATAATTTCTAAAGTTTCATTTTCATCACAACTTTCTGAAATAAAATCTTTTTGGATAATGTCTAAGTTTGATTTTTCTATTTTATACTCATTATTCTTAACTTTTTTCATTATATCTGATGTAATGCCAGAATTAGAATTATTCACATAATAAATTAATCTTTCAAAATTACTTGCTAACTGAATATCCATACTTGGAGAAAGTGTTTCTTTAACTTTTTTTGAAATATAATCACCTTTAGAAATTGCTCGATACAAAATATCATTCTCATTAGTTGCAACAATAAGTTTATCTATCGGTAATCCCATTTTTTTTGCAATATAACCTGCAAAAACATCTCCAAAGTTTCCTGTTGGTACTGAAAAAGAAATTGGTTGGTGACTATCAAGTTTAAAATAAGTATAAAAATAATAAACAGCTTGAGCTATAATTCTTGCCCAATTAATAGAATTAACCCCTGACATATTGATTGAATTTGAAAAATCTAAATCTGAAAACATTTGCTTAACAATATTTTGACAATCATCAAAATTTCCATCAATTGCGATATTGAAAACATTTTCATCTTCAACTGTTGTCATTAATTTTCTTTGAACTGGTGAAATTCTATTATTAGGATGTAAAACAAAAATATTTAAATTTGATTTACCTCTAATTGCATCAATAGCAGCTGCCCCTGTATCACCTGAAGTAGCCACAACAATGTTAATTTTTTTATCATTTTTAGTTAAATAATATTCATACAAATTACCAATAAATTGCATAGCAACATCTTTAAAAGCTAGTGTTGGTCCATGAAAAAGTTCTAACAATTTTAGATTGCCAAGATTTGAGATTTTAATAACTTCTTTTTCTCTAAAAGTTGAATAAGATTTTTCAATTAACTCAGAAAGATCTTCTTTAGATATAAAATCAGATGAAAACAAATTTATTATTTCAGTACATAAATCGTTGTAATTAAGATTTTTAAGATCTGACAATTCTTCTGAGCTGAATTTTTTTAAAGATTTAGGCACATAAAGTCCTCCATCATCAGCAAGGCCTTTAATGAAAACCTCCTCAAAACTATATTCTTTCGAATTATCTCTTGTACTTACATACCTCATGAATTTTTTTTACCATTTTCATATAAAATAAATAGGATTATTTATTTTATGATCTGGTCTACCAAAAATAAGACAAATAGCAAAAATAAGTAAAAAATTGAGTAAGAAAATACCTTTTTAGCCTTCTTTATTTCAAATTTGTTTTTTTTGAATTTAAGAAGATCATAACAGACATAGTTGTAATAAAATGTCAGTAATAGAGATACAACTAAAAATGTTTCACCAACAAACCCGATATAATAAGGCAAAATTACTATTGGTAACATTATTAATGAATAAACAAATATATTCTTCTTTGTCTCCTCAATTCCATTAGTAATCGGTAACATTGGGATTTTAGCTTTTTGATAGTCATCTGCTTTATAAAGGCTAAGAGCCCAAAAATGAGATGGAGTCCAAAAAAATATTATTAAGAAAAATGTTATCGGTTCAAATGTTAATGAGTTAGTAGCTATTGTCCAACCAATAACTGGTGGTAATGCACCAGATGCTCCTCCAATAACAATATTTTGTGGGGTTTTTCTTTTCAACCAAATTGTATAAACAAAAACATAAAATGCTATGGTTACAGATAATAGAATAGCTGATGTTAAATTTGAAAAATAATAAAGTCCAGCTACAGAAATAACTGATAGTAATGCACCAAACAAAAGAGCATGCTCTCTGTTTACTTTTCCAGTAGGAATTGGTCTAAGACAAGTTCTTGTCATTAACTTATCAAGGTCAGCTTCATACCACATATTTAGAGCACCAGCAGCACCTGCACCCATTGTTACAAAAAAAATTGCTATAATTGAATTTAGAAATGAAACTGAAACAGGGGCAGTTAACAACCCAACAGCACAAGTAAAAATAACCAAAGACATTACTCTTGGCTTCATTAATAATAAAAGATATTTAAAGTACGATAAAAAACTTATTGAAACTGATTTTTTTTTAATTGTATTTGTGGTCACTACTACTCAACATTCAGTGAAACAAATATTACAAGTAATATAACACCCGCTATTAAGATATGATTTCCAAGATCAAATATTCCTACTTTGCTGTTTTTCTTATCAATTAATCTTCTACGCAAAGGTATTTGATCATAAGGATTTATCGAGACTTTATCTCCTTGTTCTTTTTGGTTTTCAACTTTTACTGAATAACCAAACCACACAATATAAATAAAAATTACAAAAAGTATTAAAAAGAAAGCTAAATAGCCGTAAGCATCCATTTTAAGCTCCACCTCCAACTACAAAATAAAATAATCTTGAAAATAATGTATACTGAAATTCAGCTGCCATTAAAAATATGAAGCAAGCTATAGCCGTCATTGGCCATAAAAGAACGTTTACCAATGCATATCGTTCCCAAAACAGGTGCATGAAAAATGCCATTATCAGCCCGGCTTTTAAGAACATGAAGAATAATATTAATGACCATCTTAGCATTCCTTGGAATTGATACCAGTCGACCATGTAAGAAAAAAAACTAAGCACGAATAATAAAGTCCAAATCCAAAGATAAATTCCAATTTTATGTGTGGAAGCTTCCTCTTTTTTGTCTGTTTTTTCAATATTATTTGTATTTTCCATAATTTATTTTACCACAAGTAAAAGAATGCAAAAATGAAAACCCATACAAGATCTACGAAGTGCCAATAAAGACCTAAAATCTCAATTTCTACATAATCGCCCTTTAATTTTGTGAACCATCCTCTTTTGCCTTTTTCGTAGTGGCCAGCAAACACTTTATAAGTATATATAAATAAAAAGATCACTCCGATCGATACATGAAAGCCGTGAAAACCAGTTATCATAAAGAAAAATGATCCAAATTGAGCAGCTCCAAATGGATTTTCCCAAGGTCTCACACCTTCATGAATTAATTTTGACCACTCATAAGCTTGCATCCCGACAAAAGTTAAACCGCCGAGCGCAGTCGCCAATAATAGCCATCCACACATTTTTCTATTTTTTTCGTATCCATATTTAACAGCTATAGCCATTGTCCCACTACTGGTGATCAAGACAAAGGTCATAAGAGCAATCAGTAATAACGGAACAGGTACACCAAATGCTTCAAGAGCAAATACTTCACTAGGATTTGGCCACTCGACAGGAGTTGAGCCTCTTCCTTTCATGTATGAAATTAAAAAACAACTAAAAACAAAAGTATCGCTTAATAGAAAGATCCACATCATGGCTTTACCCCAATGTACACCTTTGAACATTGTTTGGTCTGACGCTGTATCAGACGCCATTCCCTTAAACCCTGGTTTAAGTTCGAAGCCGTCTATTTTTGGTTCAGACATTTATTTCTCTTATGTTTTTTCTACTTCTGTATGTATTACTTCACTCGGAGCAGTAGTTTGTGGAATATAATCCTCCTTAGCCCCTGGAACACTAAAGTCATATGGCCATCTGTGCACGACCGGAAGTCTGTCACCGAAATTACCATGTTCTGGTGGAACAGTAGAAGTGTACCATTCTAGTGAATTAGCTTTCCAAGGATTTTGCTCAGCCTTTTTTCCTGTTTTTAATGTTTTAATTATATTGAAGATTAAAATAAATTGTGCAGCGCCAACTATGAATGCTGCAATACTAATAAATTCATTCATTCCCACTGCTGATGTCATATATGGACTATCATACATTTCAAAATATCTTCTTGGAACTCCAATAAATCCTAAATAGTGCATCGGGAAGTAAATGGAGTAAGCACCCAAGAAAGTAATCCAGAAATGCCATTTTCCAAGACCTTCGTCTAACATTTTCCCCGCAACTAATGGGAACCAGTGATAAACTGCACCCATAATTACCATCAACGGTGCAATACCCATTACCATGTGGAAGTGCGCTATCACAAAATAAGTATCTGATAATGGAACATCAACTGATACGTTTCCTAAGAATATTCCAGTAATTCCACCATTAACAAACGTCACAATAAAACCTAAACACCACAACATAACTACGTTAATTCTTATATTTCCTCTCCATAAAGTTAGTATCCAGTTATAAACCTTCATGGCTGTTGGAACTGCAATAATTAATGTAGTTGTTGCAAAGAAGAAACCAAACCAAGGGTTCATTCCGCTTACATACATGTGGTGTGCCCAAACAAAGAAACTTAATGCTCCAATTCCAACAATTGCCCAAACCATCATTCTATATCCAAAGATATTTTTTCTAGCATGAACAGAAATTAAATCTGAAACTATCCCAAAAGCAGGAAGTGCAACAATATAAACCTCAGGGTGTCCAAAGAACCAAAATAAGTGCTGGAAAAGAATTGGGCTTCCACCACCATATTCTAAAACTTCACCAGCCTTTAATATTGTTGGCATGAAGAAACTAGTTTGTAAAACCTTATCTAAAGTCATCATTATGGCACTTACCAATAATGCTGGAAATGCTAACATTGCAAGCACTGTAGCAGTAAATATACCCCAGACTGTAAGGGGCATTCTCATTAGTGTCATTCCTCTAGTTCTAGCTTGAAGAATTGTAATCATGTAATTTAGTCCACCCATTGTAAATCCAATTACAAATAGAGATAAAGAAATGAGCATTAATAAAATTCCCATTCCTGCTCCAGGAGTACCTTCTAAAATTGTTTGAGGAGGATATAAAGTCCATCCAGCTCCTGTAGGACCACCTGGTACAAAGAAACTTGCCATCAAAACTGCAACGGCAACAAAGAACATCCAAAAACTTAACATGTTTACATATGGAAAAACCATATCTCTTGCCCCAACCATTAATGGTATTAAATAATTACCAAATCCTCCAAGAAATAGTGCGGTTAAAAAATAAACTACCATTATCATTCCATGCATGGTTACGAATTGATAATAATGTTCTGCAGTCATGAAACCAGCTAACTCTGGAAAACCTAGTTGAAGTCTCATTAACCAAGATAAAATTAATCCAACTACTCCAGTAAAAACCGCAGTTAAAAAATATTGAACACCAATAACTTTTGCATCTTGGCAAAATACCCATTTCTCAATAAAACTGTGCGGATGATATAATTCTTGTTCACCAACTTCTGAAGGTCTTACATAATCTATGTCAGGATTCACTGAACCTGTTGAACCATCCATTACCTCTGATGATTGTGCTTGATAAGATTTATTATTATCGTATTCGTCTGACATATTTTTATCCTTTATATATATATTTTTTTAAATTATTAAATTGTTATTTTTTAGCTAATTTGTTCCCATCTACGTTTAATTTTTCATATCTAGCAGATAATTGTTCAAAAGTTTCTTGCTCTCCTAACCAAGCTTCGTAATCAGCTTTATCCTGAACTTCAACACCACCTCTCATTGCATAGTGTCCAACTCCGCAATACTCTGCACATAAAACTTCATATTCTCCAACTTTGTTGGGTTCAAACCAATAAAAAGTTACTGTCCCAGGAACTGCATCCATTTTTGCTCTGAACTGAGGCACATACCAATTATGAAGTACATCTACAGATCTTAATAAAATTTTTACAGGTCTATTATTTTCTAAATTTATTACATCACTTTCTACCATTATGTCATCTTTACCAAATGGATCATCTGGATTGATGCCAAACGGATTATTATCTGCTATGTTCCTGACTTGAGTTGTTCCTAATTTTCCATCTTTACCTGGTAATCTGTATTGCCATCCCCATTGCCATGCCATTACATCAACTTCGATTGCATTTTTTGGAACATTTACATATTGATTCCATATTATAAGTCCAGGCGCTAACAGAGCAGCAACTCCTAATGTTGTTGCCCATGTTAAAATTTTTTCTAATTTTTTGTCTTCAGGTTTATATTCTGCTCTTCTACCCTCTTTATGTTGGTATCTAAAAACGCAATAAATCATGAATAGACAAACTGCTACAAAAACTCCTCCACCTACCCAGAAAGTAAGTGTGATTGTATCATCCATTCCTTTCCAATTAGATGCTATGTCTGTCCAATACCAAGGTGTAAAGATATGAAATAGTATCGATCCGATGATGACTAGTAAAAATATAATTCCTGCATGCATAGTGCCTGTATAGAATATTAATTTGATAAATACCTATGACAAAATGTCATAAAACATATTAATTATACTAATATAATCAATATATTTATGTTTGGTAAATTAGGTATTTTAATAACAATACTTGTCTTAGTTCTAGCATTCTATTTTGTAATTTCTTTAGGAGCTGGAAGATTTTCAAAAGGAGAGGTCAAACCTGAAACAAAGAAATATCTTAGATCAGTAAACATTTTGATAATAATTATTGCAGTGTTTGGATCTGTGTTAGTTTTATTTCTTTAGAATTAATCTAGGCAATCAAAGATTTACAGAATTCAATTACAGTATCATTGTACGCAAACATTATTGTAAAAAATACTAGCCAAACAATAAATAAAAATAACCAGTATAACGAAAGTGCGTTGATACTTTTTTCTTCTTTTTTGTATTCACTCTCCTGTGATTTAAAAATTCTTGAACTAACTTTACCCCAAAAAAAGAGTCCTCCAAGTAAATGAATACCATGAAGTGCGGTGAAGAAATAGTAAGATGAGAAATAAGTATTTGTTGAAACAAAATTTCCAGTTTGCATTAATTGATACCAAAGAGCTAACTGAAGAAATAAAAATATATAACTTAGACCACCAACATAAATTAAATTCTTTTTTATTGAACTTGTAATTCCATTTTTTAAATCTTTACTTATCTTATTAAAAAATATTGTTACTAAAATTAACACTAATGTATTTATCCAAAGCAAATTTGTTTTAAGAATAAAAGTCGTATCCTGTTCAGGTGGAAGTGAATAAAGATAACCAGTGAAGATTAGACTAAATAATGTTGTACTTACTCCAAATATAATTATTACCGCAGACATTTGATTTGATATTTCAAACGTTTTGCCCGAGTGACCACTATCTATTACTGCTTGATTTTGTTCCCAAGGTTTCTCGGTTAATGCGCCAAATAATTTCTTTATCAAAGACATATTATTTATATAGTCCGAATATACAATTTTACAATAATGAAATTAAAAACCTCCATTGCGGTATTAACAGGGTGCTTAACTATATTCTTATTTTTAATGCTTCCTGTCTTTTTATCAATGAAAGAACAAAAAGATCAATCAGTCGCAGCATTCAAAGGCTCAGATTTTGAGCTTAAAGATATGAACAATAATATAATAACTCAAGAGTCCTTTAACGGACCTTTAACTGCAATTTTTTTTGGTTTTACAAATTGTCCTGACATATGTCCAATGACATTAAATAAAATGGATATAGTTATGAATAGAATCAAGAAAAATAAAAAAAAAGATATAAAAGTTTTTTTTATTAGCGTTGATCCTAAAAGAGATACTCCTGATGTGGTAAAAGATTATCTCAGCAATTTTGATAATAAGTTTGTTGGAATTACTGGAGATCCAGGCGAAATTTTTTTACTTTCACAATCTTGGGGAATAATTAGCCAAAAAATATTTTTTGAAAATGGTGATTATAATATTGATCATAGTTCACCTGTGATACTATTAAAAGATGGAAAATATATTGCCAAGATTTCTCACAGAGACGACATTAAAAAATCTATCAAATTGATTAACAAATATTTATAGATTTAAGATATAACTTAGAATTGATATTGAAGATATAACTGCTGTCTCTGACCTCAATATATTGTCATTGATCTTAACTGATTTTACATCTTTAAAATTTAAAATAGCTTCTCTTTCCTTCTCAGAAAAATCTCCTTCGGGTCCAATTATAATACACAAAGGTTTTTTGCTTTTTTTATCTACTTCGATTTTTTTGTTGTTAGAATTAAGATCTGTAAAAATTAGATCCATTGTACTTTGATTTTTCTTTAAAAAAGTTTTCAAATTTTGAGTTTTTTCTAAATATGGAGGGTTCAATCTATTTGACTGTTCTGTTGCCTCTATTATTATTTTTTCCAATCTTTCAGAATTAATTTTTCTAACAATTGTCCTATCAAAAATTATAGGGAAAAATTTTGTAACTCCTAATTCTGTAGCTTTCTGAATCATAAAATTTGAATAATTTGATTTAATAGGTGAAAATGCTAACCAAATATCCAGGGAATTTTCTTTTCTTCTTATTTGTTCCTTAATGCTAAATTCTACCTTTCCATCATAAATGTTGTCTATTTTGGCTAACCATTCACCAGATTTATTAAATAAAGAAAAATTTTCTCCAATTTTCACTCGCATGACTTTCGTCAAATAATGTGATTGTGGTTTAGCAAGTGAAGAAGTTAAATTAAGAGATAAACTTTCAGAGAAAAATATTCTAATATTATTCATATCAAGAAAGTAATTTATGAAAAATATTAAAGCAATAATTTTCGATGCATATGGAACTCTATTTGACGTAAATTCTGCAGCTGAAAAGTGTAAAGATAAAATTGGTATTAAATGGAAAAATTTCTCAAATTATTGGAGGACTACTCAGTTAGAATACACTTGGCTTAGAAGTTTAATGAGCAGGCATAAGGATTTTTGGAAAGTAACAGAAGATAGCCTAGATAAATCAATGAAAGTTTTCAATATTAATCCAGATATGAGAACTGAATTATTGGATCTTTACAAAATTTTATCTCCATACCCTGAGGTAAAAGAAACCCTGAAATTATTGAGAGAAAAAAATTATAAACTGTCAATACTTTCAAACGGTACCCCTGCTCTTCTTGATGAATTAGTGAATAGAAATAATCTCAATGATATTTTTGATGATATTATGTCTGTAGAAGAAGTAAGTATTTTTAAACCAAGTTCAAAAGTTTACGATATGCCGATTAAAAAATATAACATTAAAGAAAAGGAAGTTGCTTTTTTAAGCGCAAATACTTGGGACATTTCTGGAGGTGGCAATTACGGTTTTAACGCAATTTGGGTCAATAGAAATAATGCAATTTTTGATAATTTAGATTACACACCAAAAAATGAAATAAATAATCTTAAACAGTTGCTTGATATTGTTTAGGCAAGATACTACTTTATTACTATGACAAATATTCTAGATCTCATCGCAAGGATTTTAATTTCAGCATTGTTCCTTCTCAATGGTTTTTTTAAAATTGATAATTATGATGGAACTATTGAGTGGATGGAGAGCTTTGGATTGCCTGGAATTTTAATTATTCCAGCAATAATACTTGAGATAATTGCACCAATATTAATTATACTAGGATATAAGGCAAAAATATCCGCTGGTTTATTAAGTTTATTTTGTATTGCAACAGCTGTAATATTTCACAACGATTTTTCTAACCAAATGCAACTTGGATCATTTTTGAAAAATATAGCTTTAGCAGGTGGGTTTTTATTTATTTTCATAAATGGAACTAAAGATTATAGCTTAGATAAAAAATTCTAAACACTAAATGTCAAATATTGAAGTTAAACAAATTATTGAACCTATGCCAGCATCTGACGGTGCTGGGGTAAAATTAAAAAGAAGCATTGGTGTTGAGCCTAACTACTTTGATCCATTTTTAATGTTAGATGAATTTGGCTCAGAAAATAGTGAGGACTATATCGCTGGTTTTCCACCTCATCCTCATCGAGGCATAGAAACAGTAACATATATGTTAGCTGGAGATTTTGAGCACAAAGATAGTACAGGCGGTGAAGGTAGAATGACTGCAGGAGATGTTCAGTGGATGAAAACAGGAAGCGGAATTATTCACTCTGAGATGCCTGCAATGAAAGAAGGTAGGTTACATGGGTTTCAATTATGGATCAATATGCCTGCTAAATTAAAAATGAGTAAACCTAGCTACATCTACATAGATGCTGATCAGATGCAAACTCACCTAGATGAAGAAAAAATTGTCAAAGTCATAGCTGGTAAATTTAGAAAAGCTCAAGGACCCATAAAAAAACATAATGTTGAACCTATTTATTTTGATATTGAATTAAATAAAGATAAAGAGTTCAATTTTGATTTGCCGTCGACTCACAATTCATTTATTTATTTAATTAAAGGGGAAATAAAAATTGGGAATCAACAACATCAAAAAATTGAAAATTCAAAACTAATACTTTTAGAAATGGGTGAGAAACTTAAGGTTTATGGCTCAACTAATGCTAAGTTCCTTCTAATTGCTGGAAAACCAATAGGTGAAAAAATTGCAAGAGGCGGCCCTTTTGTTATGAATACTAAACAAGAAATCTTGCAAGCAGTTGAGGATTATCATAAAGGTACATTTGTAAAATAAAATTACTTTTTAAAAATGAAATCAATTAAACTAACAAATACAGGTGGTCCCGAGGTTCTTAAGCTAGAGGAGATCACTTTGGATAAACCAGAGGCTGATGAGGTTCAGATAGAACACGTATCTATTGGTTTGAACTATATAGACACTTATCATAGATCGGGTTTATACCCTCTTCAACTACCAACAGGAATTGGATTGGAAGCGGCAGGTATAATTAAAGAAATTGGTTCAAATGTTTCTAATTTTTCAGTTGGAGATAAAGTTGCTTATGCTGCAGCTCCATTGGGTTCTTATTCAACTCACAGAAATTATCCATCAAAAAATATTGTTAAAGTTCCTGATAATATTAATTTGGAAATTGTCTCGAGTGCTATGACTAAAGGTATGACAACTTTTTATTTATTGCATAAAACATATGTTCCAAAAGAGGGAGAAACAGTTTTATTCCATGCAGCAGCAGGAGGCGTAGGACAATTCTTTTGTCAGTGGGCAAAGAGTTTAAAATTAAAAGTAATTGGCACAGTTGGAAGTGATGAAAAAATAAATATTGCGAAGAATTATGGCTGTGATGAAGTTATTAACTATTCGAAGGAAGATTTTGCAAAAAAAGTTATGGAACTTACAGATGGAAAAGGTGTCTCTGTTGTTTATGATGGTGTTGGTAAATCCACTTATGATAAATCAATTGAATGTTTAAAATTAAGAGGAACTATGGTTTCTTTTGGAAATGCATCAGGTGCACTTGATCCAATAATTGTTTCAAAATCTTTGCAGCCAAAAGGTATATATTTTGTAAGACCAGCGATGAATCAATATTTTACAAATAGTGAGGAAATACATGAGGCTGCTAATATGTTGTTTAAGCAAATTTCATCAGGAAATGTAAAAATTGAAATTTATAAAAAATATAAATTAGAAGATGCTGTACAAGCTCACAGGGATTTAGAAGGAAGAAAGATCACAGGTCCAGCAGTAATTATTCCTTAAATTGGACATCCATATCTGACAGATGAAGTTTTAAAGCTTTACCTGAGATTTGTATTTCCCTTATAAAGAAAATTATTGAAACCATCATGGACAAACAGCATGATCCAAAAATTACTCTAGCAATAATTAAACTTTCTAAATAAAGAGCAAATACTGTAAGCATATTAAATAAAAAACCGAATGCTGCTGACATAATGGCAAACTTTAATACTCCTATTCTACTATTTAAGTTTATAAGTTGATCTTTCCATTCTGGAGGGGTGTGTTTTTCAAAAACGTATTCATCATGAATTTTCCTTATAAGTCCACTTAGGGTATGAAATCTGTTGCTGTAAACACTCATTATAAGAGGTATTGCTGGAAACATTAATGCAGTTACAGTGTAATCTATATTCATTCGAATCAATTTGATTATGAAACTCTGCTTTGTTATTTACAAGTAAATTATTATGCAAAACATTAAATTATTCGTTGAACTTACAAGACTTGATAGGCCAATAGGCTATATGCTTTTGTTTTGGCCATGTCTATGGGGTCTTACTTTTGCTTATGATTTTAATTCTGGCTTAGAGATATTTTTTTTCTATTCTTTTCTTTTTTTAATGGGCTCAATACTAATGAGATCTGCTGGATGCATAGTAAATGATATAGTAGACAGAAATTTTGATAAGAAAGTTGAACGAACTAAAAATAGACCAATAGCATCTGGAAAAGTTTCCATTAGGCTTGGAATAATATATTCAATAGTTTTATGCGGATTGGCATTTTTAGTTTTA
>CACAPU010000015.1 GCA_902534465.1 uncultured Pelagibacteraceae bacterium
TTCCGTACGTAGATGTGTAACTTGAAATCATTGAATATTCAATATTAATCAAGTAATTTCTGGCAATTATGAAAAACAAATATTCGATATTCTCACTAATTAAAAATGCTTTTTCGCAGCATGAAAATTGGAAGCAAGCTTGGGGAGATCCTGAGCCAAAAAGAGAATATGAAGCTATTATAATTGGTGGTGGTGCCCACGGTTTAGCGACAGCTTACTACCTAGCTAAAAAGCATAACATGAGAAATATTGCTGTGTTAGAAAAGGGCTGGATTGGTGGAGGAAATACAGGAAGAAATACTACAATTATAAGATCAAATTATTTGTGGGATGCAAGTGCTGGATTATACGACCATGCATTAAAGATTTGGGAAAATTTATCTCAAGAATTAAATTACAATATAATGTTCAGTCAAAGAGGAGTTATGAATTTAGCCCATAACCTACAAGATGTAAGAGATTTAAAAAGAAGAACTCACGCAAACAGACTTAATGGTATTGATGCAGTGTGGTTAGAGACAGATCAAGTAAAAGAATTTTGTCCAATAATAAATACTTCTCCAGATATAAGATACCCTGTTCTTGGTGGAACATTACAAAAACGAGCGGGAACTGCTAGACATGATGCTGTTGCATGGGGTTATGCAAGAGGTGCAGACGAAATGGGGGTTGATATAATTCAAAATTGTGAAGTTAAAGGTATAAAAAGAAATAGAGATCAAGTTGAGGGTGTAGAAACATCAAAAGGATTTATTAAAACAAAAAAAATTGGTGTTGCTGCTGCAGGACACTCAAGTGTAATTGCTAACATGGTAGGATTAAAATTACCACTGGAAAGCAAACCTTTACAAGCATTAGTTTCAGAACCAGTCAAACCAATAATTGACACTGTAGTAATGTCGAATGCTGTACATGCATATGTTAGTCAGTCTGACAAAGGTGAACTAGTAATTGGAGCTGGTACTGACGCATATGTTTCTTATACTCAAAGAGGTAGTCACGATGTTGTCGAAGGAACATTAAAAGCAATATTGGAACTGTACCCAATTTTTAGCCGAATGAAAATGTTGAGACAATGGGGTGGAATTGTTGATATATGTCCTGATGCAAGTCCAATAATTAGTAAAACAAATATAAAAGGACTCTATTTTAACTGTGGTTGGGGCACTGGAGGTTTTAAAGCAACACCTGGATCAGGTGATTTATTCGCACACACTATTGCTAATGATGAACCACATAAATTAAATGCTGCATTTAATCTTAATCGATTTGTGAGTGGAGATCTTGTTGATGAACATGGTGCAGCTGCTGTAGCACACTAATGTTTTTAATAAATTGTCCATATTGTGGTGAGAGAGACCAAAGTGAATTTTCATGTGGAGGTGAAGCTCATATAATAAGACCAAAACAACCAACTGAACTAAGTGATGATGAATGGGCAGAATATCTATTTATGAGAAAGAATATTAAAGGAGTCCAGTTCGAGAGATGGAACCATGCTCATGGATGTAGAAAATGGTTTAATATGGTTAGAGACACAACAAACGATAAGATACATGCAATTTATAAAATGGGAGAAAAACCACCAGAGTAATAAATGACAAAATTTAGAGTTAATAAGACAAAACATGTTGATCAAACTAAAACTATTTCATTTAATTTTGATGGAAAGTCTTACCATGGTTTTGAAGGTGACACTTTAGCATCTGCCCTACTTGCAAATGGAGTTCATCTAGTTGGTAGAAGTTTTAAATATCACCGACCAAGAGGAATAATATCTTGTGGATCAGAAGAACCTAATGCGATATGCCAAATAAATGAAGACACAGATTTAACAGAACCTAATGTTAGAGCAACAGAGATTGAATTATATGAGGGTTTAAAAGCCTCAAGTCAAAATTGTTGGCCCAGTGTTAATTTTGATATAGGTGGAATTAACAATTTTATATCTCCATTTATACCTGCAGGTTTTTATTATAAGACTTTTATGTGGCCTAAAAGTTTCTGGAAAAAAGTTTATGAACCACTGATAAGAATCTCTGCAGGACTTGGGAAATCACCAACAAAACCAGATCCTGAATTGTATGATCATAAACATGTTCATTATGATGTGTTAATTATAGGTGGTGGCATTTCTGGAATTATTGCATCAAAAATTGCTGCTAAAAATAATTTAAAAACATTATTGATTGAAGATAAAAATATTCTTGGAGGGTCAACAATATTTCAAAAGAATGAAAATTATAAAATTAATAATAAATATTCTAGTGAATGGATAGATGAAGAGATATATGAACTTAAAAAATTAGATAATTTAACAATCAAAACTAGAACAAGCTTAGCAGCTTATCATAGTTATAATTACCTATTAGCAAAAGAAAATATTTCAGACCACCTACCATTGAATAAAAGAAATTGTGGAATCAGACAGAGATTATGGAAAATTAGAGCTGATAAAGTAATAGTAGCAACTGGTGCTATTGAAAGACCCCTTGTATTTAATAACAACGACAGACCAGGAATAATGCTTTCAAACTCCGTAAAAAAATATTTAGATTTTTATGGTGTGTCTTGTGGATTTAATAATGTGATATTTACTAATAACGATAGTGCTTACGAAACGGCTGTTTCGTTTAAAGAAAAAGGAATACCTGTCGAAATAATAGATATAAGAAAAAAATCTAATTCCAAAATTGTTAAAAATGCAGAAAAACTTGGAGTTAAAATCTATTGGAACTCAACAATAGTTAACACTTTTGGTCATAGAAAAATAAATTCTATTGAGATAATGAATCTATCAGAAGATGGATCAAATGTTGTTGGAGATAAAAATAGAATTAAATGTGATTGCTTAGCACTAAGTGGTGGTTGGACACCAATGGTTCACATGCATACACAATCTGGTGGAAAGTTAGATTTTAGAGAAATTGATCAAACTTTTATACCAAATGAGATTGACGAAAATCATATTAATGTTGGTTCATGTAATGGTGACTTTGAGCTTGAAGATATAATTAAGAATACAAATAACAAAGCAAAGAATTTTTTGAAGGTAAGCGAAACGGAATTTGACAATATTTCTGTACTAAACTCAAAAGAATTAGATAAAAGAAATATATGGCTTCTACCAAATTTAATATCAGAGGGTAAATGCAAGTCTTTTATTGATTTTCAAAATGACTCTACTGCAAAAGATATAAAACTTGCGCTTAGAGAGGGTTTTAAATCTATTGAACATGTAAAACGTTACACAACAACTGGTATGGCAACTGATCAGGGCAAATTATCCAACATGCATGCATTGGGGATTATTGCTGATACTGCTGGTGTTAAAATGGGTACATTAGGAACAACAACATTTAGACCACCGTTCACACCATTAACTTTTGGGTCAATAGTTGGAAGAAGCGTAGGTAAGTTTTTTGATATTACAAGAAAAACGTCAATTCACGAATGGCATAGTCAAAATAATGCTAAATTCGAAAATGTTGGACAATGGAAAAGGCCTTGGTACTACCCTATTAATGAAGAAGGTCTTCATGATGCTGTTCAAAGAGAAAGTAAGGCAGCTAGAGATAGTGCAGGAATTTTAGATGCTTCTACACTTGGAAAAATAGATATTCAAGGAACTGACGCATCTGAATTTTTAAATAGAGTTTACACAAATGCATGGTCAAAATTAGGAATTGGAAAATGCAGATATGGATTGATGTTAAATGAAGATGGCATGGTTTATGATGATGGTGTTACTACAAGATTAGGTGAAAATCATTACTTAATGACTACAACAACAGGAGGAGCAGCGAATGTTCTTTCAAAACTTGAAGATTATTTACAAACAGAGTGGCCTGAATTAGATGTTTATTTAACCTCAGTTACTGACCACTACTCGACAGCAAGTATATGCGGTCCAAACTCTAAAAAAATATTAACCAAAATATTTCCTGATAAAGATTTTAGTGATGAGAGTTTTCCACATATGTCTTACCAAAATGCCAAAATTGATATGATTAATTGTAGAATAATGAGAATAAGTTTTACTGGCGAACTTAGTTATGAAATTAATATAGAGTCAAAATACGGAAAATCGTTATGGGAGAAATGCATTGAGGCAGGAAAAGAATTTAAAATTACCCCTTACGGAACAGAAACAATGCATTTATTAAGAGCTGAAAAGGGTTTTATTATTGTTGGTCAAGATACAGATGGTACTATGACACCAATTGACCTTCAAATGGACTGGATAGTTAGCAAGAAAAAATACGATTTTATTGGAAAAAGATCTCTTTATAGAAGTGATACTATAAAAGAAGATAGAAAACAACTTGTAGGATTGCTCACAGATGATCCAAATGAAGTTTTAGAAGAAGGAGCCCAGATTGTTTCTGATATAAACAAAAAACCAATAGAAATGATTGGACATGTAACATCGAGTTACTTTAGCCCAAATTTAAATAAATCAATCGCACTCGCTGTTGTTAAAAGTGGAAAAAAAATGAATGGCAAAAAACTTATTGTACCAATGGAAAATAAAAACATAAATGTGACAGTGTCTGACACAGTTTTTCTAGATAAAGAAAATAAGAGGATTAATGCTTAATCAAGAATATCCTAAATTTGAAAAAAGTTCATTTGAAGGTCTCGAAATATCTTTATCTGAACCAATTGTAAAAATAAATTTAAGAGGAAAAAAGAAAGAATTTTTTACCAAAATAGGAAAAATCATATCTATAATTTTACCTATTGAGCCGAATACAAGTTCATCAAATCAACAATACAATACGCTGTGGCTAAGTGCTGACGAATGGTTAGTATATTTTAACGGTGAAGATCAACAATTATTCAATAACCTTTTTAATGAAATTTCAAAACTCAATTTTGGTTCAGTCGTTGATGTCTCAAATCAATGGATTTGTATTAATATAAAAGGCAATAAGACTTTTGATCTTCTTTCCTCTGGATCACCATTTAATTATGAAAGTTTTAAAAAAACTAAAAACTCAGTTACACAAACCCTGTTAAATCATACAGATGTTATTATCCACCATAAAGAAATCAATGAAATTAATCTTTTTGTAAGAAGATCCTTTTCTGAAGATTTATGGTTGTGGATTAAGGACAGTGCTAGATTTATTTAATTTTTTTTTTATATAATAACTAACATACGTAAATAAAAGTATAGATAGTGTCCACTGGAAAACAAACCATAGCCAAAAAAAAGTATCAAAGTCTGCTGATAAGTATTTAGCTAAATAGAAAACACATATTGGCACTAGTACATTTCTCATCATATTATTGACCATTGCATAATTTGACTTCTTCAAACCCATAAAAAATCCATTAGATAAAAAGAAAATTGGGTAAGCCGGTAATATGAAAGCTGCAATTTTTAAATATCTTCTTCCATATTCTAATACCACTTCGTTGCTAGAAAAAAACCTTGGAACTATATCAGCTGTTAAATAAACTAATATCCCTGAAAAAACCATCAAGATAAGGCCATATTTAATTGAAACTAAGTAAGTCTCTTTAACTCTATCAAAGTTATTTGCACCAAAGTTTTGAGCTATAATTGAGATTATTGCAGTATTTATTCCCAGTATTGGCAGTAAAACAACCTGCTCTATTCTCGTAGCTGCACCATACCCTGCAACTGCTAGTTCACCTGTCTGACCAACATAAGTGAAAATAAATGTAGCTGCTACTGCATATCCACAAATTGCAATAGATATTGGCATTGATTGAAAGAAAATATTTTTTAAAAAAATAAATTTTACTTTAAAAAATTCAATTGTAATTTTTTTAACTCGTGGGTTTTGTAAAACTTTAAAAAGAATAATTAGAAATGCTATTAATTGTGCAATAATTGTTGATAAACCTATTCCCATCATTCCCATTGCAGGAATAAATAAAAACCCAAATATTAAAATGGGATTTAAAATTATATTTAGCAGAAAACTTAAAACCAAAACATTTCTGTATGTTTTTGTATCTCCTTCAGCATGTAAAAGCGAATTTAATGAAACAACAAGGAAAAATAGGAATGATCCATAAAACATAATATTTGTATATTGGAGACCCAAATTTGTAATTTCTTGAGTTGATCCCATCAGATTAAATACCTTTTCTGAAAAATAGAGTCCTATAAATGTTATAAAAACTGAAATTAGTAAACCATAAATTATAATATGAGTAAAATAGTACGAAGCATTTTTTTCATTTTTTTCTCCAATACTATTTCCTATCAATGAAGTTCCACCTACAGTAACACCAATAGATGTTGCAACAATTATAAAGTATATTGGAAAAGATTTACTCAAGGCTGATAGAGCCTCTGGTGAAATTAGTCCAGAATAAAATGTATCTACAATATTGTATAGAGTTTGAAAGAGCGTTCCAACGCTTGCTGGTATTGCAAGTTTTCTAACAAGCACAGGAATATTTTCTTTAAGCAAGTCCATATAAATTAATTATTATTTTAATATTCTTTTTTGAAGATATGTCTCTTACCTAATTTTTTTGCAAGTAATATCTGTTTTTGCCTCATAGCAAATCTTGATTTTTGATCATCTGTTAAAGAATCGTGACATTTTGGACAATGAATGCCTTCTAAATATTTAGAAGATTTTTTTTCTTTGATAGAAACAGGTTTTCTGCAACCACTACAAATTGAATAACTCCCCTGCCTCAAGCCATGTTTTATTGAAACTCTATTATCAAAAACAAAACATTCGCCGTTCCATTGACTATTTTTTTTATTAATATTATTCAGATAGTTAATAATTCCGCCTTTTAAAACATATACATTTTTAAATCCTTTTTTTTTCAAATAAATATTTGCTTTTTCGCACCTGATACCGCCTGTACAAAACATTGCTATATTTTCGCTATTTTTAAATTGATTTAAATATTTAGGAAATTCACGAAAGTTTTCTATATTTGGATTTAAAGATTTTTTAAAAGTACCCACATCATACTCAAAAGATTTCCGTGCATCTATCAAAACTGTATCCTTTTTTTTAATTATTTTATTCCATTCCCTTGGATTTAGGTTGTTCTTAGGAAAATTATAGTTTCTAACTTTAAAACCCATTGGAACAACTTCTTTTTTGATTTTAATTTTAAGTTTATGAAATGGATTAAATTTACTATTAGAATTATTTTCTGAATTAAATTTTTTTATAGATAATATTTTTTTTAGAAGTTTATTGAATTTTAAAAGGTTATTTTTTTTATCTGAAATTGTTCCATTAATACCTTCGGGTGAAATTATTATTGTTCCTCTAATTTCATGATCTTTAAGATTATTTTCTAATCTATTTTTCAATTTTTTAAGATTATTAAGTTTTTTAAATTTATAAAAACCAAAAATATTGAACATTATAAAACCCTACAAACAGTCATTCCATCTCCTAATGGGATAATTATTTGTTCTACTCTTTTATCAGTTGATATATGCTCATTTAATTCTCTAATATTTAATGTAAATTTATCCATATTATCTTCTTCTGCAACTTCACCATGCCATAAAACATTATCAATAATGATCAAACCACCTTTTTTTATTATTTTTAATGATTTTTCATAATATTCTTTATAGTTAAGCTTATCAGCATCAATAAAAACCATATCATATTTTTGTTTTTTTAATTCATCTAAACTATCTAGCGCAGGTTTTACAATCGTTTGAATTTTTTTATCTTGATTAGCTTTCTTAAAAAAACTTACTGCGATCTTGTTTGTCTCTTTGTCTTTATCAAGTGCTGTAAGTTTTCCATCATCAGGAAGTGCAAGGGCAATAGAAAGTGCACTTAAACCAGTAAAAGTTCCAATCTCAAGCACATTTTTTATATTAGATATTTTTATAATTAAATGTAGAAAATGACATTGAGATATTGCTACTTGCATTCTTTTTTCATTTCCAAGGGTATTATTATAATCTATGATTTCTTTTTGAACTGAGTTTAGTTTAAAACTAAAATTATTAATATATTTTTCGATTTTTTCAGAAATTTCAATATTCTTTCCCATCTATATTAATTATATAATGACTATAGGTTTAGTTAAATTAAAGTTTCTTCTTTAATATTTCATTAATTAATTGAGGGTTAGCTTTTCCACCAGAAGCTTTCATTGCCTGTCCAACAAAGAAGCCAAATAGCTTTTCTTTTCCTTGTTTATACTCAATAGCTTTTTCTCTGTTATCATTGATAATTTTATCAATTAATGCCTCTAATGCTTTTGGATCACTTTCTTGCTTTAACCCTTTTTCCTCAACAATTATTTGAGGGTCTATGTCACCATCTAACATTAACTCAAATATTGTCTTAGCAATTTTTCCTGAGATTGTTCCATTTTTAATTAAATTAATCAATTTTGCCAAATTTTTTGCACTTATTGGACTTTGAGCTATTTCAATATTTTTTTCATTTAAAACTGCAAATAATTCTCCTGTAATCCAATTTACGGCTAGTTTCATGTCACGGTTTTTACCCATTTTGGCAACAACTTCTTCAAAATATTTAGCTGTATCGATATCAGAGACCAGTATTGTTGCATCATAAGGTGACACTTTAAATTCATCAATAAATCTTTTCTTTTTATCATCTGGCAATTCAGGGATTTCAGATTTTAGTTTATCAATAAATTCATCCGTAACTTCTAATGGAAGTAAATCTGGATCTGGAAAGTATCTATAATCATGAGCATCTTCTTTCGACCTCATTGATCTTGTTTCATTTTTTTTTGTATCAAAAAGCCTTGTTTCTTGATCTATTTCTTGACCTTCTTCTATTAAATCGACTTGTCTATTTGCTTCATAAATAATTGCCATTTGCATGAATTTGATAGAATTAACATTTTTTATTTCACATCTTGTTCCTAAATCTGTTGAGCCTTTTATTCTTACAGACACATTAACATCAGCTCTTAAGGATCCCTCTTGCATGTTCCCATCACAAGTTCCTAAATATCTCATAATAGATCTAAGTTTTTTTATATAAGCATTCACTTCATCTGGTGATCTTAGATCAGGCTTACTAACAATCTCCATTAAAGCTACACCTGATCTATTAAGATCAACTAGTGTATTACTAGGATCAATATCATGAATACTTTTACCTGCATCCTGCTCTAAATGTAATCTTTCTATTCCAACCTGTTTTTGACCTTCAGGCATATCCAAAATAACATTACCCTCACCAACGATTGGATATTTGTATTGTGAAATTTGATAACCCTGAGGTAAATCTGCATAAAAATAATTCTTTCTATCAAAAACAGACTTATTATTGATCTTAGCTTTTAAACCTATGCCAGTTTTTATAGCTTGTCTAACACAAAATTCATTAATTACTGGAAGCATGCCTGGAAAAGCTGCATCAACTAAGCTTACTTGAGTATTAGGTTCAGCACCAAATTTCGTAGAAGAAGATGAAAAAAGTTTTGAATTTGATGTTACTTGAGCATGAACTTCAAGTCCTATAACAACTTCATAAACATTATCATTTCTTTCAATTAAATATTCCGAATTATTTTTAGACATTATTTCATCCACCAATCAGTTATATTATTTTTATAATTGATTTTTTCCTCCATTGAATAAGCAATATTTAAAACTGTTTGTTCATCAAACGGTTTACCTATTATTTGTAAACCCAATGGATAATTATTTTTATCTACACCTGCAGGTATTGAAATTCCAGGTAAACCTGCAAGGTTTACTGGAACAGTAAATATATCATTTAAATACATTGATACTGGATCATTAGATTTTTCTCCTATTTTAAATGCAGAACTAGGTGTTGAAGGTGTCAAAATAGCATCTACTTTATTATAAGCTTGGTCAAAATCTTGTTTAATTAATTGTCTAACTTTTTGAGCTTTAAGATAGTAAGCATCATAATATCCAGAAGATAAAACATAGGTGCCAATCATTACCCTTCTCTTTACTTCTTCACCAAATCCCTCTGATCTAGTTTTTTCATACATATCAATTAAATTTTTCCCGGAAGATCTTAGACCATATTTAACACCATCATATCTTGCTAAATTAGATGATGCTTCAGCTGGCGCTACAATATAATAAGTTGGTAAAGCATAGCTAGTATGAGGTAATGAAATGTCAATTATTTCTGCTCCACAATCTTTTGCATACTCAATACCTTTTTTCCAAAATTTCTCAATTTCGTCTGGCATCCCATCAACTCTATATTCTTTTGGAATACCGATTTTTAAACCTTTAATATTTCTAGTTAGCTCTGATGAATAATTATTTCTTTTAAAATCAATTGAGGTTGAATCTTTTTTATCAAATGATGAGATCACCTCTAAAAGAATGGAGCTATCTTTGACATCTTTGCTCATTGGACCTGCTTGATCTAGGGATGATGCAAAAGCAACAATTCCATATCTTGAACAGCTTCCATAAGTAGGTTTTAATCCTACTGTACCAGTGAAGGAGGCAGGTTGCCTAATAGATCCACCAGTGTCAGTGCCTATTGTTACAGGTGTTAAATTAGCTGCTAAAGCCGCTGAAGAACCACCAGATGATCCACCAGGAACTAAATCTTCTGCGATTGGGTTTTGAACATTGCCAAAAAAACTTGTTTCATTAGATGATCCCATTGCAAATTCATCACAATTAAGTTTGCCAAGCAATATGCCTCCTTCGTTCCATATATTTTGTGTTACAGTAGATTCATAGGTTGGTACAAAATTATTTAAGATATTGCTTCCAGCTGTTGTTCTTACTTCATTTGTGCAAAAGAGATCTTTTACAGCAATTGGAATGCCTGGAAGTTTTAAATCAAAATTTGGTTTATCGTCAAACTCTTTTGAAAGTTTAAGACAATTTTCAAAATTTTCAGTTACATATGCATTTATTTTTTTTGACTTTTCAGCTCTATCAACAAAAGATTTTGCAGCTTCATTTGAAGATATTTTTTTCTCTTTAATATTTTTAATTAATTCATAAAGTGTTAAAGATGTTATTTCAGACATTACTCAACAACTTTCGGTACAACAAAAAAATCATCATTTTTTTCTGGTGAATTTTTTAATATTTTTTCTCTTATATTTTCACTAGTTATTTTATCATCTCTAAATCTTAACGTTGTTTCAGCTATAGAAGTTAATGGTTCAACATTATCTGTATTTAATTCATTTAATTTTTCAATAAATTCAAATATTGAATTCATATCAGTTGCTAGTTTTTCTGCTTTTTTCTCATCTAGTGAGATTCTAGCTAATTTTGATATGTGTTTTACAGTTTTAAGATCTATAGTCATATGGTAAAAAATATTGTCGCAAACTACCACTTAAGTTAAAAATATACAATATGATCACAATTAACGAATTCAAATCAAAAGTATCAGATGGATCAAGAATTATAGGTATAGATTTGGGTTCAAAAAGGATTGGAATTGCAATAAGCGATGGCAATCAAAAAATTGCTACGCCTTATAAAACTTTAGAAAAAATAAAGTCTTCTAAATTAATTGAAGATATTAAGATTATAATCAAGGAGAACGATGTCAAAGGTATAATAGTTGGGAATCCAATAAATATGGATGGTTCATATGGAAAATCATCACAATCAGCTAAAGACATAGCAATCAATCTTGCAGATAAAATTAACATTCCTGTTTGTCTATGGGATGAAAGATTATCTACAGTTGGAGCTTTTAATTTGTCCAGTGAATTGGATATAAACGTTAGCAAAAGAGAGAAAGATATAGATAAATTTGCTGCAGCATTTATTTTACAAGGTGCCCTAGATTATTTACAGAATTAATGCTTGCATAGTTAACTCTATATAGTTATAGAGTTAATTTTAATGGCAATTAAATCTAAAAAAGCTATTAAAATTTCCCAAAAACATTTGTTAGGTATTCAAGACTTATCAGTCAATGATGTAAACATAATTTTGAATGAAGCCTCAAAATTCATTGAGTTAAACAAAAGCAAAAACAAAAAGCTTGATATTTTAAAAGGTAAAACGCAAATAAATTTATTTTTTGAACCTTCGACCAGGACTCAAAGTTCTTTTGAATTAGCAGGAAAAAGATTAGGTGCAGATGTAATGTCAATGAATATTACAAACTCTGCTATAAAAAAAGGTGAAACCCTAATAGATACAGCAATGACATTAAATGCAATGCATCCAGATATCATCGTTATAAGACATCAAGATTCAGGTGCTTGTAATTTGTTATCTCAAAAAGTTAATTGTGCAGTTCTAAATGCAGGAGATGGACGAAGAGAACACCCTACTCAAGCTCTACTAGATGCGTTAACTATAATAAATAGAAGAAAAAAAATAGAAGGTCTTAAAATAGCTATATGTGGAGATATTCTTCATTCAAGAGTAGCAAGATCAAATATTTATTTACTAAACATGTTAGGTGCTGAAGTAAATATAGTAGCTCCAACTAATCTTATGCCAAATGAAATAGAAAGATTTGGTGTCAATATTTTTTCAGATATGAAAAAAGGGGTTAAAGACTGTGACATAGTGATGATGTTAAGACTTCAGAATGAAAGAATGACAAGTTCTTTTCTATCTTCTAACAGAGAATACTATGAATATTACGGTTTAACACCAGACAAAATAAAATTTGCTAAAGAAGATGCGCTTATAATGCACCCAGGTCCAATGAACAGAGGAATTGAAATTGATACAAACTTAGCAGACGATATTAATAAAAGTGTAATTAAAGAACAAGTTGAATTAGGAGTAGCTGTAAGAATGGCTTGCTTAAAGATATTTTGTGAATAAATGAAAAAAAAATACTTTATAAATGCAAATATAATTGATCCGTATAATTCATTAAATGAGACAGGTGGATTGATAATTGACGAAAATGGAAAAATTGAAGGTGTTGGTAAAAAAGTAAATACTAATAATATTCCATCTCGAGAAAAAGTAATTGATTTAAAAGGTAAGCATATATTTCCTGGTTTGGTAGATATGCGTGTATTTGTTGGTGAGCCTGGTTTTGAATATAAAGAAAATTTTAGAACATTAAGCGAAGCTGCTTTATCAGGTGGAGTGACATCCGTTGTAACAATGCCTAACACAAATCCAGTGATTGATAATGTTTCGATTGTTGATTTTCTTAGAAGAAGAGGAAGAGATAAATCTAAAATAAATATTTTTCCAACTGCTGCATTAACTGTAAATACAGAGGGAGAGAACATGACTGAATTTGGGTTATTGCAAGGAAAAGGAATTATTGGATTTACAGATGGAATTAAAACTATTCAAAACCCAAGAATAATGAATAGAATTATGAATTCAGCCTCAGATTTAAATTCTTTAATTATACAACATGCAGAAGATGCAGAGTTATCAAAAGATGGAATGATTAATGATGGTATAATTGCTACAAAACTTGGTTTGCAGGGAATTCCTGTAAGTGCAGAATTGTTAATCTTAGAAAGAGATTTAACTTTATTAGAGTATAACAATTGTAGATATCATATATCACAAATTTCATCAGCGAGTTCAGTTGAAATAATTAGAGAGAGAAAAAAAAAAATTAATTTTAGCTGCGGTGTTTCAATTAATAATTTATCTTTAAACGAAAATGATATTGGTGATTTCAAAACATTTTTAAAATTGTCTCCACCTTTAAGAACCGAAGATGATAGAAATGCTCTAGTTCAAGGTTTGGTTGATGAAACGATTGATGTAATAGTATCAGATCATAAACCTGAAGACGAGGAAAATAAAAGATTAACTTTTGCACAAGCAGAAACTGGTGCATCAGGTATCGAAACTTTATTACCTTTAAGTTTAGAGTTATATCACAATGGATCAGTAAATTTAGAAACAATTATAAAGGCTTTAACATCTAATCCTGCGAAAATACTTAAAATTAACAAAGGTAATTTATCAATAGGTAATGATGCTGACTTTTGTATTGTAGACATAAACAAACCATGGGTAGTGAGAAAAGAAAAATTAATATCAAAATCAAAAAATACTCCAATAGAAGATAAAAAATTACAAGGTAAAGTAATGAATACTTTTGCTAATGGAGAAGAATTATTTAAAGCTGAATAATGGATTATATAATTACAGCTTTAATATCTTATTTATTTGGTTCAATTCCATTTGGATACATATTAACAAAAATATTTATTAAAAAAGATATAAGAGATGTGGGGTCTGGAAATATAGGAGCAACAAATGTTTTAAGAACAGGAAATAAAAGATTAGGATATTTAACCCTAATACTAGATATTTTAAAAGCTGTTATACCTGTTATTTATGTAAAGCTTTATTATCCTGATTTAATTTTTATTTCAGCACTTTGTGCTTTTTTAGGTCATTTATTTCCTGTTTGGTTAAAATTTGATGGAGGTAAAGGTGTTGCAACATTTGTGGGAATACTAATTTCAATAAATATTTATTATGCATTAATATTTGGGATTATTTGGATTTTAACTTTTATTATTTCAAAATATTCTTCCCTATCGTCCCTAATTGCATCAGCCTCAATACCAATTTACATATTAATCTTAGGTAATGGTAATTTTATTTTTTTTACTATTATGTTTGTTTTAATTTTTTACACACATAGAGAAAATATAAAAAGATTAATAAACAAAGAAGAAACAAAGAGCAAAATTTATTAATTTGACAGTTAAGTAGTTATAAGTAGTTTCAATAATTATGAATCTTGTAATTGTTGAAAGTCCTGCAAAAGCTAAAACAATAAATAAATATCTTGGTGCAGATTACACAGTATTAGCTAGCTATGGTCACATTAGAGATTTACCATCCAAAAATGGTTCAGTTGATCCAGAGAATTCATTTAAAATGATTTGGGAAGTTGACAGTTTTTCTAAAAAATATTTAAAAGAAATCACTGATACAGCCAAGAATTCAGACAAAATTATTCTTGCGACCGATCCCGATCGTGAAGGTGAAGCAATCGCTTGGCATGTAAAAGAATTTTTAGATGAAAAAAAACTCCTGAAAGACAAAAAAGTTGAAAGAGTAGTCTTCAACGAAATCACTAAAAAGGCTGTAACAAATGGAATAGATAATCCTAGAAATATTGAGAATGAACTGGTTGATGCTTACATGGCAAGACGTGCTTTAGATTATCTAGTAGGTTTTAATATATCACCTATTTTATGGACAAAGCTACCTGGATCAAAGTCTGCAGGTAGAGTTCAGTCTGTAGCACTTAGATTGCTTACTGAGAGAGAGCATGAAATAGAGGTATTTCAACCTAAAGAATTTTGGACACTAAATGTAAATTTTTTTACAAAAGATAATTTAATAATAAATACAAATATTAATCAGCTTGATGGAAAAAAGATTGATAAGTTTTCATTTAAAAACAAAGTGGAAATTAATGCTGGAGTAGATTTAATAAAAAATAAAAAATATAAAATTTCTGATATAACTTCTAAAACATACACACGAAACCCATCTGGTCCATTTACTACTTCAACTTTACAACAAACCTCATCTAGTAAATTAGGGTTTGGGGCATCAAGAACAATGCAAATTGCACAAAGATTATATCAAGGTATCGATATAGATGGTGAAACAGTTGGCTTAATTACATATATGAGAACGGATGGAACAAATATTTCAAAGGATGCTATTAACTCATTTAGAGATTTCATTGCTCAGAACTATGGAAATGATTATTTGCCACCATCACCATTAAATTATTCAGGAAAAAAAGCAAAAAATGCTCAAGAAGCCCATGAAGCAATTAGGCCAACAGAAATAAGTAGAGTTCCAGAAGATTTGAAAAAATATCTAAGTACAGATCAATATAAATTGTATAATTTAATTTGGTCAAGATCCCTCTCCTCACAAATGGAGTCTGCAAAATTTGATAGAAAAACTATTACTATCTCATCTAATGATGAAAAAAATATATTTAAGACTAGTGGCTCTACTTTAAAATTTGATGGTTTTTTAAAAGTTTCAAAATTAGATGGAAATAAAGACGAAGAGGAAAATATTTTACCAGATGTAAGAAAAGGAGAAGTATCTTATAAAGATTTTAGTGATGAACAACACTTTACACAACCTCCTCCAAGATATTCTGAAGCTAGTCTTGTTAAAAAACTTGAAGAATTAGGAATTGGTAGACCATCTACATATGCGAGTATCATTTCTGTTATTTCAAACAGAGGATATGCTGATATAGAAAATAAAAGATTTTTTCCAACTGACAGAGGAAAGTTGTTATCTGCTTTTTTAGAAAAATTATTTTCAAAATATGTGGATTATGATTTTACTGCAAAATTAGAAGATCAATTAGATGACATTACATCTGGTAAAGAAAATTGGATTAAAGTTTTAGAAGAATTTTGGAGAGATTTTAATTTAAATGTAACAGATGTTAAGGAAAAACGAACAAGAGAAGTTCTAGACTTACTTAATGAAAGTCTTGGATCGTTAATTTTTGAAGTAGATAAAGATGGAAATATAAATAGAAAATGTAAGCTTTGTGATAGTGGCCAATTAAGCTTAAAAAATAGTTTCAGAGGTGGTGCATTTATTGGATGCTCAAATTATCCGGATTGTAAATTTACCAGACCTCTATCAAAATCTAAGGCTGCTCAGCAATTAACATTAGTAGAGCCAAAGCTAATTGGTCAAAATGATCTTGGTAAAGATATATTTTTAAAAAATGGAAGATTTGGCCCTTATTTGCAATACGAAAAAGAAAAAGAGGAAGAGGAAGCAAAAAAGAAAAAAAGAAAATTGAAAAAAGAGGAAAATAACATGAAAAATGTCTCAATACCAAAAGGGATTGATATAAAAAGTATTGATTTAGAGAAAGCAAAATATTTGTGCTCATTGCCACTAAGCTTAGGTAAAAATCCTGAAAATGATAAAGATATAACTGTTAATGTTGGAAGATTTGGTCCTTATTTAAAATGTGACAATAAATCAGCTCGTTTAGAGAACGTAGAAGAAATATTTAGCATTGGATTAAATAGAGCTGTTACATTAATTGCTGAGGCAAAACCTGGTAGAATTTCATCATCATTAATTAAAGATCTTGGAGAACATCCAGAAGATAAAAAACCTGTAAGAATAATGAAAGGTCAATATGGTCCGTATATTAAATATAAATCATTAAATGCTACAATTCCTGAGGAGAAAGACCCAATTGAATTAACAATGGAAGAGGCGCTTATTTTAATTGAGAAAAGAAAAGAGTACGATAAAAATAAAAAGAAAAAAAAGGGTAAAAAATGAATATTGATAAAAAATTGAGTGAAATGGGTATCACTTTGCCAAAAGCTACTGACCCGGTTGGATCATATGTTGCAACTAAAATCTCTGGTAATTTGCTTTTTATTTCCGGTCAAATATCTATTGATGCTGATGGCAAATTAATTAAAGGAAAAGTTGGAAAAGATTTTGATACAGATCAAGCTTACAAAGCTGCTGAGAGATGTGCATTAAGTATTATTTCTCAGGCCAAAAAAGCTTGTGGCGATGATTTATCAAAAATAAAATCATGTATAAAATTAACAGGTTTTGTTAATTCTACAGAAGACTTTGTTGAACAACCCAAAGTAATTAATGGTGCTTCAGATTTAATAAAGAATGTTTTTGGTGAAAATGGCCTTCATACTAGAGCTGCTGTTAGCACAAATAGTTTACCGTTAGGCGTTGCAGTTGAGGTTGATGCTATATTTGAGATTAAATAATTATCTGCCTATACTAAAATAATTAATTTTATTTTTTTTCATTTTAGCAGGAGAATATAAATTTCTTAAATCATAAATTTTATAATTTTTTTTATTGCTAATTTTTTTAAGATTTAGTTGTTTAAATTCATTCCATTCTGTGTGTATTATAATTAAATCAGCTTTTTTACAGGCATCTTTTATATTATTTATATAATTTACTTTTTTATTATTAAAATCACTTTTTATGCCCGTAGGTTCATAATAAGAAACATTGGAACCCTTATTTATTAGGTAGGGTATTAATTTTAAAGAAGCAGCATCTCTCATATCATCTGTCCCTGGTTTAAAAGTAACTCCTAAAAAAGTAATATTTTTGCTTTTAAGTTTATTTTTCATAATCTTATTTATTTTATTTAGTAAAATTTTATACCTTGATTTATTTGAATTTATTACACTTTTAACTATTGAAAGGTTAGTTTTAAATTGTTTTGAAGTTGAAACTAAAGCTCTAGTATCTTTTGGAAAACAGGATCCACCATATCCAGGCCCTGCCCTTAAAAATCTATCCCCTATTCTGTTATCCAATCCAATTCCAGTAGATATTTCTTTTATATCTATATTTGTATTTTCACAAAGATTTGCAATTTCATTTATAAATGAAATTTTTGTTGCTAAAAAAGCATTTGAGGCATATTTTATTAATTCTGCCGCTCTTCTTGAGGTATGAAAATATCTATTTGTTTTTTTTATTAACGGTAAATAAAGGTTTTTCATTATATTATTTGCTTTTCTGCTGTTAGTACCAATTACCACTCTATCAGGATACATAAAATCTCTAATTGCTTCACCTTCTCTTAAAAATTCAGGATTTGAAACAACATCAAACTTAATTTTATTTTTTTTTGAAGCTAATATTTTTTCTATTTGATCACCAGTTGTTACGGGAACAGTAGATTTTGTGACTATGATTTTATATTTATTTAAATTTTTTTTTATATCAGAGACAACATTATAAACATATTTTAAATTTGCCATATCAGAGTTTTTGCTAGTTGGAGTTCCTACACAAATAAATATAATGTCTGAATTTCTTATTGAGTTATTTATATCTGTAGAGAAATTAAGTCTATTTTGTTTGACATTTCTTATTATTAATTCCTCTAATCCAGGCTCATATATTGGAATTATTCCCTTTCTTAGATTTTCAATCTTTTGTTTATTATTATCAACACAAATAATCTTATTTCCTAGTTCTGAAAAACATGTTCCACTAACTAAACCAACGTATCCGGATCCAATAATGCAAATTTTCATAATTTGGCAATTGCTAAAGTTGATTTTATATACCCATCCATAGAACCACAATCTAGATACTTTCCTGAAAACTTATGGCCAATAAATAATGATTTATTATCAATCATAGTTTTAATCGAGTCTGTAATATGAATTTCCCCACCTTTTCCTTTTTTTTGTTTTTTAAGAATTTTGAATATATCTTTACTTAATATATATCTGCCAATTACAGCATTTTTAGATGGCGCCTCTTTAACAGTAGGTTTTTCTATTACATCTGATATTACAAAATTTCTCCTATCTATTTTTGAAGCAACAGAATATATTCCCCAACGATTAACATTGTTTTTTTTTACTGTCATAC
>CACAPU010000016.1 GCA_902534465.1 uncultured Pelagibacteraceae bacterium
GCACTCATGCTGAAGATCTTTAGTTTTTGAATGAGTAATCGTTACTGTACAATCTTCTTGAAGTAAAAGCTGCGCCATAGCTTTTCCATTTAGATTTGATCTACCAATCATGACAGCTTTTTTTCCCGTTAGGTTGGGTTCAATTTTTTTTAATAAGTAATAACATCCAAGTGGTGTACAAGGAATTGATCCTTGATATCCAGATGATAGATTACCCACATTCATTGGATGTAAACCATCTACATCCTTGTGTGGTGAGATAGTTTCAATAACATGTTGCTTGTTGATATGTTTGGGCAATGGTAATTGAACTAAAATTCCTGAAACTGTTTCATCCTTATTAAGTTCCTCTATTTTATTTAAAACAGTTTTTTCATCTACTGTATCTGGATATTTTATAACTTCTGATTTCAAACCAACTTGTTTTGCTGATTTTTCCTTATTTCTTACATAAATTTGGCTTGGGGCTAAGTCTCCAATTAAAATTACTGTAAGACCTGGAACTTTATTATGTTTTTGTTTTAAACCCTCAACTTCTTGTTTTAGTTCTTCTCTTAGTTCGGCTGATTGTTTTTTTCCGTCAATTAAAATCATGATATTAAAAAATTAGTGGTGCTATGTAGAGTTTCATACACATTTCTATAAACCATATCAACAAAAGAAGAATGATTGGCGATATATCAAAAGCACCAAGACTAGGCAAAAAACCTCTGATTTTGTTGAGAATTGGATCGGTAAGCTTATAGGTAAATTCTAAAATTGAATAAACAAATCTGTTCGATGTATTTAAGACATTAAAAGCAATTAACCAGCTAATAACAACATTGGCTATCACGACATATGAATATAATTTCAAAAGTTGGAGGACTAAATAGAATATAGCTATCATTTCTTTTCTACATAAATAGATGTGCTTGGGAAAGCAAAAGAGGCTTTGTTACCTTCTACAATTTCTTTAATCTTAATTGCAAGTCTTTCCTTTACTAATAACATTTCGCTCCAACTATTTGTTTTTGTGTAACATCTCACATACATATCTATTGAGCTATCAGAAAATTTATCAACTCTTACTGATACTCCAACAGCAGTATCATAATCTTCTGAATGATTGATAAAATTCTCTATGTCATTTCTAATAGTTTTTAATTGATCTACGGTTGAGTCGTATTGAAGAGTTATAGTCCAACTAATTCTCCAATTAGTTATTTGACTTTTATTTATAACAGCATTTTCTGCAAACTGAAAATTGGGGATAATAGCTAAAGATTTATCAAATTTTCTTATTACAGTTGATCTAAAGCCTATTTTTTCTACTACACCCTCAATTATTCCCTCAACTTCAATCCAATCACCCATCTTAAATCTTTTCTCCACAAGAACTAAAATTCCTGAAATCAAATTTTTAAATAAATCTTGAGCTCCTAATGCTACTGCAACACCAAATAAACCTAGCCCAGCTATTATCGGACCAATTTTTATTCCCCATAATTCTAAAACTGCTGCAGTACCTAAAATTAAAATTAAAATTTTAAGTGATTTAATGATCCAGCCGATTAGTTCTCTAGTTAAAATTTTATCAAAACCACTAAGAATGTAAGAGATTGGCTCAATTATCTGATGGATAATCCAAAATAGTAGAATTGTAATTAAAGTTCTATTTACATTATCTAAAAATAATCTGGTGTCCTCTGAAAAAGACATATAATAACTTGCAAAAAATACCCCTAAAACAATTGGAAGGAATCTTGCTGGTCCCTCCATTGCCTTAACAAAAGTATCGTCGAGTTTATTGGTGGTTCTTTTTGAAATTAATTCCAATTTTCTTATTACTAATTTACTAATCAAGCCTCTAAAAACTAGGAATATGAAGAATATCCCAAGACCTATTAAGATCTCTACAAAGTTAACACCCAATATTCCTTTTTCCCAAACTGATAGAAAAAGTCCTGTAAAATTATCAAAAACATCCATGGCTAAATTTTATATAGCAAAAACTCTTCTTCACCAGGATTAAATAGAAAAATTTTTTTCCACTTGATCTCATTTAAAATTGATGATGATTTTTCACCCATACACATCAAATTAGTATCCATCCAACTATCTAAAAGGTCATATTTTTTAAGTAAATTTAATAAACTCTTAGCACTATTTTCTGAGTAAACATAAATTATGTCAGGAATTGACTTTTTTAATTCTGCTCTGAATTCCTCTTTTATTTCTAAAGTTGAAGAAACTTTATAGTTTATCAATCTTTTTAAAGAATAACCCTCTGAAATAAGATCTTTATCTAGCCTGCTGGAAACTAATTCTCCACTTACGTAAAGAAGTGATCCATTTTTTGAATCAAAGTTTTGTAATATTAGTTCTTTCAAATTATTTACGTTTCCTTCTGCAGAGATAATATTTTGAAAACCATTTAACTTTGCAACTTTTTCTGTTACAGAACCAACACAATAACATTCAATTTTTTTATCAACTTTTGTTAAATCTAAATTCTTTATCGCGTTGGAACTGGTAAATATTACTCCCTTAAATTGGCTATAGTCAGGTTCATCGTATTTAATTGGTTCAATTTTTATTACGGGTAAATGAGAAACATTATGTCCCAGAGAACTAAATCTTAGGATTAATTCTTTACTATCTTCTAGTGGTCTTGTTAATAAAATATGCATTCTACCTTTTGTATGATCCTTTTGACTCTGATTTTAATTTTTCTCCTATCTTAATACTTAGATCATTAATCATTTTTTCATTTTCACTTTCATCAACATAAAATCTCTGTTTGCCATCAACTGAAAAAAGTTCTGCCTTAATATTTACAATATCTTTGATAATTTTTGCATAGACACCAACTGCTGTATCACAATCGCCCTCAAGAATTTTCAAAACATTCCTTTCTGCATTTGCAATTATTCTCGACTGATTATCGTTAATTTTTTCCAATATATTTATTATTTCTTGATCATTTTCTCTACATTGTATTGCAATAATTCCTTGTCCAGCACATGGTATAAGTTCCTCAGTATTAAATTCCTGAGTAATCTTATTATCTAATCCCAAAGCCTCAATACCAGCTTTAGAGAGTAAAATTGCATCGTAATCTCCATTCTCTAACTTTTTGATCCTAGTATCCACGTTACCTCTTATTAATTTATAATTTAGATCTGATCTAATACTTTGGAGTTGATATTCTCTTCTATATGAAGAAGTCCCAATAATTGAATTTGGTTTAAGATCCTGAAACTTTATATTATTATTGCTAATAAATATTTCATTAGGTGAATTTCTTTTTAAATAAAAATTTGTTATCAAGCCCTCAGTTTCAATTGTCGGCATATCTTTTAAAGCGTGAACTGCTATATCTATTTTATGATCAATTAACTCTGTTTCAATTTTTTTTGAAAATAAGCCTTTCCCTCCAATATTTGACAACCTATCCTTTTGGTTTTCATCTCCACTTGTTACTATTTGTTTTATTTCTATGTGAGTTGATGAAACTTTTTTAAGAAACTTAGTCACTTTTTCAGTATAAATTTGAGCTAACTTACTTCCGCGAGTTCCAATAATAAATTTATCTCTTTTCATAATTCTTATTTTTATTACATTCTTATAGATTAATTGTATTAATTATAAATATTTATGAATGAAAAAAAAATAATCCTTGGAATTGAGACAAGTTGCGATGAAACCGCTGTGTCAATCATAGAAGAAGATAAAAATGGTAAGATAAAAATATTATCTAACGTAGTTTCAAGTCAATTTGATATTCATAAAGAATTCGGAGGTGTAGTTCCTGAGCTTGCAGCAAGGTCTCATGTTGAAAAAATCGATTTAATTGCAAAAAAAGCAATTACTGAAAGTGGTGTGAATTTAAATGATGTTTCTGCAATTGCTGCAACAGCTGGTCCGGGTTTAATTGTTTGTCTAACTATTGGTTTAAATTTTGGCAAAGCTTTAGCTGCGAGCTTAAATATACCCTTTATTGGGGTAAACCATCTTGAAGGGCATGCTTTAAGTCCAAGACTTAACACAAATTTAGATTTTCCATACTTGTTATTATTAATTTCGGGTGGGCATACTCAATATCTTAGTGTGAATGGGCTTGGAAAATACAAAAGATTAGGAACAACAATTGATGATGCATTAGGAGAGGCATTTGATAAAACTGCAAAACTTTTAGGAATTGAATTTCCGGGAGGACCAAAGTTAGAAGGTTTTGCAAAGCAGGGAAATGCGGATAAATTCAAACTTCCTAAACCAATTATAAATAAAGGAGGGTGTAATTTGTCATTTGCAGGTCTTAAAACAGCAATTTTAAGGATATCAAGCTCTATAAAATCTAAGCAGGAGAAATATGATCTTGCAGCATCTTTTCAAAAAACAATTGAGGAAATATTAGAAGTTAAAACTCAGATAGCATTTGATGAATTTAAGAAATTTAGCAAGAAGAAAGGGAAAGCTTTTGTGATCGCTGGAGGTGTTGCGGCTAACACCGGTATAAGAAAAAAATTAATAAAAGTATGTAAGAAAAATAATTTTAGACCAATTTTCCCTAAACCAGAATTATGTGGAGATAATGCAGCCATGATTGCACTTGTTGGTCTTGAAAAGTACAAAATAAAAAAATTTGATAATTTAGATTTACCTGCAAGTCCAAGACTTCTACTTGATAAAAAAGCAAAATTTTTAAAAGGAGCAGGAGTTAGATTATAAATGTCAAAAAGATACAGTGGTAAATCATTTAAGGATGCAAGTGTAATGAAAAAAGCTAAACTATCCTTAAAGGAAAAAAGAAAACTTAAAAAAGAAAAAAGGAAGACAAAAAATTAAATGCAATATTGGTTAATGAAATCAGAACCAGATGTATGGTCAATTGATCAACAAATCAAAGCTGGAGAAAAAGGTGCTGACTGGGATGGGGTAAGAAATTATCAAGCAGCAAGTAACTTAAAAAAAATGGAAAGAGGAGATCTTTGTTTTTTTTATCATTCTAACATAGGAAAAGAGATAGTTGGTATCGTTGAAGTTATTAAAACGGCATTCATTGATCCAACGGATAAAGAAAACAGGTTTGTTGCTGTTAAAGTTAAATTTAAAAGTAAGCTTCAAAATCCTGTAACACTTGAAAACATCAAAAAAACTAAGGCTTTGGAGAACTTATCTCTAATTAGACAAAGTAGACTGTCTGTTATGCCTATTGATACTAAAAGCTGGAAAATAATTTTGAAGATGGGTAGAATTAATTAAAAAAAAATTCATGCCTAAGAGAAAAAAAGTTAAAAAAAAAGTAGTCTCTAAAAAACCTAAAGAGACAATTTATAAAACTAAGAAAGAATGGATAAGTAAAGCTACCGTTAATAAATCTCAATATATAAAGAAATATAATGAGTCGATTAAAGACAACGATGGATTTTGGAAAAAAGAAGGAAAAAGAATTAATTGGATCAAGCCTTATAAAAAAATTAAAGATGTTAAATATAGTAAAGATGATGTTCATATCAAATGGTTCTATGATGGTACTTTAAATGCCTCAGCGAATTGCATTGATAGGCATCTTAAAAAAAATGCTAATAAGACTGCAATTATATGGGTAGGAGACGATCCAAAAGTTCAAAAAAAAATTACATATAAAGAACTTCATAAAGAGGTTTCAAAAGCAGCAAATGGATTAAAAAATTTGGGAGTTCAAAAAGGAGATAGGGTAACAATTTATCTTACCATGATACCAGAGCTTGCCTACACAATGCTTGCATGTGCTAGAATAGGTGCAGTTCACTCAATAATATTTGGAGGTTTTTCACCAGATAGTATTTCAGGCAGAATTAATGATTGCGAATCTGATTATGTGATAACTGCAGATGAGGGTGTAAGAGGAGGCAAAACAATCCCTTTAAAATCTATTACAGATGAAGCTTTGCAAAGCTGTCCCAATGTAAAGAAATGTATCGTAGTAAAAAGAACAGGTACCAAAAAAATTGATTGGTTTAATGATCGTGATGTTTGGTATCACAAAATGACAAGTAAAGTGTCAACAAAATGTGAGCCTGAAGAAATGAATGCTGAAGATCCATTATTCATTCTTTACACATCTGGATCAACTGGAAAACCAAAAGGTGTGCTACATACAACTGGTGGATATATAGTTTATGCATCAATGACTCATCAATATATTTTTAATTATAAACCTAAAGATATTTACTGGTGCACTGCTGATATAGGATGGGTTACAGGACACAGTTATATTATTTATGGTCCACTTGCAAATGGAGCAACTACAATTATGTTCGAAGGAATACCTACTTATCCTGATACATCTAGATGGTGGCAAATAGTTGATAAATATAAAGTAAATATCTTCTATACAGCTCCAACAGCAATTAGAGCCTTAATGAGGGAAGGTGATAAACCTGTAAAGAAAACATCCAGAAAAACTTTAAAACTTTTAGGTACTGTTGGTGAACCAATTAACCCTGAGGCTTGGGAATGGTATTATAAAACTGTTGGTGATAGTAGATGCCCAATCGTTGATACATGGTGGCAAACAGAAACAGGTGGAATTTTGATCAGCCCTCAAACTGGTGCCATAGATTTAAAACCTGGTTCAGCAACAAAGCCTTTTTATGGAATTAAACCAGAGATATTGGATAAAGATGGCAAAGTTTTAAAAGGAGAAGCACAGGGTAGACTTTGTATTTCGCAATCGTGGCCTGGACAAATGAGAAGTGTATATGGCGACCATCAAAGATTTATAGATACTTATTTTTCACAATTTGATGGGAAATATTTTACAGGTGATGGATGCAGAAGAGATAAGGATGGATACTATTGGATTACAGGAAGAGTAGATGATGTAATTATTGTTTCAGGACACAATTTAGGTACTGCAGAAATTGAAAGTGCCTTTGTAGCTCATCCAAAAGTTGCTGAAGCAGCAGTAGTTGGATATCCTCATGATATAAAAGGAAACGGACTATACTGTTATGTAACTTTAAATGCTGGAGAGAAAAGCACTCTTGATTTAGAAAGAGATTTAAAACTTTGGGTGAGAAAACAAATTGGTCCAATTGCAACTCCAGACTTAATTCAGTTTGCTCCAGGTCTTCCGAAAACTAGATCTGGAAAAATAATGAGAAGAATTTTAAGAAAAATCGCTGCTAATGAGCATGGTCAGTTAGGAGATACAACCACCTTAGCTGATCCTTCAGTTGTTGAAAGCTTGGTCGATAATAGAAAAAATATCTAGATCTTAATAAGTTTAGAAAACTCTTCCTTAATATTGTCCCATTTTAAAATCATAGAATTAAGAACTATTTTTCTATCTAAAGATTTTAATTCATTAGCAACTGGGGCCCAATTATATAAAGCTAATGCGCTTTCGTTAAATGGCCAAGACTTATAGTAGTCATCCCATTTAATTTGATCTAATCTTTTCTGAAAACTTATCCTCGCTTCATCAACAACTTCCTTAGGCATTCCATTTTCTAATTCTTTGTCCAAGATATTGTTATAGATTTCAGAAGCTTTATTTGTTTCTTTATAATTAAAAAAAACATTTAAATATGAAATTGTATAAAATGACAAATCCTGAAGCGAGATAGCATATATATTCCATTTAGCAGTGTTAATTGATTTTAAAAACGTTTCATCATCAAAATGAAGAACCCATTTAGTGCCCATTCTTGTTTTTAAATAATTATATAAAGTAACTTGTGATACCCATGCTGATTTTTGTTGAATAAATTCTTTCAAATCATCAACATTTTTTATTTTTTTCTTTGGCAAAATACCTTTAAACATTGCAACTAAATAAACTTTGAAATCTTCAAGTTTTATATCTTTTAAGTTGAATCTGTATTTAAGGGCCATTTATCTACTTAATATTTTGATGTATAATGTAAAAATGACACAATATCGAGCGTTTTTAGGGGTTTAAATAAATTTGATTATCGGTATGGTTCTTTATTTAACCTATAGGAGAGAGAAAAAATGTCAAAACAAGAACAACACTGGGAAAAAACCAGGAATTTGCTCTTTATCACATTAGCAATTTGGTTTGTTTTCTCAATTGGCATCTTTCTTTTCGGAGCCGAAATGCAAGAGTCAAACATTAGACCATTTGGATATCCTTTAACGTATTGGTTTACATGTCAGGGATCGCTTGCAATCTTCGTCATTCTCATTTTTTGGTTTGCCGGTCGACAAGAAAAAATAGATGATGAATTTGGTTTCTCTGAAAGAGAGGGTGATCAATGATAAAAGGTAAATTTATAGATAACTTACCTAAAGTCTACGGAATATATACCGGAGGTTTCCTTGTATTTATTATTCTGATGGCTATAGCTGAACAAGCTGGAATGTCTGCAAAATTAATTGGTATCTTTTTTGTTGCCTTTACAGTTTTGATTTATGCTTTAATTGGTTGGTTGTCTAGAACACTTCAAGTTGATGCTTATTATGTAGCTGGGAGACAAGTTCCGACTGTATTTAATGGAATGGCAACCGCCGCTGACTGGATGTCAGGTGCATCATTTGTTGCTATGGCAGGTGGAATTTATTTCAAAGGCTATGGATATATGGCTCTGCTTGTTGGGTGGACTGGTGGATACGTACTAGTTGCTTCGTTATTAGCACCATATCTTAGAAAATTTGGATGTTATACAGTTCCAGATTTTATAGGAACTCGTTACGGTGGTAACTTAGCAAGATTTAGTGCAGTCATAGTTTTAACAGTTGCTTCATTCACATATGTAACAGCTCAAATTAATGCAACAGGTACAATTGCATCTGTAGCATTGGATATTCCATTTGGAATAGCTGTGTATGTTGGACTAGCAAGTATTTTGATGTGCTCGATGCTTGGTGGAATGAGAGCTGTAACTTGGACGCAAGTAGCTCAATATATTGTATTAATTATAGCTTACTTACTTCCAGTATTTTGGATTAGCAGTAAGTTGGGAGCAGGTTTCTTCCCACACTTTATGCTAGCTGATGAAGTTGCAAGAATTGCAGAACTAGAAGGTCAATTTGGTTTTGTGAAAAATTCTGCTGCTGATTTAGCGACAGTTCCAAAAGGTTTAGCTGGAATAACTAAAGCGCATTCTTCGGTTAATGCAACTCCTTGGGCATTTATTTCATTAGCAGTGTGTATGATGGCAGGAACAGCATCATTGCCTCACGTTATGATGAGATACTTTACTACTCCAAGTGTAAGAACAGCAAGAAGATCGGTGGGTTGGTCACTATTCTTTATTTTCCTACTTTATTCTTCTGCACCGATGTTAGCTACATTATCAAAACTATCCTTAATAGATCCAACCCTTCCAACTGGAATTATTGGTAAAACAATTGCGGAAGTTCAAGCTATTGATTGGTATCAAAACTGGAACCAAGCAAACTTAATGTTTATCAGTGACTTTAATGGTAATGGAACTCTTGAGCTTAACGAGTTCTTTATGGGTGGTAAAGCTGTTGTATTAGCAACACCAGAGATTGCGGGATTACCTTATGTAATTTCAGGTCTAGTTGCTGCTGGAGGTATGGCAGCTGCAATGTCAACTGCAGATGGATTAGTGTTAGCAATATCAAATGCGTTATCTCATGATATTTACTACAAAATAATTAATCCAAAAGCTGAGACAGCGAAAAGACTAATTGTTGCAAGGGTACTACTTGTATTAATTGGTTTTGCAGGAGCAACAATAGCCGCATTAGAGATTCAAGGTATCTTAGGTTCGGTGATTTGGGCTTTTGACTTTGCTATGTCAGGACTATTCTTCCCACTTGTACTTGGTGTATGGTGGAAGAGAGCTAATGCACCAGGCGCTGTTGCAGGAATGCTACTAGGACTTATATCTGGAACTGCTTACCTAATATGGGTAAGAAGTGGAGGATCTGGTTTCTTAGGCATAACTCAACTTACGTTTGGAATAGTTGGAGCGGCTGTAAGTTTAGTTTCTATGGTTGTTGTCAGTTTAATAACTGCAGCACCAGATGCAGCTACTCAGAAAATGGTTGATGATGTACGTATACCAAGTGGTAAAACGGTACTAGCACAGAAATAATCAATAAAAAACTTAGGGGCGATTAAATTCGCCCCTTTTTTCCTAAGAATTATGTCTGCTAACTTTCACCCTCTAGTTTATATAATTGATTATATTTTAGGTGTAATCATGTGGACATTGATTGGTAGAGTAGCAATGAATATTTTTCAAAGAGAGAACTCTCAATTCTTCTTTATGAAAGTTTTTGTAAAACTTACAAATCCACTTATCAATGTGTTTAGACCAATTACCCCTAGCTTTTTGGTAGGGCCTTTAGTGCCACTATATGTAGCTTGGTTTTTTTACATGGCTCGTTTCTATTTAATGCCTTATTTACTTGGTTATTCAGTGATGGGTATGCTTTCATTTCCTCTTGAAAGCGAGATTGCTCAAGAATTATATAGAATATTCAGTAAAAACTAATTCAAATAAAACAAAAAATTGATACTAATATTTTTAGTATCAAATGAAAAAAATACAAATTTCTCCATCAATATTGTCTGCTGATTTCAGTCAGTTAGGGAGTGAAATAAAGAAACTAGAGGAAGGTGGAGCTGACTTAATTCATGTTGATGTAATGGACGGTCATTTTGTTCCAAATTTAACAATAGGACCACCAGTAATAAAAAACTTAAGAAAATATACTAAGATTCCATTTGATGTGCACCTAATGATTTCTCCAGTACATGAGTACATTGAAAATTATGCAAATGCTGGTGCTGACATAATAACTATTCATCCTGAAGCAACTAAGAACTTAAAAGAGTCAGTAAGTTTGATAAAAAAATTTGGTAAAAAAGTTGGTATATCATTAAATCCAAAAACTGAAATAAAAACTTTAATTGATGAAATAGACAATATTGATTTGGTTCTTGTTATGAGTGTTAACCCTGGTTTTGGTGGGCAAAAATTTATGCCTGAAGTATTAGATAAAATAAAAGAATTGAAAAAAATAAAAGATAAGAACCAATATCACTTTGATATTGAAGTTGATGGAGGAATTAATTTTAGTAATTCAAAAATAGTTTTGGAAGCTGGAGCTGATATTTTGGTATCTGGAACCACAGTTTTTAAAGAGAACAATGGAGATATTAAAACCAATATTGAAAAATTAAAATCAATGTAAAATGTTTTTAAAAAGCACTTTTAATTATATCAATGAATTTTATTTTATTTTTAAAAACCAAATACGAAAAATTTATTTAAACTCATCTATTTATGATAAAAGAATTTCAAGAGTTGACGAGAATGATTTAGTTTATCAACCAAGTCTTAATATACTTAGTTCATTAATAAAATATGAAAAACAAAAAAAAAAGATTGAGGATTTTAATATTCAATCTATATGGGAAAATAAAAATTTAAAATACAATGATTTTAAAAAACTTCATAGTTTTTATTGGTTGTTTTCAATAGATCTTAAATCATCTAATGAAGTTACACAGTCAATTATTGCAAATTGGATTAAAAAAAATCATAATTATGAAACAAAAAGTTGGGAAATAGATATTCTTTCTAAAAGAGTAATAGCTTGGATATCAAATTCAAAAATAACCTATAATGAATCTGGAAATAAATATAAAAATAGTTTTAACGAAATAATCAGTAAACAAGTAAATCATTTAATGAATGAAATTGACAGATCCTCAGATTTCAACGACAAAATGATAGGGTGTACAGCGATAACCCTTGCGGGAATAGCATATAAAAATAATAGGTTTTTGGAGTATGGATTAGAATTACTTAAAAAAATTATTAATACTTCTTTTGATAATAACTACTTTCCAAAATCAAGAAATATAAGACAGATGGTTTTTTATTTAAAATATTTTATTTTGATAAGAGAACTTTTAAAAGATTCTTTAAATGATATTCCAGAATACCTGAATGAAATAATTCATTTCCTTGGTAAATCTTATGATTTTCTTTGGGGGTCATTAGGGCAAAGTTTATTATTTAATGGAAATAATAATTCAAATAATAAAGACTTTGATAAATATTTGTCTCTTTTTAGATACAAGTTTAAAAATGATAAATTCGACATATCTGGTTATACAATCTTAAAAAATAGAAATGCAGTCCTTGCTATGGATACTGGAAGCAATCCAGCAAGAAATTTTTCTGAAAATTATCAAAGTGGACCATTATCATTTGAATTTTTTTTTAAAGGTAAAAAACTAATTACTAACTCTGGTTATTTTCAAGATCATAACCACCAACTGAATTTGATTTCAAAATCAACTGCAACTCATTCGACACTTATTTTAGATAACTCTTCAACCTGTAATTTTAAAAAAAATAGTAAAGGTCCTAGCATAGTTACAAGAGGATTTAAAACATTCGATAATGAAGTGACTTATGAAAAAAATTATTGGGGTATTAGATGTTCTCATGATGGATACCTATCTAGATATGGAGTAATTCATCAAAGAAATATTGAATTTGATATAGATAAAAGTATTCTTTTTGGAAAAGAAAAGCTCATAAAAAAAAAGAATTTTAAAGTTACTAACTTTGAAATTAGGTTTCATCTTCTACCAAATATTAAAATAACAAAACTTCAAGATAATAAATCAGTTTTAATTGAATTAGAAAATTCTGGCTGGAGATTTTTTTCAAAGGATGGATTGATAGGGATTGAAACTGGGCTATACTTTGGTAATAAAAATAAATATATTGAAAATCAGAACATTTTTATCTCAGGTGTTACACAAAATAATGAACAGTTAATTGAGTGGCAGATCAGTAAAATATGAGTTATAAAATTAAAAAAGCTATTATATCCCTCTCAGATAAATCAGAAATTAAGTTACTATTAAAGGCTCTTAAAAAATATAAAATTAATATCTTAAGTTCTGGGGGCACATCTAAAGAAATTAAGAAATTAGGGTACAAATGTACTGAGGTTTCAAAGTATACTGAAACAGAAGAGATTTTGGATGGAAGAGTTAAAACACTTCATCCTAAGTTGTATGCTGGCATTTTAAACAAGAGAGATGATAAAAATCATAAAATAGAACTCAAAAATAACAATTATGATGAAATAGATCTAATTGTAGTTAATTTTTATCCATTTGAAGAAACATTAAAAGGAACAAAAAACCACAATAAACTTGTTGAAAATATTGACATTGGTGGTCCAACTCTTGTTAGAGCAGCAGCTAAAAACTATAAATATACTACTGTTCTAACATCTCCACAACAATATAAAGAATTTATTTTAGATTTAGACAAGAATAGAGGTTCCACAAGTTTAGAATTTCGAAAAAAACTATCTCAAGAAGCATTTAATTTAACAGCTTATTATGACTCGGTAATTTCAGAATATTTTAATAATACGAATAAAAATCATTTTCCTCAAAAGAAAACTATTTATGGAAATTTAGTGGAAGTATTACGATATGGGGAAAATCCACATCAAAGATCTGCAATTTATAGTAAAAATAATAATTTAGATATATCTCAATTAAGTGGAAAAAAATTAAGTTATAATAATTTTAATGATATTTATGCCGCATTAAGTATTTCACGTACACTTCCAAAAAATAATGGAACTGTAATTGTAAAACACGCAAACCCTTGTGGTGTTTCAGCTAATAATAATAAAATAAAAAGTTACAAGGAGGCTCTAGCTTGTGACCCTATTAGTGCATTTGGAGGAATTGTGTCGTGTAATTTTAAAGTAAATAAAAAAATAGCTTTAGAATTAAATAAAATATTTTTAGAGGTAATTATTGGACTTGGGTTTGATAAAGAGGCCCTTAAAATCTTAAAAAAGAAAAAAAATTTAAGATTAATTGATGCATCAAAGTTGGAGGAACAAAACCTAATCAATATTACTAGTCAGTTTGACTCATTATTACTGCAAAGTGCTGATAATAAAATATTTACTAAAGATAATTTTAGAGTTGTTTCTAAAATTAAACCAACAAAAAAAATTTTTGATGATCTATTATTTGCTTTCAATGTATGTAGAAATGTAAAATCTAATGCAATTGTTTTAACAAGAAATAGTTCAACTATTGGAATTGGATCAGGTCAACCAAGTAGGTTAGATAGTTGTAAAATAGCAATTGAAAAAATGAAAAAATTTCAAAACATTAAAAAAAATGATTTTATTATTGGGGCATCAGACGCTTTTTTTCCTTTTATTGATGGCATCGAAACCCTAGTTCAAAATGGAGTAAGTGCAATCATTCAACCATCAGGATCTATAAGAGATAAAGAAATTATTAAATTTGCAGATGAGTTAGGTGTTATATTAGTATTTTCAAATACTAGACACTTTAAACATTAAAATTTAGTTTATTTTATCTATTTTTGCAGCAAGTATAAAATCACTTTCATGAAGCCCGTTAATTGCATGAGTTTGTATTTTAATTTTTGCATAACCCCACCCAAACCAAATATCAGGATGATGACCTTCTTCTTCAGCTATTCTACCAACCTGGTTAACAAATTCTTGACTTTCCAGGAAATTATTAAATTTGAAATTTTTGATTATGTGATAATTTTTATCATCAAAAGATCCAACATCCCAACCATCAACTTTTTTCAAGTATTTATGGATTTCTTTCAAATCAAAACTAGGTATACCACCTTCACATGGTATACATTTTTTATCAGCTAATTCACTCATAATAATATTCTAAATCAGATAAATCCTTTTTAAAAGAGTTATTTAATTTTTCTAATATTTCCTTTGGTAATATTTTTTCCCATCTGTTATTGAAACCTAAATTAAAAAAACGTACTTTTTGGTCTGAGTTTTGCAAATTTATACTCTCTTCAAAACCCTCAATTTCCTCTTTATTTCTTAAATTTTTAAAACTTGTTGAATTGATTGAATTTATTAGTTTTTTTTCATTAATTTTTGATTTGTCATTTTTCAGTTGATTTATAAAAGTGACAATTTTTTTAAAAGAATCATATTTGTAATTTTCTAAATCTTCATATTTAAGAAAAAGTGTTTTAAAATTTTTAGACATTTTCCAAGATTTATAGTGTTCTGACCATGAACCTAAAAATGTAAAATTACTATGATCGTTATCTCTTGATTTTTCCAACAGAGAAGCATTATCATCAATTAATTTTGAATAAGCATAGTCATAACTCATGGAATAATGATTTTTCATTGAAGTAATTACATTTCTAGGATCTCTTACAATATAAATTGCCCCTAGTGTCTGTTTATTATTTGCAAACTCATTACCTTTATAATTGTTTAAAGTATTATGGGTTTTAATAAAATGTACTTTTTCTCCTGAAAAAAACTGCTCTTGGTTATATATCCAGCTCTTACTAGCCTCCAATTCTGAAGAAATATTTTTTTTTGTAAATTTTACAGATGGGAATTGAAGGATATTTAGTAACAAATTAAAATCAAATTTTCCTTTTTTTGAAAAATAATATGAAGCAATAAAAGATCTTAAATAAGTGTTTCCACTCTTAGGATATGAAGCGATCCAAATAATCATAATGATAATCTTGGAGCGGGCAATGGGACTCGAACCCACGACCTTCTCGTTGGCAACGAGACGCTCTACCACTGAGCTATGCCCGCTTGTTCTACAAATGTTAAAATTAGTAGCTTTTTTTAAATTTAGCAAGAAACTATTTTAATTAAATTAACCTTAAGTATTAAGTAACTACTTTAAAAAAATTATATAATTAATTTAAAAATTAATTTTAAATTTAGCCAGTACTTTCTGCATTCTAATTAGGTTATCGCTATATTTTCTCCACCCTTTAGAAGTATCTTTTTTTATTTTTCCTCTTACTTGTTGGAAAGAAGCTGTTGTAACAACTCTATTTGTCTTATCATAACTCTTAATTTTTTCTTCCCATTCTAGATTTATATAATTTAAGATCGATTTGGTATCTGTTTCAAAATTTTTGACATAATTATCATAATCAATATTTATTATTTTTCTAGGATATTTAATATTCCAATAGTTCATCAGATCAACATATAGGTGATAGTATTCAGCAATACTATCTTGACTTAATGTAAAATCCATTCCTCTGTCTGTAAAAAGTGTTTTATAATTAGACCAACAAACAGCCATGGGGTTTCTATTAATATGAATTATTTTTGCTTCTGGTAAAGAATTTACTATAAAACCAACCCATTTGAAGTTTAGAGGTAATTTGTCAATAATAAATGGTTTATCTGAGATTTTAGTTAATTGATCTATATAATAATTTCTTACAGTACTAAAATATTCGACTGGATTATTTGGATTATCTAAACCAATTTTATCTATAACCTTTTGTAAAAAGTTGAGTTCACCAGCTCCATAAATTTTTGAATGAGAAGCTAAAATCTGCTCTAGCAATGATGTACCAGATCTTGGCATGCCAATAATAAAAATTGGTGTAGTTGATATTTTACTAAAATTTTTTTCAATATTACTTAATTGGTCAAACAAAAATTTTATTCTTCTAAATTGGTCTTTTTGATCATCTAAGGAAAAATTAGAAAGATCTCTTTTAAGACTATTTGATTTATCTAAATTATCAAATGCAAGATCCACTTTGTTTTGATCAAAATATCCCTTGCTAAGAGCATTTAATGCTAATATTTTATTCTCGTTATTTAGAATACTTAAATCTAATTTTTCTAATTCTTTAAAAATTTTATTTTTACCATCAATTTCTGTAACAGAAATATAGTTTCTCATACTTGGCACAAAAGAGCTATCTATTCCAAATATTTTTTCAAAATATTTTTTTCCCTCAGAAATATTTCCTGTGAATAAGTACGCAGATCCAAGATTATATAATGTTTTAATATTATTTTTATCTAATTTTAAAATACTTTTATAAACTTCAATTAAATCCACATAGTTTCTATCTTCTTTCAAAATTGCAGATAAACTGATAAGTGCTTCTATATTATTATTTTTAAATTCTATAGCTTTTCGATAACAAACAATAGCCTCA
>CACAPU010000017.1 GCA_902534465.1 uncultured Pelagibacteraceae bacterium
TTTTGAAAATTCAAATAATTTTAATTTTTTTTTCTTAAATACGTGTGAAGATGAGATCGCAAGAAAATAATTAAAATTAATTAAATTTGATTTATTAATAATCTTTATCATTTTAATTACACTCTTATAGTTTGTCATAAAAGTTTTATTTTTTATTTTATTTGATTGATTAATATTTGTTATGGCAGCAAAATTTATAAAACAATTAATTGATTTATTTTTATTTAGCCAAATTGAAAATTTCTTATGATCATTAATATCATCATTATATTTTTTAAACATGTAAAATTTTGATCTTATTAATCTTTTAGCAAGTGTGCTTCTAGGTGCAGATACGCCAATTACTAACTTATTTTTCATGGAAATTTAATTCACTTTTTATCATTTCGTCTATTAATGAATTAATATTGTATTTTGGTTTCCATTTTAATTGTTTTCTCGCTTTACTAAAATCGCCTTTAAGATAATCAACCTCACCAGGTCTAAAATATTTTTTATCTATTTTTATAATAGTTTTTTTTAAATCTTTATCTATTCCAACTTCTTTTTCAGCATTGTTTTTCCATATTAAATTAATTTTTAATTTTTTTGCACATAAATTAATGAATTTTTTTACACTAATTTCATAATTAGTAGCAATGACCCAATCATCTGGTTTTTTATATTGCATTATTTTCCACATAGACTCTACATAATCTATTGCATGACCCCAGTCTCTAATTGCATATAAATTACCAAGAGTAAGTACTTTTTGTTTTTTAAGTTTTATTCTGACTAATCCTTGTACGATTTTTTTTGTTACAAAGTTGGGTCCCCTTCTAGGAGATTCATGATTAAACAAGATGCCATTACAAGCAAAAATACCATAAGCTTCTCTATAAAGTATGGTTGTGTTATGTGCAAAAACTTTTGAAACACCATAGACTGACATAGGATAAAATTTCGTACTTTCATTTTGTGGAATATTACTTTTTTGTTTTCCAAACATCTCAGAGCTAGAAGCTTGGTAATATTTAGTTTTAAATAAATTTAGGGATTTTAAAGCCTCAAGAATTCTTAAGGTTCCAAGGGCAGTAGTATTTGCAGTATATTCAGGTATTTCAAAAGAAACTCTAACATGACTTTGTGCTGCAAGATTATAAATTTCATTGGGCTTAGTATTATTAATTATATTAAAAACACTACTGCTATCAGTTATGTCACCATAATGAATAAAGAAATTTTTATTTTTAAAATTAATACTATCGTAAATATGATCAATTCTATCTGTATTTGCACTAGAAGATCTTCTTTTAACCCCATGTACAATATAATTTTTTTTTAAAAGAAATTCAACTAAGTAAGATCCATCTTGACCAGTTACACCGTATATAAGTGCAATTTTCTTCTTTCTTTTTTTTTTTATTAAATTTCCCATAAAAATTTTTGATTATCTTTTCTGTTATAAATTTTATTTATCATAAATTTAGAAACTATTGTTGAATTAAAATATTTATGATACTTATTTCTACCATTTTTTGCAATTTGAGTTCTTAATTTATAATCACTTTTATATTTATAAAGTTTTTCAACAAGATCACTATCACTACTGTAGAAGATCATTTCATCGTCTGAAAAAAAATCCTGGTATTGAGAATCTCTATGAATAAATGTTAGCAATCCATTTCCAACTAATTGAACAATTCTATCGCTACTATAATATTTTACTGGTTTTCCCCTACTTAAATTAATACCCATTTTTGAATTTGAAATCGCTTTAAGAAAGTCATTACCCCATACTGGCTGATGATTATCTAGGCCATATAAATCGTATTTTAAATTTGGAGTTTTATTTAAAATTCTTTTAATAAAAATTTCTCTTTCATCAAATTTACCTTGCTTCAGCACTCCTCTGTGAACACCATGACTCATAGCAAAAAAAATGTCGTAGTAACAATCATTTTCGTAATTTTTCAAAACTTCAAATGATGGATCACATGGGTTAGGTATAAAAAAACTATTTTTTATTTTAAATTCAAGACAATCTGGACTAGTTGTAAGAAAAGTAGAGTCAATAATATCAATATTATTTAGTATTCTATCTTTATTTTTTCTATAGTCTGGACCCTTTTTGCTAACAGGATCAAGAAACCATTGAATTATTTTAAGATCTTTATTAATTTTTTTTAAATTAAAAAGCGTCTCATATGCAACCCTATCAGCATGACCTAAAACAACAATATCCGGCATAAAAGAATTAAAGTTGTTGATTATATATTTTTGTAGTGACTTTGATCCTGAAGGGTCTGTAAATGATTTAGTGAAAAAAGTAATATCTCTATCGCTTATAGAAAGTACATTATGTCCTAATCTTGTAAAACCATTATTTATTCTTTTACCTGTATTATAATGCAGTCTTCCAAAATGTCTTTGGTTAAAATTAGTTATGTGGAGAATTTTTAGTTTATTTATTGAAAAATTGTTATAGTTCAATTTTAAATCTAAATTTTTTCTATATTTATCTATTTTTGCGTTGATAAATTCATGAGAAAGATAAAAATTTTCATAACTTTTCTTTTGAATTTCTTTTAGTTTTCTTTTGTCTTTTATTAGTCTTTCTATAATTTGGTATAGTCCATTTACTGTTAAAGTTTTCATTATAATACCATCTGTTACTGTTTCAGAGAGACCGCCTCTATTACTTACTATTGGTGCACAACCATTTGCAGATGCTTCTATACCTCCTCGTCCAAGAGGCTCTTCCCATCTAGAGCAAGTCACAGCAATTTTTGAAATTTTATAAAAATTAATTACTTCATCATGTGATTTAAAACCTTTTAAAAAGAATCTTTTGTGTTTAAAAATTATTTTTTCTCTAGGTTCATCACCTATAACTATAGCTGACCAATCTTGATATTTATCTAGGATTTTAAGAAGTGCTTTACCAAAAATATCATATCCTTTAGAAGAATTTAGTTTTCCAACAAACATTATAAAATTTTTTTTATTTGAGAAATTAATTTTATTTTTTTTAGCAGAATGCGAAATAATTAAAATTTTGTGGTTGTATTTATTTAAATCAATACCTTTAAAGAATTGTTTTTTAAGCCAGTTACTTATAAAAATTACATGTGTTGATTTTTCTAAAATATATAACCTTTCTTTAATTGTTTCTGAACCTTTTATGTTCAGTGGATCATTATGAAAATAAACAACAAAATTTGTATTTATATTTTCACTGATAATATATTTTAGATAAATAGGTCTATTATGAATTTCAATTATATCTGAATTTTTGACCTCATTAATTTTAGTAAAGTTTTTTACATAACTATAATTTTTACTTACAAACTTTTTATTTGAAATTTTTAAATTGCAATAATTATTGAATTTTTTCTTATAAATTGTGTTTCCGTATACTTTAATATTTTTTTTGTACTTTGATATGGTTGTCGATTCATTAACAAATAGTGAAACTGCACCTGCGTAAGAAGGCGAATAATTTTCTTTATAGGGAAGAAGTATTGATATTTTCATTCTTAATAAATTTTGATTTGATCTTTGATCTTAATTTGTAATTTTTTTTTAATTTATATTCTTCTTTCATAGCAATTGACTTTGAACTATAAGATTTTTTATAAATAAGAAACCATTTATTTCCCCTTGTAAATTTAGCTCCTTTTGAAATATTATGAAGTTGCAGCCTTTTATTTACGTTTTTTGCATAACCTACATAGCTTATATATTTATTTATTCTTTTTGAAATTAAAATGTACACATAAAAACTCATGAAATTTAATAAATATAAAATATAATAAATATAATATACATTATATAAATTGTCATAAATTTATAAACATGTTTTCAAGAATACTAAAAAAACAAAATAAATTAAAAAGAGCTATTCTCAAGATACTTAATGTTTATGCTTACGATAAAGAAACGTTAAATATTGTAAATCCAAATTTTAATAATGTTAATGGAAATATAGTTAAATTTAATGATAAATCATTCAACTTTTCAAGAGGTTATCTCGAATTATCGAGAAAAATAAAAAATGTAGATTTTTTTTTTAGATATTCACCAAATAATAATTTATGGAATTCAACAGATAGATGGAAAAGAATTATACCTGAAATTGATAAAAAAACACTGATATCTGTGAGCTTGATAAGCTTAAAAGACTCTATTCTTCATTTTTTAAAAGAGAATGATGTTGATGTTTCATTTCATTTAATAAGTGATAACTCAAATAATGACTTTGATAATCGATTATTAAGTATTCTAGAAAATAAAAAAATTAAAATATTTAAACATAAATCTAAAATTAAAGGAAATAGAGGTTCATTTCTTGAATGTTGTGACCAAGCAGAAGTTTCAAAAGATTTAATTTTCTTTATTGAGGATGATTATCTTTTTGAAAATGAATGTATAGATGAAATGCTAATAACTTTTTCAAGATTATCTTCTTTATTAAAAACTGATGTAATGATGTGCCCAAGTGATTATCCTTTTTACTATGACGCACTTTACAAAACAGTTTTGCATTTAGGTAAAAGAAATAGATGGAGAAATGTAGAAGAGACACTGCTAACACTTATGTTTTCTAAAAAAACTTTTGATAATTACAAAAATAATATAAGAAAAATTGGAGAAACAATAAATAAACCCTTTGAATTACCTCTGCATGAAATTTATAAAAAAGAGATTTGCGTTGCTCCTATCTCTACGTTAGCTCATCATATATCTAGATCTGTGCCATCTGTTAATGAAGAGTGGCGAAAAACATGGGATTTAAATTATCAAAAATTTAAAAAATATTACTCTTAACCAGCGATTACAGCCAATAACAATAGTGCAACTATATTTGTTATTTTAATCATTGGATTTACAGCTGGACCAGCTGTATCTTTATAGGGGTCGCCTACTGTATCACCAGTCACAGCTGCTTTATGGGCCTCTGATCCTTTGCCACCAAATTTACCATCCTCTATATATTTTTTTGCATTATCCCAGGCACCACCACCTGCAGTCATTGAGACAGCTACAAATAATCCAGTAATTATCACTCCTAACAACATTGCTCCAACAGCTGATAAAGCAGCAACTTGTCCACCAATGAAATAAATTATTATGTATAATACTATAGGTGATAAAACTGGTAATAATGAAGGTATTATCATTTCTTTAATAGCTGCCTTTGTTAAAAGATCAACTAACTTACCATAATCTGGTTTAGCTTTACGTTTCATTATGCCAGGTATTTTTTTAAACTGTCTTCTTACTTCAATCACTACAGCACCACCTGCTCTACCTACTGCCTGCATTCCCATTGATCCAAATAAATATGGAAGCATTCCACCAATTAATAAACCAACAACAACAAATGGATTGGATAAATCAAATGTAACTATTATTCCTTCGAGATTTGAACCAGCAACTTTTGAAAAATGCTTGATATCTTCTGTATAAGCTGCAAATAAAACTAGCGCTCCTAACCCCGCTGATCCTATTGCATAACCCTTAGTTACAGCTTTTGTTGTATTGCCAACGGCATCAAGGGCATCGGTTGTCTTTCTAACATTTTTAGGAAGATTAGACATTTCTGCAATTCCTCCAGCATTATCAGTAACTGGACCATATGCATCTAAAGCTACAACCATACCTGCAAGTGCAAGCATTGTGGTTACAGCAATTGCAATCCCATACAAACCAGCAATATGATTAGTTAATAATATTCCACCAACGATAATTAATGCAGGGATAGCAGTAGCCTCCATTGAAACTGCCAATCCTTGAATGACATTAGTTCCATGACCTGTTGTAGAAGATTGAGCTACACTCTTTACTGGTCTATAGTCTGTACCTGTGTAGTATTCGGTAATCCATATAATTAATCCTGTAATAACGAGACCTATTATTCCACAAAAATATAAGCTTAATCCAGTAAATGATTTTTCATTTACAATATACTCAGTAGTAAAACCAATTACATATTTTGTAATAGGATACAAGATAACGAGAGAACTTATAGCTGTTATCACGAATCCTTTATACATTGCCTTCATTATATTTTTATCACTTCCAAGTGTTACAAAAAAAGTTCCCAAAATAGATGTGAGTATACATGCACCACCAATTGCTAAGGGATAAATCATCATGTTAAAGTCACCGATAAAAAATATTGATGACAGAACCATTGTAGCAACAATTGTTACAGCATACGTTTCAAATAAATCTGCTGCCATACCTGCACAATCTCCAACATTATCACCCACATTGTCAGCGATTACGGCTGGGTTTCTAGGATCGTCCTCAGGTATACCTGCTTCTACTTTTCCAACTAAATCGGCACCAACATCTGCGCCTTTTGTAAAAATTCCTCCGCCTAGTCTTGCAAATATTGATATTAGAGAAGCACCAAAACCAAGTGCAACTAAAGCATTAACTATTTCTCTTTCATCAATACCAATCTTTACAAGAAAATAATAATAAACTGCTATTGACAACAACGCTAATCCAGCAACTAACATGCCAGTTACAGCTCCTGATTTAAAAGCAATTGACAAGCCGTTTGCTAGGCTTTTTCTTGAAGCTTCAGCGGTTCTCACATTAGCTTGAACCGAAACAAGCATACCAACATAGCCGGCTATTCCAGATAAAGCAGCCCCAATTAAATATCCTAGGCCAACTAACGGGCTAAATGCCACAGAAATAATTATTAAAACAACGATCCCAACTATTGCAATAGTTTTATATTGCCTATTTAAATATGCACGAGCACCTACTTGAATAGCTGATGCTATTTCAATCATTTTTGCATTACCAGAACTTGAATTTAAAATATTCCGACCTGTAAAAAAACCGTAAATGATTGATATAATTCCGGCTGCTATAATGTATAATAGTATTGTTTCTGATGTTGAGTTCATTGAATCCTTTATTAAATATATTTATGGGGTCAATGTAATACAAAAAATACTGTAAAACGCAATCTTTAACTTCATGAGAAATTATGGGTATATCCCTCATTATATCTGTGTTTTAAAAGCTTTTTGTTATGAATTATTTGATTACTTTTAATTTCATTGGTTAAAGTTCCTATTAAAGTCACCTTTTGATTCATTTGTTTAAACATAGATTTAATATAGCCTCTATTGGATTTTGATGAAGTAAATAAAATTTGATAATCGTCGCCTTTAGAAATGAAATTAATTTTTTTTTTTTTCGTTTTAATAAGATAAGTATTAAGTTTTGATGAAATAGGTATCTTTTCCAGATCTAATCTAAAATATAATTTACTTGTGTTAATTAATTTATTTAAATCAGCCAATAAACCGTCGGATATATCAATTGATGAATTTGCAAATTTAAATAGTTTTGAACTAATCTTTGCAGGCAAATCTGGCATATAATATTTTTGAATGAAATATACTCTTTGTTTAGTGTTTCTTAAAAACAACCTTTTTTTCAAAAGTAATAAACCCAAATAACTATCACCGAGATTTCCAGTCACATAAATATCATCATTATTTTTACATTTATTTCTTTGGACTATTTTTTTGGAATATCCCAAACTTGTAATTGTGAATATTGTTTTATTTGATTTTGTTGTATCACCACCTGACAATTTGAATTTATATTTTTTCTGCTCTTGTTTTAAACCTTTATAGACAAGATCTAAATTTTTTTTTGAAAAAGTTAATTTATTTCCACTAGCACAAATAAAAATAAATTTTGGTTTTACACCCTTGCAATACAAATCTGATATTGAGGACCTTACAATTTTTTTAATTACTAAATCAGGATTTCTAAAATTAATAAAATGAACACCTTCAACATATGTATCAGAAGAAACGACAATATTATTTTTTTTGTCAAAAAAAACATCATCATTTAAGTTTAATGCTGAAGGATTATTATAAGTTAGTTTTTTAAAATACTTTTGAATTAATGCAAATTCATTCATTGCTAATTCTAATTTTTTTTGAAATTTTATCTAATAATGCATTTAAGTATTTAGTTTGTGAGTCATCAATAAAAAAATTTGATGCTTTTAAATATTCATTTATAATGATTTTGATTGAAGTATTTGGTTTATATAAGAATTCAAAAATTGCACTTTTCATAATTATTTGAAAAACTTTATCCATATTTTTAATTTTTAAATCCTGATTTAAATGGTTATCGATCTCTGCATTTATTAAATCTTCTCTCTCTATAGTACCGTTGACAATATCTTTTATAAACTTTTTGAACCTGTGTTTTGGAAAAGTTATATTTTCTTCCTTATTGTAAAGTTTACCATAAAGTTTTTGTATAATTATTACTCTAGGATTTTTTTGCAGAGAAAATTGAATTGTCATAATTTATTGAAAAAGAACTGATAATACTGCTTCTGCCGCCTCAGATCCTTTATTGCCACGTTTTACAGCTTGTTTTTTATTTAAGCACGTTATCACACCGTTACCGACAGGTTTCTTAGATGTAATAGATAGCATCATTAGTGCATCTGTAGTAGATTTGGATATAAAATCAAAATGTGGTGTTTGTCCCTTGATTACGCATCCTAAAGCAACAAAACCATTAAATTTTTTTAAATTTTTTGCGATTGTAACTGGAATTTCAAATGCACCTGGTACTCTAATCACATTAATATTACACTTGTTTTTTAATTTAATTTTTGCACTCTTTAATAAAGAATCAGCAATGTTTTCATAATAACTTGCGACAACAATTAGAACTTTTTTTTTCACTTTATAATTTCCTGTTTTTTAATTTTAATTCCATACCCGTCAAGTCCTATCACTTTTTTTTTTGATCTAGTAACAAGTATCATATTTTTGATATTTAAAGATTTAATAATTTGAGCTCCAATTCCATAGTTTCTAATCAATTTATCGTGACCTTTTTTATAAAAAGTTCTACTATTATACTGTTTAAGCGTTTGTGTGACTGATTTTAAATTAGGGTCTCTTATAAATATAAGAACACAGTTATTATATTTTTTAAAATAAGTAATTGTTTTATCAAATGAATTTGGAAGTTTTTGGTTAATAAGATAATTTTGAACTACATTAGATGATATTACTCTTAATCTTGGGATGATGCCTTTTTTTAAAGACCCTTTTATTAGTGCAAAGTTTTCAGACCCATCAAGAATATTTTCAAATACTTTAATTTTAAATTTTTGTTTTTGAACGATAATAGAAGAGGTTTTTTTTAATTTGATCAATTTCTCTCTCTTTAATCTGTAAGCAATAAGATCTTCAATCTTCCCTATTTTAAGTTTATGTTTTTTTGCAAAATTAAATAATGTTTTTCCTGTAGCCATTTTTCCATCATCTGCCATGATCTCACAAATAACAGCGGAATTATTCTTTTTTGCAAGTTTTGAAATATCAACTGAAGCCTCTGTGTGGCCTGCACGAACAAGAACACCTCCATCTCTTGCTATTACTGGAAATATATGACCAGGTGATACAATATCATTTTTTTTTGCATTTTTATTAGAAGCAACTTTAATTGTTTTTGCACGATCATAAGCTGATATACCTGTTGTAACGCCTTTTTTAGCTTCTATAGAGTATGTGAAAGCTGTTTTGCTTCTAGATTGATTAATTGGTGAAGCTAATGTCAGACCAATTTTTTTTGATTGCACGCTATCCATTGCTAAACAGATCAATCCTCTTGCATGTTTTGCCATAAAATTTATATGTTTGGGGCTGACAGCTGATGTAGAAATTACTAAGTCACCTTCATTTTCCATTTCTTCGTGTTTGCTCTCATCATCTACAAGAATATACATTCCATTTTTTTTGACTGTCTTAATAATACTTTCTATTGAACTAAAATTATTTTTTTTCATTTACAAATTTTTTTACATATTTTGACATAATGTCTATTTCAACATTTACTAAATCATTTTTCTTTAAATTAATTAAATTTGTTAATTTTAATGTATGGGGTATAACCCATATTTCAAAAGAATTTTTTTTAATTTTTGATATAGTTAATGATACTCCATTTATTAGTATAGATGCTTTTTCAACTAATTGTTTTTTAAATAAATTACTTATTTTAAAGTCTAGTATATTTGACTTATCTATTTTTTTTATGCTTTTTAAAGAACAGACTGTATCTACGTGACCCTGACAAATATGACCTGAAATGTTGTCACCAAATTTTAATGGCTTTTCTAAATTAATTTCATCACCAATTTTAATATTTTTATATTTTGATTTAGCCAAGGTTTCATTAGATAAATAAAATTCTAAAATCTTACTTTTATATGAAATCAAGGTAAGACAAACACCATCACAAGAAATTGAAATACCTAAATCTTTATTTGACACTTTCAAAGAAGACCTAATAAATAAATTAATTCCCTTAGCTCTTTTTTTGATACTGCTTATCTTTCCTTTGTTAAATATAATTCCATTAAACATTTTAATAATAATGAGTAAGTGTATCGTTACCTAAATATGTATTTATTTTTTCCTTATTTTTGAAGTTTTTATTAATCATTTTGATAAATGATGATATATTAATTTTATATCTATTTGAGATTATTTTGTCGCTCTGAAAAAAGTAAAATTCATTTAACAAATTTTCCTTAAGTAAATTGGTCAGCAAATCCTTTCCTGCCTCCACCAACAGTCTATGAAGTCCCAAATTATAAATTTTTTGAGTAATTTTTTTAAGGTTTAAATTTGAGTTATTGTTTACTTTCTGAGAAATAAGTTTAACCCCCCTATTTTTTAACAATTTAATTTTTGAGATATTTTTAGAACAGTGAAATATAATTAATTTACTCTTTTTTGAATTTTTAATCACAAAAGAATTTGCTTTAATTTTTAAGTTTTTATCAATTACGATTACTGTCGGTGAAAACTTTTCTAGTCCATTTAATCTGCAATTAAGTTTAGGATTATCCGTATTTATAGTTTTGTAAGAAGTTAATATTGCATGATTTTGAAATCTTAAAAGATGCGAAACACTCCTTGAGTGCTCATTTGTTATTGGAGTATTGTTATTTAAAATATTTAAATTTGATGAACTTGCAATTTTTCCTGTTATGTAAGGAGCTTTGTTAGATCTAATATAATTATATTCTTTGTAGAGTTTACTAACTTTCTTCTTTTGAAGGCCAGATTTGACAATTATATTTTTTGACATTAATATTTTTTTTGTTTTATTAAAAGATCTAAAGTCATTGTCCTCTATTGAGTAGTAAACTTTTTTAACTTTGTTTTTTATTATTGCATTAGTACATGGTGGTGTTTTTCCTTGGTGAGAACATGGTTCAAGTGTTGAATATAATGTTGTTCCTTTGTTATATATATTTTTGCTCAAAGCAATACTTTCTGCGTGTGGTCTACCTCCATTATTAGTAGTAGCAAATGATAATATTTTATTTTTTTTAACTATGACGCAACCAACAGATGGATTTGTTCCTGTTAAATATTTATTATTCTCTGCTAACTTAACAGCAAAGTTCATAATTTTTTTTTCTGATAATTTAAATTTATCTTTTTTTAAAGACATCTATTCTATCCACAAATTGAACAAAGTCTTTTTCTTCTCTGAAGTTTCTATATACAGATGCAAAACGTACATAAGCAACTGGATCAAGATCTTTTAATCCTTCCATAACCATTGTTCCTATGGTGTTAGATGAAATTTCGCTCTGACCTAATTCCTCCATCGACCTACTAATTTTTGAAATAAATTTCTCAATAGTCTCTGTATCTATTGGTCTTTTTTTAAGTGCCACATAAATTGATTTAGACAACTTCTCTCTGTCAAAAGGTGATTTTCTTCCATTTTTTTTAACAACCGTGAGTTCTCTAAATTGAACTCTTTCAAATGTAGTAAATCTCTCTCCACATATACAAAGTCTTCTTCTTCTAATCGCAGTTCCATCCTCTGTAGGTCTGGAGTCAACAACTGAAGTATCACCTTTTTTGTTGCACGGACATATCATATGATTAAACTAACCTAGATGTTTATATATAGGAAAATTCGAACATAGGCTAACAACTTCTTTCCTGACTTCATTTTCAATTTTAGAGTTATCTTCTTGGTTTTCTGAAAGGCCTTGAATAGTTTTTGTAATTAAATCACCTACTTTTTGAAATTCTTTTAATCCAAATCCTCTCGTAGTAGCAGCTTGAGATCCAAGTCTAATTCCAGAGGTGACCATTGGGCTCTCGCTATCAAAAGGAATACCGTTTTTGTTACATGTAATGTTTGCTCTCGATAAACTTTCAGCAGCGGCATTTCCTTTAACCTTAAAAGGTCTCAAATCAACTAACATTAAGTGTGTGTCAGTTCCACCTGAATAAATTTTAAATCCGTTATTTTTTAAAGTTTCAGCTAAAATTTTTGCGTTTGCTAATACAGTTTTGATATATTCTTTAAACTCAGGTTTTAATGCTTCTTTAAAGCCTACTGCTTTTGCTGCAATAATATGCATTAAAGGTCCTCCTTGATATCCAGGGAAAACCGCTGTGTTAAATTTTTTAGATAAGTCTTCGTGATTAGTTAATATAATTCCACCTCTTGCACTTCTAAAAACTTTATGAGTAGTTGATGTAACTACATGAGCATAGTCACAAGGGTTTGGATAACCTTTTCCTGCTACAAGACCAGAAAAATGTGCCATATCGACCATAAGATATGCTCCAACTTTATCAGCAATTTCTCTAAATCTTTTAAAATCAATTACTCTGGAATAAGCACTACCACCAGCAATTATAAGTTTAGGTTTATGTTCAAGTGCAAGTTTTTCAACATTGTCATAATCGATAAGTTCAGATTCTTTATCAACCTCATAGCCAATTGCATTAAACCATTTACCCGACATAGAAATTTTTAAACCATGAGTAATGTGTCCTCCTGAATTCAAGCTCATTCCCATAAAAGTATCACCGGGTTTTAACAAAGCTAAAAAAACAGCTCCATTAGCCTGTGCTCCTGAATGAGGTTGAGCATTAGCAAATTTACAATTAAATAATTCTTTAAGTCTATCTATTGCTAGTTGTTCTGCTACATCAACATGTTCACAGCCATTATAATATCTCTTGCCAGGATAACCTTCAGCATATTTGTTCGTTAAAACTGATCCTTGAGCTTCAAGAACCGCTTGAGAAACTATATTTTCAGATGCGATTAACTCAATATGATTCTGTTGTCTTATTAATTCATCATTAATAGCTTTATAAATTTCTGGATCGCTATCTAATAAACTTTTTTCAAAAAAATCTTTGTACTCACTATTCAAATATTTTGTTTCACTAGACATTTTTTTTATATTTTTCTAACTCTTTTTAAGTGTCTTCCACCTTCAAACTTAGTATTTAAAAATGTATTTATACATTTAAATGCCAAATTTCTACCAATTAACCTTCCTCCTAATGTAATAACATTTGCATCATTATGCAATCTAGATAATTTGGCATTTTTTACTGAATAACATAATGCCGCTCTTATGTTTTTATGCTTATTTGCTGACATTGCCATACCCATTCCAGAGCCACATACCAATATACCAATATTTTCTTTATTTATTTTTTTTGACAGCTTGTGGGCATAATGTGGATAATTTACAGGTTTTTTTGAAGATTTAGGACCTAAGTCAAAAATTTCTAACTCTGATGAATATTTTTTTTTTATGCTTTCTTTTAAATTAAATCCAGCGTGATCTGATGCAATGTAAATTTTTTTCAAACTAATTAAACTTGTAATCAAGTACGCAAGCTACCAAGTGAATTCTGTTTTCTTCTCCACCATTAAATGCGTTATGATATTTTGTGTTATTTGTGACCCAAACAGAT
>CACAPU010000018.1 GCA_902534465.1 uncultured Pelagibacteraceae bacterium
CCGTACTTTTTAGTTTTATAAATTAAAACTTCATTACCTGTACTGTTGATAATATCTTCAGTAGGAGCTCCTAACTCTAATTTCATTTTATTAACATCTTCACCAACAAATAATCCATATTTTTTATTTTCTTTTTCAGCTACTTCATCTGTTTTGTTTTTGATTGTTTGACATGCAGTTGTTAAAAAAAGGATTGATATTAATGTAACTAAGAATCTAAATTTCATTATTTATATATATTACTTAAATGTGTCGAAAGATTAACTTAAAAGTTGAATAAATTATAAGTTTTCTATCAAAAATCGATTTATTTGTTGTATTTATTTAGCTTAATTCATTATTTTTATAATTAACAACAAGATTCTTATGAACACAAAACTTAGGGTATCAGAAATATCAAAAATATATCCAGGCTGTGTTGCCAACGATGGAATTTCATTGGAGTTTGGAAGTGGAAAAATATATGCCTTATTAGGAGAAAATGGTGCGGGTAAGTCAACTCTAGTTAAAATTTTATCTGGAGTCGTAAGACCTGATAAAGGTGAAGTTTTTTTAAATGATAAGAGTATTAAGCTGAACTCTCCACTAGATGCTAAAAAAAATAATATCGGAATGGTATTCCAACATTTCAATTTATTTGAAACTTTATCGGTATTTGAAAACTTAAGTATAGATAGCGATAAAAAAAATGAGGACCTAAGATTATCAGTTAATAATATTTTAAAAAAATATAATTTTAAAATTGATTTAGATATTCCAGTTTTAAATTTATCAGCTGGTCAAAAACAAAAAGTTGAAATTATTAGATGTTTAATCAGAAATCCAAAAGTATTGATAATGGACGAACCCACATCTGTCTTAACTGAACAAGAAACAGAAGATTTATTTGTTTCATTAAAACAGTTTTCAGACGAGGGGATATTAATAATTTACATTACTCATAAATTAAAAGAAGTACTTTCACTTTGTGATGAAGTAGCTGTTATGAGAAAAGGTAAAATAGTATCTGTAAGTAAAACAAAAGAAGAAAAAATTGAAACTTTAGCTAATAAGATGGTTGGAGAAAATTTAAGTTCGATAAAAAAAAAAATTAATAATTTCAAATATAGTGAAGAAATTTTAAAAATCTCAAATTTAAATTTTAGAAGTGATGACCCTTACGAAACGAACTTAATTAATTTAAATTTTTCATTAAAAAAAGGAGAATGTTTAGGAATTGCAGGGATTTCAGGAAATGGACAAAGTGAATTGTTTCAAATTTTAAGTGGAGAAATAATTACTGATTACACATCTATAAAATTTAGAGATAAAGAAATAAGTAAGCTAAATCCAAGAGAAAGAAGAGAATATCTAATGGCTTTTTCACCTGAGGATCGTATTTCCCAAGCTGCTGTTCCAGAATTAAAGATTTATGAAAATGTTGCATTAAATAATTTTAAATCTTCAAACTTTTTTGAAAAAGGATTAGTAAACGAAAAAAAAATTAAAGAACACTCAAAGAAAATACTCTCTAATTTTTCTGTAAATACTGATAATGTTGAAATGAAAAGTCAATTTTTATCTGGAGGAAATCTTCAAAAGTTAATTATAGGAAGAGAATTGATTACTTCTCCAGAACTCTTAGTTTGCTTCAATCCAACTTGGGGGCTTGATGTTGGTGCTATCAATTATATTCATGAAACTCTTATAAATATCAATGAAAAAGGTAAATCCTCTATATTAATTTCTACAGATAACGACGAACTTTTAAAATTAAGTGATAGGATATGCGTAATTTATAAAGGTAAATTATCCAAAATAATGTATGTAAATGAAGTTACTCCTGAAAAATTAGGAATTTTAATGGGAGGAGGTTCAATTGATTAAAATTGAAAAACGTAATGATGTTTCGCCCTCAATTTACTTTTTAACTCCAATTTTAGCAATTTTTCTTACTTTATTTGGTGGGGGAATTATTTTTTATGTCTTGGGTTTTAATCCTTTAGAAGCTTTAAAATTTTTTTTTATAACTCCAATTTCTGACTTATATGGGTTTAGCGAACTTTTGGTAAAAGCAACACCGCTTTGCTTAATAGCAATTGGTTTATCTTTTTGTTTTAAAAGTAATAATTGGAACATTGGCGCCGAAGGACAACTCATTTTTGGGGGAATTGTAGGCGGTGGGGTTGCTTTATTATTTTATGGCCATGATGGTTTTTATGTTTTGCCAATTATTATTTTATCTGGCGCAATTGGAGGAATGATATTTGCAATGATACCAGCAGTTTTGAAAACTTATTTAAACACAAATGAAATTTTAGTCAGCTTAATGCTCGTTTATGTGGCTAAATTATTATTAGATTACCTAGTAGTTGGTCCGTGGAGTAATCCTGAAGGTTTTAACTTTCCTGAAACAAGACAATTCAGTGAGTCTGCAAGGATACCTGTTTTATTTGATGGATTAAGAATTCATGCAGGAATTTTTATCACTTTAATAACTGTATTCTTAAGTTGGCTAATTTTATACAAAACATATTTGGGATTTCAGATAAAAGTTTCAGGTTTAAGTTTAAAGACTGCGAAATATGCAGGCTATAAAGGAAAGACTATGATCATTATTGTTTTTATGATCAGTGGAGCATGTGCGGGCCTTGCGGGAGTCGGGGAAATAACTGGACCCATAGGTCAGTTACATAGAAATATTTCGCCAGACTATGGTTTCACAGCAATAATTGTTGCTTTCTTAGGAAGGTTAAATCCAGTCGGAATTATATTTGCTTCACTGATTGTTGCTCTAACTTATTTAGGTGCAGAAACAGCTCAGATTTTTTTACAAGTACCCAAATATACAGGTCAAGTTTTTCAAGGAATGATTTTATTCTTTCTTCTAGGATCTGATTACTTGCTATTTTTTAAAATAAAATTTTTAGGTTTAAAAAAAAATGAGCTTTGATTTAAATTTCATCGGTATATTGATTGGTGCAATTATGGCATCATCAGTCCCGTTAATACTTGCTGCATCTGGAGAATTAATAACCGAAAGATCTGGTGTTTTAAATCTTGGAGTGGAAGGAATGATGATAATTGGGGCGATTTCAGGATTTGCATTAATGGTTATAACAGACAACTTATTTTTTGCTGTGCTTGGCTCAATGATTTCTGGTCTAATTATCTCAATTATTTTTGGTGTGCTTACACAATCGCTTCTCACAAACCATGTTGCTACCGGACTTGCATTGACAATTTTTGGCATCGGAATGTCAGCAATGATAGGAAAGAATTTTGTTGGAATACCGGGCAAAGAATTTCCCTTGTTATTTGTTAATCTTAAAGAAAATATTCCTTTTTTAGGACCGATTATATTTGGACATTCAGTTATATTATATTTTGCATTTTTATTACCCTTTTTGACAAATTATTTTTTAAGAAAAACAAAAATTGGATTAATAATTAGAGCTGTAGGAGACTCACCAACATCGGCTTCTAATCAGGGAATTAATGTAACTTTAGTAAGATATAGTTGTATTCTTTATGGTGGAGCTATGTGTGGATTGGCAGGTGCTTATCTTTCATTAATTTACACTCCTCAATGGATTGAAAATATGACTGGAGGAAGAGGGTGGATTGCACTTGCGTTAGTAGTTTTTGCAACATGGAGCCCAATAAAAGTTTTAATAGGAGCATTAATATTTGGTGGAATAACAATTTTGCAATTACATATGCAAGCTGTAGGTTTAAGAATTCCAGTTCAATTATTAAGTGCATTACCATACATCATGACAATAATAGTTTTAGTTGTAATTTCTCGTGACAGTAGAAAAATAAAACTAAACACTCCAACATCTTTAGGACAAATCTTCTATAAGGAAAAGTGATGTTAGCTATTCCAAAATAAATATTTTTTTTTATTAGAATCTTGCTTAGTTTGTAGTATCACAAAATTAAATTTAAAGGGGAATCAAATGTATAAAAACTTTTTAAGATATATAATTTCTGTATTATTTTTGCTTGGTGTAAGTGGACAAGCTAATGCGGATTTTAAAGTTGGTTTTGTTTATGTTGGACCTACTGGGGACCATGGATGGACATACCAACATGATGAAGGAAGAAAAGCAGTAGAAGCAGCTGGAATAAAAACTACTTATGTGGAAAGTGTGCCAGAGGGTGCGGATGCAGAAAGAGTTATAAGACAGTTAGCTCAATCTGGACATGATCTAATTTTTACTACAAGCTTTGGGTATATGGATCCTACAAACAAAGTTGCTAAAGATTTTCCAAACGTAAAATTTGAGCATGCAACTGGATACAAAAGAGAACATTCTAATGTTTCTACTTACTCTGCAAGATTTTATGAAGGAAGAACTTTGTTAGGCCACATGGCAGGAAAGATGACAAAAACAAATGTCATTGGATATATTGCTTCTTTTCCAATTCCTGAAGTCATAAGAGGAATTAATGCTATGACATTGGCTGCCCAAAAAGTAAATCCTGATATTAAAACAAAAATCGTATGGGTATTTACTTGGTATGATCCAGGTAAAGAGTCTGAAGCGGCTCAAGCTTTAATTGATCAAGGAGCGGATGTCATAATGCAACACACTGATAGTACTGCACCTGTTCAAGTTGCTGAAAAGGCTGGAGTTTGGTCATTTGGTCAAGCAAGCGACATGCAAAGATTTGCGCCAAAATCAATTTTAACATCAATTATTGATGATTGGGCACCCTATTATGTAGAAAGATCTATTGCTGCAAGAGATGGTACATGGAAACAACAGGATACTTGGCATGGATTAAAAGAGGGAATGGTTGCTATGGCTCCATATAATTCTGCAATGGGAAGTGATTTAGTTAAGGAGGTAGAACAACTTCAAAAAGACTTAGCATCTGGAAAAGCTCATTCATTTACTGGTCCAATTTATGATCAAAAAGGAAACATTCTTGTAGCTGAGGGTTCAGTAGCAGACGACGGAATGTTAGCTGGTATGAATGTTTATGTTAAAGGAGTAGAAGGAGATATTCCGCAGTAACTTCTTATTAAAATTTAAATTTAAGGCCAGCTTAGTCTGGCCTTTTTTTTTGCTATGAATGTTTTTTTTTTAACGCTTCGATGTCTACTTCATCATAATACTCTGATGGTTGAACTATCCAAGGATCATTTTTTAATAAAATTGGACAAAAGTCAGGAGTAAAAGAAGATGATTTTTTTTTCCATAGACATGCTGTCTTTATCTCTTTAATATAATTTTTTATTGGATCATACTCTTTCAACCAATCTATACTTTTATTCAATGTTAAACCTGTATCGGACAAATCATCTACCAACAATACTTTTTTAAAATTTTCATTAGTTGCAATTGCGCTTATATCTCTGGCGAAGATAAGTTCTCCTTGTTTATTTTGAACAGTATCACCAGAGTAACTTTGGATAACAACATAAGCTGTTGGTAATTTAAAAATTCTGGACAAAATATCAATGATTGGCGCCGCACCTCTCATTATTCCAACTAGAACTGTTGGCTTATAATTTTTTTCTATTTCTAGAGCAAGTTTTTCAACAGCAGTTTTGTATTCTTCATAAGTAATAATTAATTTATCAGCCATTGAAATTTGGTATCATAAATAAAAAAATTAAAAAAGGATAAATATGAAAACTTATTGGATAAGTCTATACTTAGATATCTCAGACAAGGATAATCTAAAAAAATATGGAGAAAAAGCTATTCCTGTAATAAAAAGTTATGGGGGAAAACCAATTGTAAGAGGTGGTAGATTAAAATCATTTAGTGATACAAACATTGTCCGAACTGTTATTTGGGAGTTTCCAAGTTATGATGATGCAATCTCCTGTCATGAATCAACTGATTATAAATCTGCCTGGTCTTATGCTGAAGGCACTACCAAAAGAATTATGTTCATCGTTGAAGGAGTAGATCAAGAACAGATTTGATAAAGTAAATTTTGAAGATATAATTAAATAAAAGGAGAATTATGAAAGGTTATGTTGTATGCATGTGGGAAAAAATCAATAGTGAGGAGAAACTAAAGGAGTATGCGCTAAAAGCTACATCTGCTGCGGAAAAATACTCAGGCAAATTTTTAATTAGAGGTGGAAAAAATAGAACAAATGAAGGAATAGACTCTCCAAGAACAACCGTTCTTGAGTTTCCAAATTATCATACAGCGATAAAATTTTACGATTCTCCCGAATATCAAGCAGCGCTCGACGTTATTAGGGGTTATGCTGTAAGACATCATCAGATAGTTGAAGGTAGTTAATATTGCACAGGTTCATCATCAATAGAACGCCATAAATACCAAGTGGCAACTGAACAATAAGGAGAAAATCTCTTTTTTAAACGATTTACATAACTCATAGGCGGTAAGTAATTTTTTTTGTAATTATTAGAAATTGCTCTAAGCAAACCAATATCTTGAACTGGCCAGATGTTAGACCTGTTATAAGTAAATAGTAATATCATTTCTGCAGACCATCTACCTATTTGTCTCAATTCTGACAAATAAAGAATTGCTTCTTCATCACTCATTGTTTTAATAACTTTTGGATTAAAAGTTTTATTAATAAATTTTTTTGCTAACTCTTTTATGCCTCTTACTTTTTGTCTACTTAAACCACATTTTTTTAATCTGTTCGAAGTAATACTATTTACTACTTTTGGATTTATCTTTCCTTTACACTCTGTTTTAAACTTTAAAAAAACTGAGTTAGCAGCAGCTACACTAATTTGTTGACCAATTATACTTTTACACAACGATAAAAAAATATCTCTCCTTGAAGTTAAAGTTTTATCCTTGTACTTTAATATAAGTTTCCTCATAATTTTATCTTTTGAAAGATACTTAATTGCTTTTGACCAATATTTAGGTTGTTTACTCATTTTTGAAAATTAAGTTTGGTTTTTTTAAATATATTTCTCTTCTAAATATTATGATTGAAGATAAAATTACTAATGCAGCACCAATTAAGGTCTTATATGATGGTATTTCATTCCAAACAAAATATCCAAAGAAAATGGCAAAAACTAAACTTAGGTATTTTAACGGTGAGACCAAAGAAACTTCTGAAAGTTTATATGATTGACCTAAAAGTAAATTTGCTACACCACCAAGCAAACCAATCATACACAATAATATAAAATCAAAAAAAGTTGGCATAACCCACCCAAATGGAATAGTCAGTAGTCCTAAAATTGATATTGCAATTGAGAAGTAAAATGAAATTAACCAGACAGGTTCTGAAGTAGACAGCTGTCTTATTGCAATAGCGACATAAGACATTCCTAAACAAAAAATAATTGGATAAATATAATTAAAATTTAAAGATGAAATTCCAGGTTGAGCAATAATTATTACTCCTATAAATCCAATAAAGACTGCCAACCATCTATATTTACCAATTTTTTCTGATAAAAAATATATCGACATTATTGTTGCAAATATTGGTGCTGCAAAAGAAATACTCACTACAGTGGCTAAAGGTAGGTTTCTTAGAGCAATAAATATGGATACTATTGCCATTAAACCAGCTATGCATCTTGCAAAATGTAGTTTAGGTCGATCTGTTTTATAAAAATTTTTATAATTTTCTTTTGGTATTAAAAAAAGTATAGGTATTAAACCACAAAAACCTCTGAAAAAAAGTACTTCTCCAACTGGGTAATTTTCGGACCATTTTACAAGTACATCCATCATTGAGAATGCACAAACTGATAGAACCATGTACAAAAAGCCTAATTGATTTTTAGATAACATGGATTTAATTATATTATTATTATAGCATTATTCTATGGAAATAGCAGTTTTAGCTTTGGGATGTTTTTGGGGTCCAGAAAAAAAATATGGACAACTAGAGGGTGTTTACAGAACAGAGGTAGGATATTGCGGAGGTAATAACCCAAATACGAATTATAGAGAGGTTTGCACCGGAACAACAAATCACGCGGAAGCTGTAAAACTTGAATTTGATCCCAAAGTAATTTCTTATGAGGAGATTATAAAAAAATTTTTTGAATTTCATGATCCAACAACACTGAATTCTCAAGGACCTGATTTTGGCACACAATACAGAAGTGAAATATTTTATCTTAACGATGAACAAAAGAAAATTGCTCAAAAAGTTATAAATGAAGAAAATGTGAGGCTATCTGGAAAGGTAGTTACCAAACTTTCTGAGTTAAAAAATTACTGTGCTGCAGAAGAATATCATCAGAAGTATCTAGAAAAAAGATAGAATGTCACTTGTCTCATCTGATTGGTTAGAAAAAAATTTAAATAATGTAAAAATTATAGATTGTTCTTGGCACATGCCAGGAATAAATAGAAATCCATATGAAGAATATTTGAATAAACATATTCCAGGAGCAATTTTTTTTGACTTAGACAAAAACTCAGAACAGAATACCGATTTACCTCATATGCTTCCAAAAAGAGAAAAATGGGAGGAAATTATATCTTCTTTAGGAATATCAAATGAAGATAGAATAATAGTTTATGATGATTCAGATGTGGTTAGTTCATGTAGAGGTTGGTATAATTTTATTTATTTTGGTCATGATAAGAAGTTAGTCAGTGTTTTAGATGGTGGCTTAAAAAAGTGGATAATAGAAAATAAAATAACAACTAATGAAAATACAAATATTTTTAAGTCAAAATATATAGCTACAGAAAATAAACATCTTGTAAAAAATATTAAAGAAATCAATGACAACATAAAAACAAATAATTTTAAAGTTATTGATGCAAGAAGTAGGGAAAGATTTAACGGAACCGCACCAGATCCAAGAAAAAATGTTAGAAGTGGATCTATACCAAATTCTCTATGTTTTCCATTTAAAGAAGTTATTAACGCTAAGGACAATACGTTTAAAAATAGATCTGAAATTTCAAAAAAGTTCGATGAAATTATTGATTCTAATGATAACAACAGAGTTTTTTCATGCGGTTCTGGTATTACTGCTTGTGTTTTAAGTCTTGCATATTCCCTAGTAAATAATACATATTCTCCTACAGTTTATGATGGATCATGGGCTGAATATGGAAAATTATAGAATATGAAAAGATCAACAAAAGTAACTGCTATAATTGTAATATTTTTTATAATTATAGCTGGTGTAATCATTGCAAGAACAATGATTGGTAATCACTTTAAAAAAAAATTTAGCAAAAGACCACCACCAGGAATAATAGTTAAAACCGTTGAAAAAAGAAAATTCCAAAATATAATTGAAACATTTGGAACAGCTGTTCCAATAAAAGTTCAGTCTTTTAATATAGAAAAGTATGAAATTTTAGAGGAGATAAAATACAACTCTAAAGTAAAAGCTGGAGATATAGTAGCAAAATTAAAAAATAGAACTATTAGAGCACCTTTTGATGGTGTCATAGGAAAAAGAAACTTTTCAGACGACATAAATGTTTCAGAAAGCTCAGTTGTAGTTGATATTGAAGATGCATCCTTTTTATTTATTGATGTTGATGTGCCAGAAGTATTCGCACCCTTTGTTAAAAAAGGATTAGGTGTGGATGTTAGATTTTCTGGAAATAAAGAAAAAATATACAAAGGTAGTGTTAACTCTATTGCAAGTAAAATTGACGTAAGTAATAGATCTCTAAGGCTCAGAGTTAAACTTCAAAACTCAAATTCAGAAATCTTACCAGGTGCATTAATGGAAGTTACTATCAAATACAACGAAAGAGAATCTTTGGGAATTCCTGATACAAGTGTAATCTTAGAAGGTAATAAAGTTTATATTTATAAAGTTGATGACAAAAATGTAACTAATAGAGTAGAAGTTATAGTTGGTAATAGAAATCAAGGATATCTTGAAGTCAAATCTGGATTAAATAAAGGCGATATAGTTGTTGCTGAGGGTCTAAAAAAA
>CACAPU010000019.1 GCA_902534465.1 uncultured Pelagibacteraceae bacterium
ATTACCAATGGAAGATAGAGGTGTGTATTTGGTAATTGGTTTTACAGATGAGGGTAGTTCTTTTCAGTACACACAAAAAAGAGCCGAAGATGTGGAAAAAAGACTGATACCATTGCTAGATAAGGAAAATAGCCCATACAATAGATTTCTTATGATTGTACCAGGATTTGGCTCTGAGAATAGTTTTTTGATCATTTCACTTTTAGACAATTGGAAAAATAGAAAACAAAGCTCCCAAACAATCATGAGACAAGCCATAGGTAAAATTGTTACTGTACCTCAAACATTAGCATTTCCTATATCCCCTCAGTCTATAAGAGTTTCAAGTTACAACAAGCCTGTTCAAATGGTTATTTACGGAAATACTTACGAAGAACTAGAACAAATTCAAACTCAAGTTATTAGAATGCTTAGGAAAAACAGAAATTTATCAAGATTAGAATCTGATTACAGTAGAAATAAACCAGAAGTAAATATAAAGATTAATAAAATAAAAGCAAAAGACTTAGGGATATCTGCAGAAGCAATTGGACAAACACTAGAGACTTTATATGGTGGCAAAACAGTTACAAAATTTAATAAACTCGGTAAAGAATATCCTATAATTTTACAACAATACTTAGAGGATAGAAAAGATAAGGAAAGTTTAAGTAAAATCTTTGTTAGGTCAGAAAAAACTGGTAACTTAGTTTCTCTTTCAAATTTAGTAGAATTCAATGAAAAGGGAACTGCGAGTAAGTTATCAAGATACAATAGGCAAAGAGCTGTCACGATATCTGCAAATATTAGTGAAGGATATACTTTAGCTGAAGCAATTACATATCTTGAAGAAACAATGTCTAAAGTTGCGCCCGACAAACAAATTACTTGGAAGGGTAAATCAGAGGAATTAAAAGAAACAAGTAACGAACTTTACATAATATTTGCCTTAGCTTTGTTAACTGCTTACCTTGTAATGTCTGCAACCTTTAATTCTTTTATTCATCCATTTATAATTATTTTAACTGTTCCACTGGCAGTATTTGGTGGTTTGGTATTCATATTGTTTTTAAATTCGTCAATAAATATTTTCTCACAAATTGCGCTGGTTATCCTTATAGGAATTTCAACGAAGAATAGTATTCTTATAGTTGATTATGCAAATCAGTTAAGAACCAAAGGTAAAGATATTGAGAAAGCTGTAAAAGAAGCTTGTAGTTTAAGATTTAGACCAATAATTATGACTTCATTAAGTACTATGATAGCAATGTTACCGCTGGTTGTTGGAAATATTGGACCTGGAGCAGGAGAAGGTTCTAGACTTGCAGTTGGTGCAACAATACTTGGTGGAATGATAATTTCTACGTTCTTTACTTTATATGTGACACCAACAATGTATTTAACTCTTGCCAAAAATACAAAGAGAATTGACGCTGTTGATTTAGAGCTGAAAAAACAGCTGGATTAGAATAAAATATATTTTCTAGTAGTTAGTGAGTTTTTACATTTATTAAGTTGACTTTTGTACTTCTTAGACTGGTTTTCAACTTTCTTTGCCAATAAAATAATTTTTTGTTTATTTTTATAATTTTTATAGTTTCCCCATCCCTCATGATAGGCAACATACTGCCTAAAAGCATCGTTTTTAGGTATTTTTAGTATCTTCTCTGTTTTATTTGTGTACCAACCAATAAAATCTACACTATCTTTGAACCGCGTTCGGGTAGCATATTTATTTCCAGTTTCTTCTTTATATTGTTTCCATGTACCTTTTACAGCTTGAGAATAGCCAAAAGAACTGGATGGTCTTTTATATGGAATTACTTTAAACAATTTTTGTCTTGGTGGTTTAGCCAACCAATCAAAATCAGATTCCATTTTAATAATTGCAAGTTGCAAATAAATAGGTGTTCCCCATTTTTGTTCAGATTTTTTTGCATGTTTATACCAAAGATATCTTTCAGAAAAAATTGAACAACCATCAGCTGTATTTTTAGGTATAGAAGAGCATGCAGAAACCAAAATTAGAATTATAAATAAATATAATTTATTATTTCGAATCACTCTTTTTATTATCTATTTTTTTTTCTCCATATCCAAGGATATTCGAATTTCATTTGCCACAATCCTAAAGAAAGATCTTTTGCATATTTTTCATATTCTCTGAATTTTCCTTTAGAATATTTTGGGTAATCAAAAGCATAACCATTCTTAACCATATAAACTGATAAACTCTCGTTATCTAAAAAACACTCTCCTAATAACCTATTAAATTGATCTTTATTTTTTTCAATTTTACAATCAATAGATCGATTTCCTATTTTTTCTAATAATTTATCTTTTGATAATATTCCACAAAAAATATCCACTTTATTTAAAGTGCATATTTGTTTTTTTCCGAAAAAATAACTTTCTGGAGCATCAATTCCACTAAAACGAATTTTTTTGTTATTTATTTTAACTGTATCACCATCTGTTATAACTGCTTTTCCAGAAATTATTTTAATATTGCTATTTAAAGAAAATGAACTATTTATATTTAATAAGATAAAAAAAAAACTAACTAAAATCAGTTTTAGCTTTTTCATTTAGCTCATCCATCTTTTTTCGTAATTCGTCATCTGATATGTTTTTATCTTTTAAATCTTCTTTAATTTTTCTAAAAACATCTTCGTCACCTGCTTCAGCAAAATCTGCCTTTATTACTGATTGAATATATTTTTTTTCTTGATCTGAATTATAATCAAGTATTTGGGATACCCATTCTCCTAAATATTTATTTCTTCTAGCGCTAACTTTAAATTGAAGCTCTTGATCATGAGCAAATTTCTTTTCAAAACTTTTTTTTCTATCCTCAAATGAACTCATCCTAACAAAATAAAAAGATTTAGCTTTATGTCAATCTAATTTAATTTATATTTATGTTAAATTTATGAATTATTTAATTCTCGTAAGACATGGACAAAGTGAATGGAACCTAGAAAATCGTTTCACAGGCTGGGTAGACGTTGATTTAGCTGCTAAAGGTAAGCTTGAAGCTTGCAAAGCAGGAGAATTAATTAAGAAATTAGGTATTGAATTATCTTATTTTTATACATCTTTACAATCAAGATCGATTGAGACTCTTAATTTGATATTAAATACTATGAGAATAAAAAATCAGGAAATTGTGAATGCATGGGAATTAAATGAAAGACATTACGGATCTTTAACAGGTTTAAATAAAGATGAAATGAAAAAGCTTTATGGTGAAGAAAAAATTCGTATTTTTAGAAGATCATGGGATAATCCACCAGAAGCACTTAAAAAAACAAGTCCATATCATCCATTGAATATCGATATATACAAAAATGTTCCAAGAGATAAGATCCCTGACACTGAGTCATTAAAAAATACCTACGAAAGAGTGATACCATTTTATAAAAGAAATATAGAGCCAAAATTAGATAAAAATATTATTGTTTCAGCTCATGGAAATTCAATTAGATCATTGTGTAAATACCTATTTGATTTAGATAACAAAAAAATTTCAAGTCTTGAAATACCAACAGGTAATCCTTTATTAATAGAAATTAAGGAAGGAAAAATTAAAAATGCTAGTTATTTAGATAAAGACAGAGCAAAAGATCTTTTAGTTTTCTAAATAAATAATTTTTCATATATTTCATAATCAGTTAAGTGCTTAAATTCTCCTTTATGTTCATAACCATAAAGTTTACTGTCTCTTAAAAGAGTATCCCATATTTCAGATACAGGAAAATAATTCAGTTGCTTATGAGAAATTATATCTTTGTTGAATATTTGACATCCTGTATATTTAAAATTATTAACTTTTTCCTTAAATAAAACATTATTTTTAATTTCGAAATCTCCATTAAATCTTCTATCAAAACATGATGAATTATTTACAACCAATAAAATATTTTTAATTTTTTTTTCGAAATAAATATTTTCCATATCAATAACTGAGCTTATGAAACTATCATCCCAAATGGTATCTGGATTAATAACTAATACATCCTCTTCATCAGATTTAGTAATGAGGCTTAAAATTCCACCACCTGTGCCTAAAATTGTTTCACCATCATCAACAATTTCAATATTTAATGGAAAATTTTTATTTTCAATAAAACTAATTATTTTTTCTTTTAAATAAAATACATTTATTTTAATTTTGTTTATTTTTAGTTTTATTAAAAATTTAATAGTATTCTCTAATAAGGTTTCATTTTTATAATTAATTAAAGGCTTGGGTAATGAGTCTGTTATTGGTTGTACCCTCTTACCAAACCCAGCACAAAGAATTAAAGCAGTTTTAACTTTCATATCAATTTTCTTTTTTTTTTATCAAAGTTTTTGACTAAAAGGTAATTTAAGTCTTTAAATATAGGGTTTTTGCTTGTCCTAAGTTCAATTAGTTTCCAAGCATAAGGTATAAGTTTTAGATACTTATTTTTATTATCTCTCATGGATAAACGAGTAAATATGCCAATTATTTTAAAATTTCTAAGCACAGATAAAATATCAAAATCATTCTTGAATTTTTTATGATCTAAATTTTTATTTTTTTTTAAGAATTCATGAAAAATAAAATCCTTAATTTTTATACTCGTTTTAAGCCTTACATCATCAATTAAAGAAGCTAAATCATATGCAATATTACCATATACGGCGTCTTGAGTATCAATCAGTGCCAAACCCTTTTTTGTTATCATTATATTAGATACATGAAAATCTCTGTGCACAAAAACTTTCTTATTATATGAAATATTTTTTAGTAATTTTCTAAATATTCCTTTTAACTGATTTTCTAAAGATATTTTTTTTTTGCCTTTAAAATATTTTTGTAAATACCAATCTATAAATAAATTAGATTCATCTAATAACATTTTTGAGGTATAATTTGGGACTTTGAAGTTTGTTTTCAAAAATGTTTTTTGTTTTTTAATTTTTATTTTTTTTATTTTTGACAGTAAGTCTAAAATTTTTTTATAATAATTTTTTTTATTAGTTGTTTTTTTTTTAAATTTTTCAAAAACTGTCAAATCTCCAAAATCTTCTATTTCAATATAATTTTCTTTATAATTTTGAGATATTAAAGATGGAGCTCTCACTTTTTTTTTAATTAATATTTTGTTAATAGCATCATAATCTAATAAATTACTTCTTTTATTTTTGATACAATAAACAATAATACTATTTCTACTTCTATAGAAATGTCTGAATGATGCGTCTCCTGATAATTTCTTTAATTTATTTAAATTCATTTAAAAATTTCTTATTTTCAGAAATTATTGAAAGGTAACGCTGAGTATAATTTTTTTTATATTCAAATATTAAATTTATACTATTTTTTGTTTTTATTTTTTTTACTATTTCTGGCCATTCAACTAATGTAATTTGATCTTTTAGATTTTCTTGAATGCCCAAGTTATTTAATTCTTTTTTATTTTTAATTCTGAAAAGATCATAGTGTTTTATTAATATTTTTTTAATTTGATATTCATTAACAACCGTAAATGTCGGACTTGTTACTTCTGATACTTTTAAATTACTTGCTTTTTGAAAAGAATTTATTACATATTTGATAAATGTTGTTTTTCCAACACCTAAATTCCCACTCAATAATATAAAATCACCTTGTTTTATTAACTTAGAAAATTTTTTTGCTACAAATTTAGTGTCTTTTTCCTCAGAGATATTTATCTTACCACTCTTAGTAGCGGTAAGCATCTGGCTTATATGGTCCTTCAGTTTTAACACTAATATAGTCAGCTTGGTCCTTAGATAAAGGTGTTAATTTGGCTCCAACTTTTTCTAAATGTAATCTAGCTACTTTTTCATCTAAATGTTTAGGAAGTACGTATACCTTATTCTCATATTTATCTGAGTTATTCCACAATTCTATTTGGGCTGTAACTTGGTTTGTAAATGAAGCACTCATAACGAAACTTGGGTGTCCTGTTGCACAACCTAAATTAACAAGTCTTCCCTCTGCTAATAAAATAAGTCTCTTATTATCTGGAAAAGTAATTTCATGAACTTGGGGTTTTATTTCATCCCATTTATAATTTTTTAATGCATCAACTTGAATCTCATTATCAAAGTGTCCGATATTACAAAGTATTGATCTATCTTTCATTGCTCTCATATGATCTGCAGTAACAATATCTTTGTTACCTGTTGCTGTCACAACAATATCAGCTTGACCAATCATCTCATCCATTAATACAACTTCATAACCTTCCATTGCGGCTTGAAGTGCACAAATAGGATCTGTTTCTGTTACCATTACTCTTGCACCACTTTGCCTTAAT
>CACAPU010000021.1 GCA_902534465.1 uncultured Pelagibacteraceae bacterium
TTTTAACTGGTGAAGAAGAAGCCGAATCATCAGCTGAAGGAGTTAAAATTGGATTTGAGAATGTGGATGGACTTGTTGCTGATTTAGGTGGTGGAAGTTTAGAGCTTGCTAGAGTTGAAAACAATGTTGTAACAAATAAAACATCACTTCCGGTTGGTGTTTTAAGGTTAATTAACAATCCTATTGTTAAAAAAAGAAATTTACCTAAATATCTCAAAAATCTCTTAAGAGATGAAAAATGGTTATCTAAAAAAAAATTTAATAATTTATATTTGGTGGGAGGTACGTGGAGAGCTTTGTTTAAATTACACTTATTTCAAAATGAATATCCAGTCCATATTATTCATCAATACTCAATTGAAAATGAAAAACTCACAAAATTTTTAGAAAAAATTTCTTCATTTAATAAATCTAAATTGAAATCAGTTGAATACATATCAAAGTCTAGAACACCTTATCTTCCTTATAGCTCAATAATTCTAGAAGAAATTATGAACATAGCAAATCCAAAAAATGTTATTTGCTCAATTAGCGGTATTAGAGAAGGATCACTTGCCAAAGATTTATTTAAAAACTCAGATAGTAATTTTGTTTTTAATAAATCATTAGAGCATATTTCAAAAAAAAGAGGCGATTTAGGATCTACATATAAGAAATATTTTGATTTTATAAAACCTATATTTGAGGGAAATGAGCATTTTAATCAAAAATTGCTTCATCTATCTTGTGTACTAAGTCATATGGATTGGGGTTTGGGAGCATTCCAAAAAGCAGAGTTGGTTTTTCAAGAAACATTAAATACGCCTTTATTAAAACTTTCACATAAAGAAAGAATACAATTGGCACTTTCTTGTTACTGGAGATATTGTAGTATAAAATACAACCCAAAGATAGAATACTTAACGTTTTTAAATAACAACGAGATATATTCTTGCAAACAAGTTGGTGCAGCCTTAAGATTTGCTAATTCTCTTACATCAATATCTACAATTTTTTTAGAAGAGTTTAAACTTTATAAAAGAGGTAATTCAGTATTTTTAAAAATTCCATCCCAGCACCAGGAAATTATTTCAAAACAAGTGACTAAAAAATTCAAAGCCTTATCAAGGGAATTATTTCTAGAACCTAGGGTAATTTATTCAAATTAATTTAATATTATTTTAATTTAACTTTAATTATATAATTAAAAAATATAATGAAAAATAATAAAATAGAAGCAATTGTTTTTGATTTAGCAGGCACCCTAATAGATTTTGGTAGTTTGGCACCATCAAAAGTTCTAATTCATATTTTTAATAAGATTGGAATACCAATTAGTAGAAAAGAAGCTATTGGTCCTATGGGTATTGAAAAAAGAGCACATATAAGTCAATTAATTAATACAAAAAAAATAAATCTTCAGTGGAAAAAAAAATATAAAAAAAAACCTAGTAAAAATGATATCGATAAATTATTTAAACTTTTTAATCCAGAATTAAAAAAAATTATTAAAAAACATTCTAAATTTATTTCAGGCAGTAAAAGAACCATAGAATTTATAAAAAAAAAAAAAATTAAAATAGCTACAAATACTGGATATTCTGACGATATTTTAAAAACTATATTGCCAGAATTAAAAAAACAAGGATTTACTCCAGATATTTCTTATAGTTCATCGCATACAAGAATTGGAAGACCCTCAGCTGAAATAATATATAAAATTTTTTCTGAATTAAATATTACTAAGGGATCAAATTGTATAAAAGTTGATGACACTATTCCTGGATTGTTAGAGGGAGTAAATGCTGGGATGTGGGTAGTGGGTGTTATTTTTTCAGGTAATGAATTTGGTAAAACAGAAGTCGAATTTAATAAACTTTCTTTTAAAGATAAAACTAAATTTAGAAAAAAGATCAAGAAAAAATTTGAGAAAGTAGGTGCTCACTATGTAATAGATACAATTAAAGATTTACCTAAAATTATCAAAATAATTCAAACTAGAATTAAATAAAATTACTTAGTGAAAAGCATTTTCTAAGACAGTGGAAATTACAAAAGCTTCTTTTTGTGTGTCCATGGACCTTTTTTTGTTTTAGGTAAAAATTTTTCAAGATCAATAAGGACTTTTTCAGACAATTTTCTGTAGGTGGTAAGTTTTCCTCCATAAATATTCAATAAAGGTAATTTTTTTATAATTTTTAAATCAAAAACATAATCTCTTGTGACTTTTGAGGCTGTTTTAAAATCTTCAATTAGAGGTCTTATCCCAGAATATGTATCTACGATGTCTTTTGATGTTATTTGTTTTTTTAAGTAATTATTTACTGAACTAATTAAATATCTAATTTCTTTTTTTGATATTCCTTTATTTTCAGGTGATTTCACCTCTTCTTCAGTAGTTCCAATTAAAGAAAACTTCCCTTTATAAGGTATTACAAATATTATTCTTTTATCAGTATTTTGAAATGTGAACGCAACATTTTCTTTGTACAATTTTTTTGTAATAATATGACTTCCTTTAACCAATCTAATTTTTTTCTTAGATTTAATTTTTATATTTTTATTTAAGGTTTCATTTATCCATGGTCCAGATGCATTAATCAAAATTTTTGACTTTACTTTTTCACCATTTTCAAGACTGATAATCCATTCATTGCCAATAATTTCAGCTTTTTTAACTTTGTTGTATTCTAGTATTTTAGCGTTATTTCTTTTTGCATCTTTGGTATTTAATTTCGTTAATTTTTTATCGTCAATTTGTATGTCAAAATATTGGAAACCAGTTTTGTATTTTTCTTTAAGAATATTTGAAAATTTTTTTCTAAGATCAAATGTTTTTGATTTTGGTATATTACTTTTACCACCTAAATTATCGTACAAAAATAAACCAATTTTAATTAACCAGGCTGGTCGAATTTTATCTGCATAAGGAATTATAAAAGGAATAGGTTTTGAAATATGTTTAGCAATTTTATAAACAATTTCTCTTTCTCTCAAAGACTCTCTAACTAATTTGAATTCATAATTTTCTAAATAACGTAGACCACCATGTATTAATTTCGTTGACCAGGATGAAGTTGCTCCACCAATCTCACCTTTGTCAGCTAAACAAACTGATAAGCCTCTTCCTGCAGCATCCCTTGCAATACCTGCACCGTTTATACCGCCACCTATTATGAATAAATCGAATATTTTAGACATTTAAATTATGATTTGTTTTAAAATATACAACCTCTTTTAGAAATATTATATATTTTTACATTTAAGTAATCAAAATTTAACGATACTTTAACATAAATAATTTAGCATTAAAAAATCATAAATTAACAAAAGAGGTAAAATGAAAAAAATATTGAGTGTTTTAACAATTCTATTTACTTTCTCTTTTACATCACACAGTTATTCAAAAACAGAAATTCATTGGTGGTATGGAAATAGTGGATTTCTTGGTGATGTAATTATTGAAATTGCAAATAGATTTAATGCTTCACAAGATGAATACACCGTCATTCCTACAGGTAAAGGAAGTTATGAAGATAACATGGCGGCAACTATAGCTGCATTTAGAGCGGGAGACCAACCACATTATTCACAGGTTTACGATGCTGGTGCTGCAATTATGGTAGCCCAAGTTAAAAATGGCGTTGTTATTGGTTTTGAAGATATGGCTGAGAAATATGGAATTAAAGTAGATGCAGATAATTATATTCCTGGAATTAAAAACTTCTATGCTGACTCTGATGGAAAAATGATAGGTGTTCCTTTTAATAGTTCAACTTGCTTAATGTATGCAAATATGGACATATTGAAAGAAGTAGGAATAGAATCAGTTCCAAAAACTTATGAAGAATTTGAGGCTATGGCTCCAAAAATTAAAGCTGCTGGATATATTCCTTTAGTTCAAAGTCACTTTCCATGGATCTGGACAGAAAATTTCTTTTCAAGACATAATCTACTTATGACAGATGGAAACAATGGTTACGATGCTGTTCCGACAAAAACTTTATTTGCTGAAACAGATGCATTTGTTTATCATTGGAAAAAAGTAAAAGAATGGTACGAAAAAGGTCTCTACGGTTATAAAGGAAGAGCATGGGGAGATAATCAAGCACCATTTATAGCAGGTGAGGCTGCTTTTTGGTTTGGATCTGCTGCATCATTTGGTGGAATGAAAGGTGTTGTTCCAAATTTTACAGTTAATCATATTCCTTATTGGGATTCAGTAACTGGTGGCAAAGAGTATCCAACATTTATTGGTGGCGCAGCAAACTGGATCTTAAATGGTCATACAGAAGAAGAGTATAAAGGACTTGCTAAATTCATAGAATTTATGGGTTCTCCTGAAATGGATTTATACTATCACAACATGACAGGTTATTCTGCTGTAACTAAAGGTGGTATAGAATTAGCTGAAACTATAAACTTTTATAGAGCTTCTCCATATCACAAAGCTGTTGGTGAACAATTAAGCTTAGAAGGTTCAACTATTCCTGGTGGATATAGAGCTGGTAACTGGCCTCAAATTCGTGAAGTAATTTACGAAAATGTTGAGCCAATGTTAAATGGCAAAATATCAATCGAAAAAGGATTAAAGAACATGGATAAGGGTGCAGCTAAATTGTTAAAACAATTTGCTAAGACTCTTTAAAAAATAATATAAATTAGGAGGGTATTAATATACCCTCCTATTTATTTTATGAAAAAAGTTCAGTTTAAATCAAACTATTCACAGTATTTTTTTTTAGCACCACAGCTAGGTATTTTATTAATATTTTTATATTGGCCAATAATACAAACTTTTAGAGATGCATTTACCATGCAAGATGCATTTGGATTTGGAAGACAATTTGTATGGTTTGATAATTTTTTATTTATTTTTGATGACCCGGCTTATTTAATAGCTTTTAAGTTTACTATTATTTATAGCTTTGTGATTACACTTGTTACAGGAGCCATTGGATTGTTACTTGCTGTACAAGCCAATAATGTAATGCATGGAAAAAGTGCCTACAAAACTCTTTTGATTTGGCCTTATGCTATTGCGCCAGCGGTGGTGGGTGTTATGGCAAATTATTTTTTTAGTGAAAGATTTGGATTATTGTATCATCTATTTAACGATTTATGGGGTTTTAATTGGTATGAAAGTGTTTTTGATTCTTATATCTACTTAATAATAGCAGGATCATGGAAACAAATAAGTGCTAATTTTATTTTCTTCTTAGCCGGTCTTCAAGCAATACAAAAATCTGTTATTGAAGCATCCATAATTGATTGTAAAAGTAGTTTAAGAAGATTTTGGACAATCACTTTCCCTCTATTGATGCCCACAACTTTCTTTTTAATCATTATCAATATAACTTATGCTTTTTTTGATACTTTTGGAATAATTGACACTACAACAATTGGTGCACCCTCAGGTGAAACAAGAACTCTTGTTTATAAAGCATACATGGACGGATTTAGGGGGTTAGACTTAGGAAGTGCTGGTGCTCAATCAATTATGATGATGTTGATTGTTTTAGTTATTACAATTTTTCAATTTAGATACATAGAAGGGAAAATACATTACAATTAAAATGATTAGATATTTTTCATCAAACTTTTCTCAT
>CACAPU010000022.1 GCA_902534465.1 uncultured Pelagibacteraceae bacterium
TTACCTGAATAGCCGCCCAATGAACCGTCCGACCTGATTACCCGGTGACAAGGTATTTTTGGGGCGCATGGGTTCTTTCCTACTGCATTTGCTACAGCTCTCACTGATTTTGGTTTATTTATAGCCTTTGCTACATCAGAATAAGTCCGTATCTGACCTTTTGGTATTTTTTTAAGATATTTCCAAACTTTTAACTGAAATTTAGTGCCTTTAAGGATCATAACAAGAAAAAAAACCCTGTTTCCTTGTACCTTTTCAGGCACAAAGAACAGTAGTTTTTGGCACGTCGTTTTATGCGCTACCGCCATGCCTTCCACTCTACTATTTTAGCGCTACTCTGTAGAGCTTTCTGCCCTCTGGGCTTGAACCTCTCGGTTTTTCCCCAGATGGTCAGTTAAGAGTTGCCTCTTAATTCATTTTTGACAATATCAGATAGAGTAGGTTGTATGTATCACTTTATTGTTGAATTTTGTGTGTTTTTAACAGGGTAGAATAGTGGGGATAACTTAATCTAAAGCTTTAAGTAAACCATCTAAAACCCTCATACATGGCAATTCCATAAATTGAGTGACGTATCAAAAACATAATAGAGGTTTTAACAGGTATATCTGTATTTATTGCAAATATACCTTGTCCAGTAAAAGGCAAAAATATTAGTAATGGTGCTAAAGTTGTAAGAGCTCCAAAAATAAAGCCTGAAAAATAGGTCATTTTTAAGCCTATTTGTATAAAGAAGAAATAATATATCACAGCCCAACAAATTGATACGTAGTAGTGAAAAATCCATCCCAATAAGACCTCATATTTAATAGTTTGCATTTGAGCTATATTTGGATTGTTAAAGGATCCATTTTTAAGCATATAATAGGTCCATCTACCAACAATTCCCCAGGAGGGCTCGGGAATACCTAATAATTTAAGTAAATAACCCAAAATATCTAAAATTATGCATGAAAATATACCAGCTACAAGAATGCTTACAATATCGATCAATTTACCTCAAAACATTAATAGAAATAATAGAACAAATATGCTTATAAAAAATATGCCAAAAATAACCATTAAAATTCGATTTTTTGTTTGCTCTGTTAGTTTTGGCCAGTAATTCATAATTAGGAATGTTCCAATAACAACAATAAGACCAATAATTACATATTTAGGCATTGAGGATCTTTTACATTAAATGCTTGACATATAAAATGAGTTATATTATTACTAGTGATAATTAATTGTTATCAATAGTAATTGTATGAATGAACTGACAACAGACTTAAAATCGCTTCATGAGGCAACTTTAAATAACCTCAAAAGCTCTAAAGCAAATAATACTCTAAGAGCTTATAAGTCAGACTTCAAAGACTTTGGAGCTTTTTGTGCAAAACATGGATTAAATTCATTACCATCAGAGCCGAAAATAGTTTCCTTGTACCTTACCCATCTCTCTAAAAACTCAAAAATAAGCACTTTAAGACGAAGATTGGTTTCAATAAGTATGGTTCATAAGTTGAAAGGCCATTATCTAGACACTAAACATCCAATCATAGTTGAAAATTTAATGGGAATAAGAAGGGTTAAAGGGAGCATTCAGAAGGGTAAAAAACCTATATTAATCAATCATTTAAAATTAATTATTAATGTAATAAATGAACAAAAAACTGAAGAAATAAAAAAACTTAGAGATAAATCATTAATCTTAATTGGCTTTGGAGGTGGTTTTAGAAGAACCGAACTGATTTCAATTGATCATGAGGATTTAGAATTTGTTACTGAGGGTCTAAAAATCACTATTAAAAGATCAAAAACAGATCAATTCGGTGAAGGAATGATTAAAGGACTACCCTACTTTGATAATGAAATTTACTGTCCTGTTACAAATCTAAAAAAATGGTTAGAAATTTCGAAAATTAAGTCTGGACCTATTTTTAGAAGATTTTCTAAAGGTTTATCATTAACAGATAAAAGATTAACTGACCAAACTGTAGTTTTATTAATGAAAGAGTATTTAAAGTTAGCAGGTATCGAAAACAAAAATTTTGCAGGTCATAGTTTAAGATCGGGTTTTGCAACAGTAGCTGCTGATTCAGGTGCTGATGAGAGAAGCATAATGGCTATGACAGGACACAAAACAACACAAATGGTAAGAAGATATATTAGAGATGCAAATATATTTAAAAATAATGCTTTAAATAAAATTAGAATATAGTTATTTTAAAAAGTATTCTATCCACTTTTGAGCAATATAATTCCAATTATTATTATGTCTTAATGTGTGCATTTTTTTTTTTATATTTAAATAGAAATTATCGTCATTAAGTATTTTTAATGTGTAATCAGCAAATTCCTGATCACTTTTCACAATAAATCCAGTTTTATTATGTATTACCCTATCACTAACAGAACCTATACCAAATGTAATGACGGGCATACACATTTTTACAGCTTCCTCACATGTTAAAGTAAAGATATCAGATTTATGTCCTATATAAGTTAAAGCACGATACTCCCTCATTTCATTTATCATTTCAGATCTAGAATTTATATCTCTCAAATAAATATTATAATTTTTTAAATTATCACTGTATTCAATAATGTTTGGTGTGATATACAGCTTAGAGTCTTTTGAAAAAGGATAAATTTTATTAGACCATATATTTATCAACCAATCTAAATTTCTATTAGATCTAATATTATAAATCACTTTTTTTTTAGGCAAATAGTCAAGATCTATTTCTAGATTAAGAAATTTTGGGTCTACAGCTATCGGAATCATTTTTTTTCCAAAAAAGGATGTTAAAAATGATCTTTTATTGTACTGATAGTTGCATAAAGTTACAACACAAGGACGATGCTTAAAGAATGAAAAAAGTTGTCTTTTTCTCAAAAATTTTTCAAAGGGCTGATTACTAACTGAAAAAATAACTTTTTTCTTTGCATTCACCAAGTCAAATTGATTGCTATCAGAAACAGCAATAGCAAGATCATATAAAATATTTTTATTAATATTTTTTTTATTAAAATATTTTACATTATTGAAAGTTTTACCTTGATCAATATTTGTACAAAAATCAACTTGATATTTTTTTAAAACTAGATGCTCGGCAAGAAGAATTAAAGAGGTTTCTGTTCCACGTAGTATTTCTCCATCAATATCTACACCAGAATAAGAAAGTTCAGAATTATCTATAATTATAATCTTTTTATACAAATTTTTTTTTATTAAAATTAAAATATATTAATAATACATATAACAAATTAAAATAAATAATTAAGTATTTATTAAATGAAAAAAAATATAGCAATAATAGTTCCTCACCGTGGTGTTGGAGACATTTTATTTCATTACAATTTTCTTTTATCGATTTATAAATTCCACAAAAGAAAATTAATACTTTATGCACCATATTCATCAAAAGCAGATCTAATTTACAAAGGAAATAAAATATTCAAAAAGATTATTTTAACCGATTTAAAAAGACCAAATATTTTTTTTTATCTAATAAAAATTATTAAATTAACATTTGATTTATCTAAGTATAAATATGAAAAAATATACTATACGGGCAATAACAAATGGCACAAAATAAGTTTTCTTTTGTTGAGTTTTTTTTCAAATTTTAAAATATATTATTTCAAAAACAAAGATTATTATATTGTTGATCACTTAAAAAACTTCCTAAAAAAATTATCAATCAAATATCAAGAGAAAAATGATTTATCAATTAATCTTAATCTAAGTAAAAAATTTATTGGTAAAATAAAATTGTATAAAAAACCTTGGGCTTTTATAAGTATAGATACAGCACAAAACCAGATAATAATTCCAAAAAAAGTTTTAGGATTAATTATTAAAAAACTAAACAAAAAATATAAAACTGTTTTTGTAAATACAAGTCCTGAAAATAAAAATAATATGAAATTCTTAATAAATGAAAAAATCGTACCAACTTATAATAACAATATTATTGAAATTAATTATATAATGAAATCGAGCAAAATATTTATTGGTAATGACTCTGGTCCGGGAAATTTATCTTCATTATTAAAGAATAAAAGTATTATTTTTTTATCAAGTAATACAAAAGGTGAAATTGTAAAGTTTCCATTTAGAGGAAAAAGGAGATATTTTAAAATCGAAAATATAAATAAAAATATTGATGATATTTTAAATTTTATTTAAAATTATTTTTGAAACACTTTCACAACCTATATCAGTTAGGTGTACTCTATCAACAAATAACCAATCGTTTTTACTTACAATAGTTCTTAAATCTAAATTTAAATCTGTAAAACTTATCTTACACTTATTAGATATTTTTTTTAAGATTTTAAGAAATATTTCATAATTTCTCTTGTCTGAGAGAATTTTTAATTTTAAATGTGATTCATTATCTGAATTATCCAAAAATTTAAATAGTTTAGTTTCATTTTCATGCATTTCTTTATCTACCCACCCTGCCATAGGCTGCAAAAAAAAATTTAATTTAAATTTGAAGTGATTAGATAAAGATGTCCATACACTAAAAATATTATCATAATTTTTTTCAATAATTTCGAAATTTATTAAATTATCTAATTTATCTATTTTTTTTTTAATAAACAAATCTTTAAATTCAATTTTTTGTGGATCTACGAATTTATTATGAAATGTTTTGTATAGTAAATATAAAAACCTTTGGTAGTAATTATTTCTAATTTTGTATAAGTCGTTAGACAATTGGAATGTATTCTTAAAGAAAAAATTGTTTTCTTTTTTATTATTTATTCCCAAATACAAGTCATTAATTCCAGATATTATTATTACTTGTTTTATTTTTTTAAATTTTCCCAAATTATTTATAAACAAAAACAATTCTTGTCTTGAATTGAATGCTGTTGCACCAAAATTTAGAAAAATTTCTTTACCATATTTAGTCATAATTGAGGGTATTGATTTGCCATCATCTGTAGATCCGAATCCAAAAACAGTTGAACCACCTATAATTATGGATATTTCATCAAATTCGCAAAATTCGTAAACTGATTTAAAAGATTTATTAAAATAATTTAATCTAAAACCATGTTTATCAGTATTTACATTATTTGAATTAAAAGACTTGCGATTAAAGAATAAAGTATATGGTTCATAATCAGATGTTATTTGATCATAATTTTTCATTTGTGGAACCAATAAATACCTTTGTTGTGATGATTTCATTTTACCAAAGTGGATAAATATCGTTTTTGTTTTTTTTTTTACTTTTAATCTTTTTATAAATTATAAAGCAAACAATTATCAGTATTAATAATATATATAATAAAGTTTCCATATAATGTATTAATTAAAATAGTTATAATTTATTTCCTTTTTTAGTTGCCAACCAGTTTTTTTTAATTTTGTATTTGAACCAATTAAATTTTTGTTTCTTTTTCCTCGAAATAAGATTATTTTTTTTTTAGTATTTAATTGATTTATGATTTTAAATAAAAAGTAACCCTTACCCGAGCAAATATTGTAATCTGAAGATAATTTTTTTTTTACCATATGCAATAATGCGCTAATAATATCATCAGGATGTATAAAATCTCTAGCGCTA
>CACAPU010000023.1 GCA_902534465.1 uncultured Pelagibacteraceae bacterium
CTTTTATTTATTGATTTAAGAGATAACTATGGAATTACACAATGTGTTGTTGACAAAAGGAATCAAATTTTTAAGAAAATTGAAAAACTACCACTAGAGACTGTAATTAAAATATCAGGTTTAGTGATTGAAAGGTCGAATGAAACAATTAATAAAAATATTTCTACTGGCGAAATAGAGGTCAAAATTAATAATTTAGATATTTTAGGACAAACAAAAGAATTACCAATGCCAGTCTTTTCTGATCAAGAGTATGCTGAGGAAATAAGGCTCAAATATAGATTTTTAGATTTAAGAAGAAAAAAAATCCATCAAAATATTATCTTAAGGTCTAAAGTAATATCTTTTATAAGAAATGAGATGCAAAAACTTGGTTTTTTAGAATTTCAAACCCCTATACTAACTTCATCAAGCCCAGAGGGAGCAAGAGATTTTCTTGTACCCAGCAGATTAAATCCAGGAAAATTTTATGCATTACCACAAGCCCCTCAGCAATTTAAACAACTTATTATGGTATCGGGTTTTGATAAATATTTTCAAATAGCACCATGCTTTAGAGATGAGGATGCAAGAGCGGATAGAAGTCCTGGCGAATTCTATCAACTTGATGTCGAAATGTCTTTTGTTGAGCAAGAGGATATATTTGAAGTTATTGAAACATTATTTTTAAAATTGTTTAAAACATTCAGTAACAAAAAAATTCTTCATGAAAAATTTCCAAGAATAAAATACGAAGATGCAATGCTAAAATATGGTTCGGATAAACCTGATTTAAGAAATCCCTTAGAAATATCAGATTTAACAAAAATATTTGGAAGAGAAGACGTAAATTTTGAAATATTTAAAAAATTAATAAAAAATGGATCAATAGTAAGAGCGTTGGTTACAAAAAATACTATAGATAAACCTAGAAGTTTCTTTGATGGTATTGATAAATGGGCAAAGGACCAGGGTTCATCTGGTCTTGCATATTTTTCTCTAGAAAAAGGAGATAAAATTAATGCAAAAGGACCAATTGGAAAATTTTTTTCAGAGAACTCATTATTAGAAATTATGAAAAAAACTAATGCAAACACTGGTGATACATTATTTCTTTCATGCGGTAAGAAAGAGGAGGTGGAGAAAATATTAAGTATGGCAAGAAATAAAATAGCCGAGGATCTAAATTTAATTGATAATAATTGTTTTTCATTTTGCTGGGTAGTTGATTATCCAATGTATGAGGTTGACGAAACTACAAAAAAAATCAAATTTAGTCATAATCCTTTTTCTATGCCACAAGGGGATATACAAAAACTAGATTTTTCAAATCCTTTAAATCTGAAAGCATATCAATATGATATTGTATGTAATGGAATAGAGCTTTCATCGGGAGCTATTAGAAATCATGTACCTGATTTAATGTATAAATTGTTTGAAATTGTGGGGTACTCACAAAAAGATGTAAACAGCAAATTTAGTGGAATGATTAATGCATTAAGTTATGGGGCCCCGCCACATGGTGGAATTGCACCTGGGATTGATAGAATAGTTATGCTTCTGGCTAATGAAAAAAATATTAGGGAAGTAACAATGTTCCCTATGAATCAAAATGCGCAAGATTTGATGATGAATGCACCATCTGAAATTTCTGATGATCAATTAAAAGAGTTGAATTTAACTTTTAAAAGAAAAAGTTAATTACTTTTTACCTTTAAGATTAATTCTTATATCCGATAAATCGACAAATTTCTTTTTGTAATTACTTCTTACGAAACCTTTACTAGTAATATCTTTTACCAGTTTTAAGAACTGAGTTTTATCCTCACTATTTTCATCTGTATTCGCATCTTCCAAACTATCAGATCCACCAATTGAAGGAGTATGAGCTAAATCCTCTCTGTTAAGATATGATATTGCCAATTCTCTAAATATATAGTCTAAAATAGATGTAGCACTTAGTATTCTGTCATTTCCAAAAACTTTCCCTGATGGTTCAAATTTAGTATCTACAAATGCATTCACAAACTCATCCAAAGGAACTCCATATTGTAAACCAAGAGAAACAGCTATTGCAAAATTATTCATTGTAGCTTTTACAAGTTCACCTTCTTTACTTGTATCTATAAATATTTCTCCTATTTTTCCATCCTCGTACTCACCTGTATGTAGATAAACTTTATGGTCTCCAATTGATGCTTTTTGAATATATCCCTTTCTTCTATCTGGCATACTGAATCTTCTACCTTTATTATCTTTGATACTGCTTGTTAAAGTTTCTTGGTTTATCTTTAAATTATTTTTTTGTTCAGGCTGTGGAAGATCTTTCTCAATGACGTTTACCTTGTCTTTTTGAATCTTTTCTAAATTTTTGGTTTTTCTACTATCTAATTTAACATCTAGTATCTCAAATTTACCATCCTCTCTTTTTTCAATGTTTTGTATATTTTTTTCATCTATATCATCTAGATAGTGACTTACTTTAAAATTACAGGTGTAGTATGTCTCAACCAAAAATTTTGCCATTTAATTCCTTATTTATTTAAAAATTGAATCTTATAGATATTATGTATATAGAAATTTAAAATTTTAGTCTAATCTAATTTTTACAATTTTAAATTGAAAATAAAATAAATTTTTTATGTTGACAATATTCAAACAAATCTTCACTTGGTGGAATCAACAGACATTAGGTACGAGACTACAAATATTTTTTTCTGGAAAATTAGTTGGTAAAGATGAAAACGGAAATAAATATTACGAAAGTAAATCAGGTAGAAGGTGGGTAATATATAATGGTGAGGTTGAGGCATCAAAAATTCCGCATGAATGGTATTCATGGATGCATTATATTAAAAACAAAATAGAAAATGAGCATGAATTAAATAAATATGACTGGCAGAAAAACCACTTACCTAATCAAACAGGATCAGATAATTCTTATCATCCCAAAAAATATATTAAAAATGTTAAAAAAAAATATAAAAGTTGGAAAAGCTAATTTTTTATTAGCACTATTATTTTATATTCTGATAATAAACTTTACTTTTGCTGACGTTATGCCAAAAAGCGAGGCTATTGCAGAGCTAAGTGTTCTTGACAAAGTTAGTTCAAAAAACACAAGTATAACAATTAAAGTTGGAGAAAAATTTACTTTCCAAAATTTAATTATAAAAGTTTTAAAATGTTATAATTCAAAATTTGATGATGACCCAGAGGTTACAGCTTATATGCAAGTATCAGATAAAACTATGATTGATAATGATAAAGTATTTGTATTTAATGACTGGACATTTGCTTCAAGTCCATCAATAAGACCATTTGACCATCCTGTATATGATGTTTGGCTTAAAAAATGCTATAGTTAAATAACTTTTTCGTTATCAAGCCAACTTACATTAAAATCTGAATTTATAAATTTTTTGTTATTTAATAATATTTTATGAAGATCGATAGTAGTAGTTATCCCTTCAATTATGAACTCATCTAAAGATCTCAGCATTCTTTGAATTGCTTCTTCTCTATTTCTTCCATGTGTGATGACTTTGCACACCATACTGTCATAATAAGGAGTTATTTTATATCCTTGATAGATTGAACCATCAACCCTTGTTCTAAAACCTGATGGTTGATGACACATACCTATCCTACCTGGAGAAGGTTGAAAATTATTACTTGGATCTTCAGCGTTAATTCTACATTCAATAGCGTGGCCTCGTGGATTTATGTCACTTTGTTTTAATGCTGTATCACCTGAAAAAGCAATCCATATTTGCTCTTTTATAATATCAATACCAGTAACCATTTCAGTGACAGGATGTTCCACCTGAACCCTTGTATTCATTTCAAGAAAATAAAATCTACCATCCTCATAAATGTATTCTACCGTCCCAGCTCCCTCATAACCAATTTTACTAACCATATTAACAGTTTTTTCAAATAAATCTTTTCTAATACTGTTGTCTAGAATAGGGCTAGGAGTTTCCTCTATCAATTTTTGATGTCTTCTTTGGACTGAACAATCTCTTTCATGAAGGTGTACAGTTCTATTTTTACCTGATAAGACTTGTACTTCTATATGTCTAGGGTTTTGAAAGAATTTTTCTATATAAACTTCATCATTACCAAAAAACTTTTTTGCTTCTTGTTTTGCAGTTAAAAAAAGGTTTTCAAAATCTTCAATTTTATCAACTATTTTCATTCCCTTCCCTCCACCACCACCAGCTGCTTTTATTAAAACAGGAAAACCAATTTTTTCGCATATTGTTTTTGCATCATTAATATCTTTTACTCCTCCATCTGAGCCTTCAATTACTGGCAATCCATATTGTTTTGCTACCTTTTTTGCCTCGATCTTATCACCCATCTTTTTTATTAAATTAGATGATGGGCCAATAAATTTAATATTATTTGTTTCTAAAATTTTTGCGAATTCAAAATTTTCTGATAAAAAGCCATATCCTGGATGTACAGCTTCAGATCCAGTTAGTTCAATAGCTGACATAATAGCAGGAATATTTAAATAACTTTGTGTTGGTTGGTGAGGACCTACACAAATACTTTCATCTGCTAACCTCACATGCATGCTATCTCTATCAACATCTGAATGTATTGCGACGGTAGCAATACCCCATTCTTTACAGGCTCTAATTATTCTAACGGCTATTTCACCTCTGTTTGCGATTAATATTTTTTTAAACATTAATTTTAATCAAGAATAGCAATTGTCTGACCATACTCAACTGGTTGACCATCTTCAACGCTTATTTCCTTAATCAACCCATCTACGGGGCTTGGCACATGGTTCATGGTTTTCATCGCCTCAACAATCATAATAGTATCACCCTTTTTTATTTTTTGACCAACCTCAATAAATTTTTTACCTCCAGGTTCTGGTGCAAGATAAGCTGTTCCAATTATGGGTGATGTTATCTTTTTTGATTTATCAGTTGCAATTTCATCTTTTTTGGTTTTGCTTTCGATT
>CACAPU010000024.1 GCA_902534465.1 uncultured Pelagibacteraceae bacterium
ATTAATAAGTTTTTTTCTATTAAATTCAACTTCCATTATACTTTTATATTTTTTGTTTATAAATTTTTCATCTAATATTGAAAAACTATCTACTAATTTTTTAATATCCTCTATTGAAGTGTTCAAAATAATATATTGATCTTTTTCCTCAAGTATCATTTGGGAAAGATTTTTAAATGCCTCTTGAAAACCTCTGTCGATAACTCTAAGCTTGTTGAAACTAAGGTTATATTTTTCTTCAACTTCAACTTTAGAAACAACAAATGTTTTTGCAAAAGCCTTATTTGTGGAAAACTCTATAAAATTAAAGGTTAAAAATAAAAAAAATATATATAAACAAGCTAGTATTTTATTTTTAAAAATAAGCATTAAATTTTTATATGACATCAAATAAGTTAACATACAGTAATAGTGGAGTTAATATTTCAAAAGCAGATAGTTTTGTTAAGTTCATAAGTTCACTAGCTAAAAAATCAGGTAAAAGTGGTGATTTTAAGAATATTGGTGGTTTTGGAGCGGTCTCACCCATCCCCAAAAAACTTAAAGATCCATATATTGTTACAAGTACCGATGGAGTGGGTACAAAAATTGAAATTGCAAATGATTTAAATAAATTTAATACAATTGGAATTGATCTTGTTGCTATGTGTGTAAATGATTTGGTTGTTCAGGGAGCAAAACCATACTTATTTTTAGATTACATATCCCTAAGCAAAATAAATTTAAATAAGTTAAAAAATTTAATTAGAGGAATTGCAAAAGGATGTGAAATTTCAAATTGTAAATTAGTTGGTGGTGAAACTGCAGAAATGCCTGGAACTTACTCCAAAAATAAATTTGATATTGCAGGTTTTGCTGTTGGTCTTGTCGAAAAGAGCAAAATACTTAATAACAAAATTAAAAACAACGATCTTATTTTAGGAGTACCCTCTAATGGACTTCATTCAAATGGTTTTTCATTAGTAAGGTACTTATTAAAAAAAAAAAAAATTAATTTTAAAGCAAATAAATTTCTTAAAGATGAATTAATTAGACCAACCAAAATTTATGTTAAAGAAATATCAAATATTAACGAAAAAAATTTAATTAATGGTTGTGCAAATATTACTGGTGGAGGTTTAGAAGATAATATCAAAAGGGTAATACCAAAAAATTTATGTGCAGAGATAAATCTTGATAAAATTAGAACATTAAAAATTTTTAAATGGTTATATAAAATGGGCATAAGTGAAGAGGAAATGCTTCGAACATTCAATTGTGGTGTGGGATTTTGTTTAATTATAAGTCCTAGAAATTTAGGCTTAGTAAGAAAATATTTTGGAAAAAAGTTCAAACCTTACATAATTGGAAAAATAATAAAAAATTCAAAAAAAGTAAAATTTAGTGGAAAAGTATCCTGGTAAAAAAAATATTGCTGTCTTTATTAGTGGTAGAGGTAGTAATTTAAAATCATTAATTAAAAATTCTAAAAGAAAAAATTCTTCTTATAAAATTCTGTTAGTTATCTCAAATAACCCTAATGCTGCTGGATTAAACTATGCTCTAAAATCAAAAATAAAACAATATGCGATTGAATATAAGAGTAAATCTAGCTTTGAAAGACAATCACTTAAGATTCTTAAAAAATATAAAATAGATTTACTTTGCCTGGCAGGGTTTATGAAAATATTATCAGGTAGTTTTATAAAAAAATTTTCTAAACCCATATTAAATATCCATCCGTCTCTTTTGCCAAAATACAAAGGATTAAATACACATTTGAGAGCTATTAAAAATAAAGATAAATTTGCAGGTGCTTCGGTACATAAGGTCAATCAGAAATTAGACTCTGGTAAAATTATTTTACAAAAAAAAATAAAAATTTTAAAAAAGGATAATGTAATAAGTTTGAAAAATAAAGTCCTTAAGATTGAACACGAAATTTATCCAAAAGCTATTGTAAAATTTTTAACTAATCTTTAAAAAAAAAATCTAATTCTATTTTGGCATTTTCTAAACTATCAGATCCATGAACTGAATTTTTATCAATAGAAATGCCATATTTTTTCCTTAGAGTTCCCTCTTCTGCGTTATCCGGGTTTGTAGCTCCCATTAGTTTTCTATTTTCTAAAACCGCATTATCTTTTTGAAGTTTCATTACAACAATTGGTCCTGATGATAAATAGGCACATAAATCATTATAGAATGGTTTTGACTCATGAACTTTATAAAATTTTTCAGCTTCTTCTTTTGTAATATGGATTTTTTTTTCATTTAATATTTCAAATCCTTTGCTTTTAAATTCATTTTTTATTTGGTCCTGTAAATTTCTTTCTACTGCATCTGGTTTAATAATTGATAAAGTTTCTTCAATATTATTCATAATTCTCCTCTATAAATTTATTTAACAATCTAACTCCATATCCAGTCGCACCACCAGAATTTAGAGCTCCAGCATATTTGGAAAAAGCCATTCCAGCAATATCTAAATGAGCCCAAGGTGTTTTATTAATTATAAACCTTTGTAAAAATTGAGCTGCAGTAGTTGATCCAGCTCCACCAACATAATTAATATTTTGCATATCAGCAGTTTTGGAGTCCATTAATTTGTTATAATTTTCATGTAATGGCATTCTCCACAATTTTTCTTCGACCTTTTCTCCAGCATTATATAATTGTTTAGCTAATTTTTCATTGTTTGACCACATACCGGCATATTCAGATCCTAGTGCTACAATTATTGCTCCAGTTAAAGTTGCCAAATCTACTATTAAAGTAGGTTTATATTTTTTTTCAGTGTAAGTTAATGCATCGGCTAGCACCAATCTTCCCTCTGCATCAGTATTTAAAACTTCAATTGTTTGACCACTATAAGATTTGACAATATCTCCAGGCCTTTGAGCATTTCCTCCTGGCATATTTTCAACTAGACCAACAACTCCTACTGCATTAATTTTTGCTTTTCTTAATGCAAGAGTTTTCATAAGACCAACAACTGTTGCAGATCCTGCCATGTCATATGTCATATCTTCCATAAATTTTGCTGGTTTTAATGAAATTCCACCCGTATCAAAACAGACACCTTTTCCAACGAATGCTAGAGGTTTTGAATTTTTTTTATTTCCATTCCATTCCATAGTCACAAGATAAGATCCTCTTATACTTCCTTGGCCTACACCAAGTAATGCATTAAAGCCTAATTTTTTTAATTTTTTTTGATCGTAAACCTCAACTTTTAAACCATATTTTTTTAATTTTGTTATTCTTTTTGCATATTCGTCTGGGTGTAAGACGTTTCCAGGTTCAGAAACTAAATCTCTTGTAAGAAAAACTCCTTCTAGAAGAGCATTTAATTTATTTCTAAGTAAATTTGTTTTTTTAAAATTGTTTCCAACGACATTTAAATTGAAAGTTAAATCTTTGCTGCTTGTAATTGTCTTATAAATACCAAAATTATAAGATTTTAATTGCACACCATGTAGGAATTTTTCTAATTGTAAGTTTGTTAATGAATTATTGTTAGAACTAATTATTGAATTTTCAATTTTGTTGTCCTTTAAAAAAACGAATAATTTTGATCCTAATTTTTCAAAATCCAAGGAGATTTTTGTATTTGCACAGTTCACAAATATGTAGTTTTTATTATTATAATCTTTTTTTAGAAATTTATGTTCGTTAAAAAGCTTGCTTGAAAATATAGATTTCTCCAAGGATTTTAGATTATTGTATTTCAAATTTTTTTGTTTTAGAAAAATAATCTC
>CACAPU010000025.1 GCA_902534465.1 uncultured Pelagibacteraceae bacterium
CCCATTTTAAAAATAATATTTTATTTTTTTTATTCGAAAATAATTCTTTATTATTTAAAGAATAGTGATCATTTTTTTTGCCAACAAATATAAATTTAATATTCTTATGTTTTTTTAAAAGATAGTTTCCTACATCATAATAATCCTCAATACCTTTATTTTTTATAATTCTAGACACCATTACAAAATTTATCATTTTTGGAAATTTATAAGATCTAAAACTTTTTAGATTAACACCCGATCCAGGAATCAAAGCTGATTTTTTTTTTATTATATTTTTGTTAAAATATTTCTTATCCGAAACGTTTTGAAAGATAATTATTTTGCATTTTTTTAATGTAGTTTTAATACAAATTTTTATAAATAAAAAAAAAATATAATTAAAAATAGAGTCATTTTTTGTTAGAAATATATTCCCTAAACCAGTTATCATAGGATAATGATTTAAATTTTTGTAAAAAATAGATATAAGTCCAGAGAATATATTGGCTCTTAGAGTATAAGAAATTAATTTAAAATCCTGTTTAAAGTTTAAAATTGAAAATAAGTTTAGTATGGAAATAATTTCTGAAAAGAAACCTGTTTTATTATATCCATATGACTTGTAAAAAACTCCAATTTTGTTAAGTTTATTTTTAATTTGTGGATCAAAATCTTTTGATAATGCTTGGATATCATAGTCTTTTTTGAGAAATTTTATTAAATCATATCTAAAATTTATTAGGGAATTTGCTGTAGAAGCGACTATAACAAGTTTTTTCCTCATTAAATCTTATAGTAACTCTTAAACCATCTTATAAAATTTTTTATTCCCTTGTCTATATTTACCTTAGGTGAAAATTTAATTGTTTTTTTTAATCTTTTGATATTGCTAGATGTATTTAGTGCGTCACCGATCTGAAAAGGTAGATAATTTTTTTTTGCTTTTTTGTTTAATGTTTTTTCAATCAAAGATATGTACTTTTCTAATGTTTCCTGCTTTCCATTTCCAATATTAATTATATTAATTTTTGCATTACTATAATGAGAAATTTTTTTCGAAAGGCCAAAAGTATCATTGGTTTTTGGTATTTTTTTAATTAATTTTTGTATTGAAATTGCAATATCATCAACATACGTAAAATCTCTGGTATGATTTCCATTGTTAAAAACCTCAATCTCTTTATTTTTCAAAATATTTTGTGTAAATTTATATAATGCCATATCTGGTCTGCCAAAGGGTCCATATACTGTAAAAAATCTTAAAATCGTAAATGGAATACCGTATAGATGACTATAACTATGTGCCATCAACTCTGTCGCTCTTTTGGTTGCTGCATAAAACTGTAGTGGAAAATCTGCAGGGTCCTTTTCATTAAATGGAGTTTTTATGCTAGAAGCATAAACGCTGCTAGTGCTTGCTAATAAGAAATGCTTGATGTTTTTTGATTTTCTGCAAGCCTCTAGCAAATTTGTAGTTGCAACAATATTATTTGTAACATAATCAATTGGCTTTTTTAAAGAATGTCTAACCCCCGCTTGTGCAGCTAGGTGGATAACTATTTTAATTTTTTTTTTTTTTATAATATTGACTAAGAATTTTTCATTTTTTAAATTATTTTTGTAAAAACCAAATTTTTTTGTTTTACTAAATTTTTTTTTTAACAAGTTGAGTCTTAATTTTTTAATTTTTACATCATAGTAATTATTTAACGAGTCAATTCCATAAACATTATTTTTCTTATTCAGTAACTTCAAGGCTGTGTGAAAACCTATGAAACCTGCTACACCTGTTATTAAAATATTCATCAAGCTTTTAAAATAAATTTACTTTTTCTGTATTTGTCTCTACAATCTACAATTATTTTTACATTATTTTTTAATAAATTATAATCTATATAATCATGATCTGTTACAACGCAAACTAAATCGATTGATTTTAAATTTTTCAAAGATAATTTTGAAGATCTGAATTTTAAAGTTTTTTTATTTTTTATTTTAATTTCAAAATTTGGAATAAATTTGTCATGGTAAATAATATTTGATTGATTTTGTATTAATTTTTGAATAATTTTTAGTGCAGGAGACTCTCTTATGTCATTTATATTCTTCTTATATGCTACTCCTATAATTAGAATTTTTGAATTTGAAAAGTTTTTACCAATTAAATTTAAGCCTTTATTAATTTTATCCAAAACAAAATTAGGCATTGAATTGTTAATATCTGCAGATAATTCAATAAATTTTGTATTCAAATCATATTGTTTTGCTTTCCATGTCAATAAGTATGGGTCAATGGGTATACAATGGCCCCCTAGCCCTGGTCCTGGATAAAAAGCATTGAATCCAAAAGGTTTTGTTTTAGCTGCTTCAATAATCTCATATATATCAAGTTTCATTTTATCACATATCAATTTCATCTCATTAACCATACCAATATTTACAGACCTGAATATATTCTCATAAAGTTTTGTCATTTCCGCAGTTCTGATAGAAGAAACAGTTTTTGTTTTTATATTTATTGAATTATACAATTCATCAATCTTTTTTAGACATTCTGAAGTATGGCCAGAAGTTAGTTTAATAATATTTGAAATATTATATTTTTTGTTACCAGGATCCTCTCTTTCAGGAGAAAATCCTAAGAAGAAATTTTTACCAAGTACAAATTTCTTTTTTTTAATTATGGGTAAGAAAAATTCCTCAGTTGCTCCTGGATAAACTGTACTTTCTAGAATAATTGTCTGATTTTTCCTAAAATAATTTTCTGATAAATTTATAGCATTTTGAATATAACTCATGTCAGGATCTTTGTTATTAGACAAAGGAGTAGGAAGAGAAAAAATAATTATCTCACAATTTTTTATATAACTAAATTGATTAGTAAGAATATTATTTTTTTTGTTTAAAATTTTAATTTCATCATTTTTAATGTTTGAAATATAAGATTTATTCTTTTTTAAAAAACTTATTTTTTTCGTATTTGTGTCTATACCAATTATTTTGTAAAATTTAGATTTTGAAAATTTTAAGGCCAATGGTAAACCAACATATCCGAGACCTATTATTCCAACTGTTTTTTTAGTAATCCTTTTTTTATGCATCTTATTAATTAAAGCTTCCTTATTTTTGATTAAATTTAAAATGATTTGTAATATTCACATTTTTTACATGTATCATAATTTCCATCAGAAAAGCCGTTATTGAAAATTGTTTTTTGTTTATAAATATCATTTAAATTATCCGTGTGCAAATTTCCAATGTTTGAACTTAAGGAATAATCATGACAACACAAATTAATATCTCCATTTGGTATTAACACTCCTTGATTTAGTCTAGCATGAGCACAATAAAATTTTTTTTTTTTAGATTTAATATTTACCCGCTCATTATTATTTTTTTCTTCAGTATTTTCTGTTAGGTTTACTGTATCTATTGAACTAGCTCTGGAATGTAAATGTTTTCTAATTTCAATAGATGTTTCATTAATTACATTTTCGTTTACAAGTTCTTTTAAAAGTAACTCAATTTTTGGATGAAAATTATTACCAAAAACCAAAAAATATACTTCGTTTTTAATTTGAGCAGCTTGAAATCTGATTGCGTTCTCTAAATTATACATATACCTGTCAGTTACTTTTAATTTCATTAGGCTTTTATCATCTGGCAAGTGAAAAGTAACAGATCGAAAACCATTGAATTTAGACATAAATATCTCTGTCTCTCTT
>CACAPU010000026.1 GCA_902534465.1 uncultured Pelagibacteraceae bacterium
ATTTATTATTCATTTTCAGCAAATTTGAAAAGTTTATATCTGAATATTAAATACAAGTATTCTGACACGGGTAATCATTTAGCAATAGTAAATGAGGATGGACTTTGGATTAAAGAAAAAAATAAAAATGGAAATAGAATATTCATTATAAATGCTGCAGGATATAAAAAAAATAAGTTAGAAAATATTAAAATAGCAGAATTAAATAAGGATTATAAACTAATAAATACTATAATTTCTAAACAAGCTGATATTACAAATAAAATATGGAATTTAGAAGATGTAAAAATTTATTCTAGTATAAAAAAAAATAAATCATTTTTAAATTATAATTATGAATCATCTTTTAATAGCAAAATTATTTCAAATTTATATTCCAACTTAAGTTCTTTAAATATTTTACAGTTAATAAAATTAGAGGAAAACTACGAGTCTATAGGATATTCTGCTACAGAAGTGAAATTACATCTTCACAAAATATATAGTTTGCCATTATATCTTGCTTTAACAGTAATAATTGGCTCTTTGTTGATGTTCAAGTTTAATTTCATAAAATCCAAGTTTTTCTTAATAGTAATTGGTGTATTGGTTTCAGTTGTTTTTTACTATATTAACTATTTTTCAATATTGTTTGGAAAAAATGAAACTGTGCCAGTGTTAATATCAGTTTGGTTACCCCAAGTAATAATGTTTTTAATATGCGCAATAGGATTAACAAAACTTAATGAAACTTAAATTAAAAATATTTATCTCAGTTTTATTTTCGATTTATATCTGCAGTCAAGCTCAAGCAAATATTATTTTTTTTGACTCGAAAAACATCAAAATTGAAAATGATGGAAATATTATTCTCTCAGACTATGGAAAAGCAAAAGTGCCAGATGAAAATATAATAATAAAGGGTGATAAATCTATTTATAATAAATTAATTTCTGAATTAGTAGTAATTGATAATGTAGAATTTTATGACAACTTAAATGATATTTTTATCAAAAGTGAAAAAGCCATATATAATCAAATAAAGAATACTATTCTTACAGAGGGAAAGACATACTTCAAAATTGAAAATAAGTATGAAATTAATTCTAAAAATGTTTTGTATGATAGAAATTTAATGATGATTTCTAGTAAATCAAATACTTCTGTTTATGATGATATAAATAATGTATATAATTTTATTGATGGTTTTAATTTTGATCAATTAAATGAAGTTATATCCTCAAAAAAAACAAATATTATAGACAATAATAATAATAGTTATACTTTCGAAAAGGCAAAAGTAAATTTAAAAACAAGAGAATTAGTTGGAAAAGAGGTGCATGTTGATTTTATTGACAATTTTTTTGGTAATGAAGATAACGATCCATTGCTGAAAGGAAAGTCTACTATCTCAAACAATCAAAAAACAACTATTCAAAAAGCAGTGTTTAGCACATGTAATACTGATAATAAAAAATGTAGAGGTTGGGAATTACAAAGTGAAGAATTTAAACACAATAAAATTGAGAAATTATTTGAATATACGAACTCATGGTTAAAAGTATTTGATCAAAAAGTATTTTTCCTTCCATATTTTAATCACCCAGATCCTTCTGTTAAAAGAAAATCTGGATTTTTAACACCAGTATATTCAAGCTCAGATAATTTAGGTAAAGCAATTAATATTCCATATTTCTATGTTTTGTCAGATTCAAGAGATATGACATTTAATCCAAGACTTTATTCCGATAACGATTTTATTCTTCAATCAGAGTACAGACAAGCTTTTAAAAACTCAGATTTGGTAGCTGACTTTAGTTTCAATAGAGATGAAAAAAAAACTAATACGCATGCATTTATTGATTTGAAAGGAGAAATTAATAATGAAACATCATACGAATTAGAATTACAGAATGTTACAAACGACAATTATTTAAAAATTCATGATTTTAAAGGGATAACAGACACAAATTCACTAATGTCAAAAATAAATACAAGCTCATTAACTTCTTTTTTAAAAGTGATGAATGAAATTGATGAAGATACAAGGTTAACAACTTCTGTAAGAATGTATGAAAATTTAGCAGTTAGTAATAAAAATGATAAATATCAATACATATTTCCTGATTTTTCTTTTTATAAAAATATAGATTTAGCGGATGATTATAATGGAAACTTTACTTTTGGTTCTTCAGGTTATCAAAAATTATATGATACAAATATTTATGAAGCACAGGTAAATAATGACTTTGACTTTTCATCCTTTGATTACATTAACACAGGTCTTGTAACAAATTATTCTTTTTTGCTTAAAAATTTTAATACTTACTCTGAAAACTCATCTGTGTTTGAAAATAATGCGGATCATGAACTTTTTGGAACATTCATTTTGAATTCAGAGTTACCCTTAAGAAAAAAAAATGATGACTCTTCAAATTATTTAAAACCTAAAGTGCAATTTAAATTCAGTCCTACAAATGGCAAAGATATATCTTCTGATACTGTTAGACTTAAATATGATAATTTATTTTCATCAAATAGAATTGGTAGAACTGATATGGTTGAGGAGGGAAAATCTTTAACTGTAGGGGTTGAATTTGAAAAACAAAACTTGTCAAACGAAAAAATTTACGGGCTTAATATAGGAAATGTAATAAAAGATAAGAAAAATTCCTCTATGCCTTCAAGAGCAAAACTTGATCAAACCAGGTCTGATTTAGTAGGAAATTTTTATTACAAACCAAACGAAAGTATCAATTTAGAATATAAATTTTCTTATGACAGAGATTTAGATTTTTCAAACTACGATTCAATTAGAGCTCAATTTGGTAGTAATAGTTTTATAACTAAATTTGATTATATAACTGAGAATCATGAAATAGGTGATAGTGAAACAATTTCAAA
>CACAPU010000027.1 GCA_902534465.1 uncultured Pelagibacteraceae bacterium
CTTGGTCTAGAAAATCAACAATAATTCCCGATTTTGTAGGTATTAGTTTTTTAATTTATAATGGAAAAAAATTTATTCCTATAACAATATCCGAAGATATGGTTGGACATAAACTTGGAGAATTTGCACCCACAAGGCAATTTTATGGTCATACACCTGCTGATAAAAAAGCAAAAGTCGAAGGTGGATCAAAAGGAGATGCTAAAAAATAATGTCTAAATTAAAAAAAATAGTTGATTCTAAGATTGTAAAATCAGTTAACAAAAATGTGAGATCAAGTACAAGAAAATTAAAGCCGATTTTAAAATCTATTGTAGGTAAAAAAGTGGATGTAGCAATACGAAATTTAACTTTTTCTGATAAGAGAATCTCAAAAGATATTAAAAAAACTATTTCTTCTGCTGTTGCTAATGCAGAAAATAATTATCAATATGATATTGATAAGTTGATAGTTAAAGAAGCTTATTGCGGAAAACAAGTTGTGATGAAACGTTTCAGAGCACGAGCAAAAGGAAGAGCAGCTGAGATAATGAAACCATATTCAAATGTCACAATAATATTAACTGAAAATAATAAATTGGTGAGTCATGGGTCAAAAAGTTAATCCAGTTGGTTTAAGATTAGGTATCAATAGAGGATGGGACTCTGTCTGGTATGCAAAAAAAAAGGATTTTGGAAACAACCTAATAGAGGACTTTAAAATTAGAGAATATATTAAAAAAAATGTAATAAATTCTGGAGTTTCTAAAGTAATGATCGAAAGAACATCTAAAAAGTGTTTTGTTACAATTTATACCTCTAGACCAGGTTTTGTAATTGGAAAAAAGGGAACTGACATTGAAAAGATTAAAGGAAATCTATCTAAACTAACATCAAACGAAGTTGTATTAAATATAAAAGAGGTAAAAAAACCAGAAACAAATAGCTATCTAGTTGCCGAAAATATTGCACAGCAATTAGTAAAAAGAGTATCTTATAGAAGAGCAATGAAAAGAGCTATGCAATCAGCATTGAGGCTAGGAGCAAAAGGTATAAAAGTGTCAATTAGTGGAAGATTAGGTGGGAATGAAATTGCACGAACTGAATGGTTGCGAGAAGGAAGCATACCATCACATACATTAAGAGCTGATATAGATTACTCAGAAGCTGAGGCTTTAACCACATATGGCATAATAGGAATTAAAATTTGGATATATAAGGGAGAAATATTCACTAAAGAATTTAGTCAAGAGAGGAATAAGGCCTAAATATGTTACAACCAACAAGAACAAAGTTTAGAAAAGCTCACAAAGGAAGAATTCATGGCAATGCATCAAGGTGTAATTTAATGAATTATGGCTCATTTGGATTAAAAGCAGTTCAACCTGAAAGAATTATTTCAAGGCAAATAGAAGCTGCAAGGGTTGCTTTAACAAGACACATGAAAAGACAAGGCAGAGTTTGGACAAGAATGTTCCCAAATATCCCAGTTTCAAAAAAGCCAACCGAGGTAAGAATGGGTAAAGGTAAGGGATCTCCAGAGTTTTGGGCATGTAGAGTAAAACCTGGAAGAATATTGTTTGAAGTTGATGGAGTATCTGAGCAAATAGCTAGGGAGGCACTATATAAAGCCTCAGCAAAATTACCAATTAAATGTAAATTTATTAAAAGGGTTTAGATGAAAAAAAAAGAGTTAAAAAAATTAACAAAAAAACAACAATTAGAAAATTTAGAAAAGTTGAAAAAAGATCTTTTTAATTTTAGGTTTCAAAAAGTTAATGGACAAATAAAAAATATAGCTAGATTAAAAACTCTCATCGAGGTTCAAAATGCCTAAAAAAATTTTAAATGGAACAGTTGTGAGTGATAAGCCAAATAAAACTATTACAGTTTTAGTTGAAAGAAAATTTCAGCACCCGGTTTTAAAAAAGGTTATGAAGGCGAGGAAAAAATATAATGCACATGATGAAGAAAATAAATTTAAAGTTGGTGATAAAGTTTCAATAAGAGAAAGTAAACCTTATTCAAAAAACAAAAAATTTGAAGTTATTGGAGAGACAAAATGATACAAGTTCAAACAGAATTATTAGTTGCAGATAACACAGGAGCAAAAAAAATTGAGTGTATTAAGGTATTAGGTGGTTCCAAAAGAAGATATGCTGGTATAGGAGATATAATAGTTGTTGCAGTTAAGGAAGCTATACCAAAAGGTAAAGTAAAGAAGGGCTCTGTTCACAAAGCTGTTGTGGTAAGAGTAAAGAAAGGGATACATAGAAATGACGGTTCTAAAGTAAGATTTGATAATAATGCTGCAGTTCTTACCGATGATAAAGGAGAACCAATTGGCACAAGAATATTTGGACCTGTTACAAGAGAATTAAGAAACAGAGGGCAGATGAAAATTATTTCATTAGCACCAGAGGTTTTATAATGATTAAAAAAGGCTTAAAAGTAAAAGTTTTGTCTGGTAGAGATAAAAGTAAAGAAGGTGAAGTGATTGAAATTGAAAGAAGAAACAATAGGGCAAAAGTGAAAGGAATTAATATTGTCAAAAAGCATGTAAAAACTACAAAGGAAAAAAAGGGTGGAATAATTTCAAAAGAGAACTTTATACATTTATCAAACTTAAAAGTAATAGGAAGTATCAAGAAAGAACAGGTTAAGAAATAATGG
>CACAPU010000028.1 GCA_902534465.1 uncultured Pelagibacteraceae bacterium
TTGCACCAAAAAATAGATTTACAGATTTTATAGAAGTAAATATCAATAATTTAGCAGCAGTTCCTTCAATTGTTTTTGGATTATTAGGATTAGGTGTTTTATTGGCCGTGTTTGGTTTACCTAGATCAACACCCTTAGTTGGAGGTATAACCCTTTCGTTAATGACTCTTCCAACAATTATAATAGCAGCCAGAGCATCATTGAAGGCTGTTCCACCCAGTATAAGAGAAGCAGCTTTAGCAATGGGAGCTAGCAGAATGCAAACGACGATGCATCATACCGTGCCATTGGCTTTACCTGGAACTTTATCAGGTACTATAATTGGCTTAGCTCAAGCATTAGGTGAAACAGCGCCTTTAATATTAATTGGAATGGTTGCTTTTGTTAACACAATACCAGGAACCCCTATGGATCCAGCAGCTAGCTTGCCTGTTCAAATCTATATATGGGCGGAGAGTGCCGAAAGAGGATTTGTAGAAAAAGTGTCTGCTTGCATAATGGTATTATTATTTTTCCTAATTTTTATGAATTTAGGAGCACAATTAATTAGACATAAATTTGAAAAGAAATGGAACTAAAATATGAATAAAATAGAAGCAAAAAATGTTGATGTCTATTATGGAGCGAAACAAGCTTTATTTGATATCAATATGGATATCGAAGCAAATAAAGTAACTGCTCTTATTGGACCTTCTGGTTGTGGTAAATCAACATTCTTAAGATGTTTAAATAGAATGAATGATGTGATCGATATTTGTAAAGTCAGTGGTGTCGTAAAAATTAATGACTATGACATAAATCAAAAAGATACAGATGTTGTAAGGCTTAGAGAAAAAGTTGGAATGATTTTTCAAAAACCAAATCCTTTTCCAAAAACCATTTATGAGAATATTTCTTATGGACCTGAGATACATGGGATAGCTCAATCTAAAAGTGAAATGGATAATATTGTTGAAGAGAGTTTGAGAAAAGCAGCACTTTGGGAAGAGGTAAAAGACAGAATTCACGAACCAGGTACTGGTTTATCAGGTGGACAACAACAAAGACTTTGTATTGCAAGAACAATATCAATTAAGCCAGAGGTAATACTCATGGATGAGCCATGTTCAGCTCTTGATCCAATTGCGACAGCACAAATAGAGGAGCTAATTGATGAATTAAGAAAGGAACATACTATAATAATTGTTACTCACTCAATGTCCCAAGCTGCAAGAGTCTCTCAAAATACTGGTTTTTTTCACCTTGGTAAATTGATTGAAGTAGGTTCTACTGATAAGATATTCAAGAATCCGACTCAACAACAAACGCAGGATTACATAACAGGAAGGTTTGGATAATGAATGAAAAACCACATACAGTAAAATCTTACGAAGACCAATTAAAAAAATTAAACAATGATTTAGTTGAAATGGGGGCAAATTGCGAAACCGCTTTAGGTAAGGCAATGAAAGCAATATCAATAAATGATCATAACCTTGCTGATGATGTTATAAATTCAGATGTAGTTATAGATAATTTTGAGTCTCAGATAGAGAATGAGGTAGTAAATTTAATTGCTTTAAGACAACCAATGGCTGTGGATCTTAGAGAAACAGTTGCAGCTCTAAAGATGTCTTCAGACTTAGAAAGAATAGGTGATCTTGCCAAAAATATTGCAAAAAGAACAAAACTTATAAATACGCATTTGCCAAATAATTTAATTGAAGCAATGAATAGAATCTGCATTTTGGTTCAAAAACAATTAAAAATTGTTTTAGACTCATATCTTAGTAGATCAAGCGATGTAGCTCGAACAGTATGGGAGAGTGATGAACAAGTTGATGATTTAACAAATCAATGTATGGAAGAAGTCATCTCATTACTTAAATCAAATATGGAAAATATTGAATATGGCTCACATCTTTTATTTGTAACTAAAAATATTGAAAGGATAGGAGATCATACAACCAACATTGCTGAGCAAGTATATTATTTAGTTACAGGTGATTATTTAGAGGGTGAAAGACCTAAGGGTAGCGACTCAGTATTAACAAAGTAATGAGTGCACACATATTTATTGCAGAAGATGAGGCGCCAATTTCAACTCTATTAAAATATAATTTAGAAAAAGAAGGTCATAAGGTTTCTTCAAGTGAAAATGGAGAGGACTCTTTAAAATCAATAAAACAAAAAATGCCAGACTTAATCATATTAGATTGGATGTTGCCAGATTTATCAGGTGTTGAAATATGTAAACAGTTAAAAAGGGATAAAAAATATAATGATATTCCAATTATTATGCTTACTGCAAAAGGAGAGGAGGAAGATAAATTAAAAGCATTTGAAACTGGAGCCGATGATTACGTCACTAAACCATTTAGCCAAAAAGAATTAAATGCAA
>CACAPU010000029.1 GCA_902534465.1 uncultured Pelagibacteraceae bacterium
TACTTAAGAATTACAAATTAGATAAAAAAGAAAATAATAATATTAAATACTCATTTAATAATATTAATCTAGATACTAACAGTGTTGCAGAAAGTTTTATTTTATCATTAGGTTCCAGGTTTATCAAAAATGAAATTAATTGTAATTTAATTGGCAAATACTCTTCAGCATTTGTAAATGGTATATTCAATTTAGATAATAATAAAAATCATGAAATCAGAACATCTATCAACCATTTAAATGAAAATACTAAAAGTTATCAATTAATTAAAAGTGTTTTAGGAGAAAATACAAAATCAGCTTATCAAGGTAAAATATTTGTAAAATCTAATGCACAAAAAACTGATGGATATCAATTGAGTAAAGCAATTTTACTCAGTGATAATTCTGAGTTTAATGCAAAACCAGAATTAGAAATATATGCAGACGATGTAAAATGTTCACATGGATCTGCCTCAGGAAGTTTAAATCAGGACTCTATTTTTTATCTAATGTCTAGAGGTCTTAATTATAAGGAAGCAAAAGAACTTTTAATAAATGGCTTCTTATTGGATGTCGTTGAAAAAATTACTGATAATGAAATTAAAAATTTAATTAAAATTATTATGGGATTAAAAGAATGAATATAGACCAAATTAAAAAAGAATTTCCTATTTTTGATAATAAAGTACAAAATAATGATCTTGTTTATCTAGATAGCGCTAACTCTTCTCAAAAACCAAGAATAGTAATTGATAGAATATATGATTTTTATTCTAAGGAATTTTCAAATGTTGGTAGAAGTGTTCATTATTTAGCAGTGGCAGCAACAAATTTATATGAGCAAACAAGAACTTCTGTACAAAAATATATAAATGCATCTGATAAAAATGAAATTGTTTTTACAAAAGGTGCAACAGAGGCAATAAATCTTGTAGCAAATACATTCGGCCAAAAATATCTTGATGAAGGTGATGAAGTATTAATTACAGAATTAGAGCACCATTCTAATTATGTTCCATGGCATTTTTTAAGAAAATTAAAAAATATAAATATTGAATTTGCTGAAGTAAATGACCAAGGTGAAGTAACATTGGAAGAAATTAAAAAAAAAATAACTGATAGAACTAAAATTATATGTGTAACACATTTATCGAATGTGACTGGAGCAATACTTCCAATCAAAGAAATTGTAAACTTTGCTCATTCTAAAGGTATTCCTGTATTAGTTGATGGTTGCCAAGGAGCTCCTCATTTAAAATTAGATATGCAGGATTTAGATTGTGATTTTTACGCAATTTCTGGTCATAAAATGTATGGACCTACTGGAATTGGAGTGCTTTATGCTAAAAAGAAATGGTTAGAAGATCTTCCTCCATATCAAGGTGGTGGGGGAATGATAAGAGAAGTAAAAAAAAAGGGTATTTCTTACGGAGAATTGCCAAATAAATATGAGGCAGGAACTATGGCAACTGCTCAAGTTATAGCTTTTAATGAGTCAATTAAATTCCTTGAAAAAATTGGAATTGAAAACATAGAAAAGCACGAAAAAGAGTTGCTTGATTATGCTGTTGAACTTTTAGGTAAGAACAATTCAGTAAATATTATTGGCAACCCTAAAAACAAAGGTGGAGTTATATCATTTACGATAGAAGGAATTCATCCTCACGATATAGCTACAATTTTAGATGAGGATGGAGTAGCAATTAGAGCTGGACATCACTGTTGTCAAATACTTCACGAAAAATTAGGTTTACCTGCAACTGCGAGAGCATCTTTTGGTGTTTACAATACCAAAGATGATATTGATCAACTAAATAACTCAATAAATAATTGTAAAAAAATATTTAATTTAAAATGAACTTAAAAGAATTATATCAAGAAATTATTTTGGACCATGGAAAAAATCCTAGAAATCTAAGGAAAAGTGAGAATTTCAATAAAGATGCAAAAGGGCATAATCCTTTATGTGGAGATCACGTTCATGTTTTTTTGAAAATTGATGAAAATAAAAAAGTTGAAGATATTTCTTTTGAAGGACATGGATGCGCAATTTCAATGGCCTCTGCATCAATTATGACAGACTTAGTAAGAGGAAAAGAAGAATTTGAAGTTAAAGAAATACTAAAGGATTTTTTAGAAATGATTAAAGAGAAAGATGAATTAAAAACAAATCTTTTGAAAGAAGATGAAAAAACTAAGTTAATGTGTTTGTCAGGAGTTAAACAATACCCAATGCGAGTTAAATGTGCAACGTTGTCATGGCATACCCTCACATCTGCATTAGACAATTCACAACAAATAGTAAAAACTGAAGATTGATT
>CACAPU010000030.1 GCA_902534465.1 uncultured Pelagibacteraceae bacterium
GTCCTGCTAATTTTTTAGATGTGGGTGGTGGAGCTACTCCAGAAAAAATAGTTAAAGCATTTAAGTTAGTTACAATGGATGAAAAAGTAAAAGTAATTTTAGTAAATATATTTGCTGGTATAAACAGATGTGATTGGGTAGCAGAAGGAATAGTAGAAGCTCTTAAAAAAATAGAAGTTAATGTTCCATTGGTTATTAGATTAGCAGGTACAAATGTTGAAAAAGGAAATCAAATTTTAAAAGAGAGTAAGATAAATTATATTGAGGCAAACACTTTAGAGGATGCAGCTAATAAAGCGGTTGCAGCGCTGAAAAAATAGATAATGACAGTATTAATTGACAAAAACAGTAAGATTATTATTCAAGGTTTTACAGGAAAAATGGGCTCTTTTCATGCAGACGAGATGATTAAGTATGGTTCTAATGTTGTTGGTGGAGTTACTCCAGGAAAGGGTGGCTCTATGCATCTAAATCTGCCAGTGTTTAATACAGTTAAAGATGCAGTAAGCGAAACTGGAGCAGATGCATCAATTTTATTTGTACCACCAGCTTTTGCAGCTGACTCGGCAATGGAAGCTGCTGATGCTGGCATTAAAACGTGTGTAGCTATTGTTGATGGAATTCCATCTCACGATATGATCAGAATAAAAAGATACATGAGAAGGTATACTAAAAGTTCTAAAATGACTTTAGTTGGACCTAATTGCGCAGGAATTATAAGTCCAGGAAAATCAATGTTGGGTATTATGCCAGGACATATTTATAAAGAGGGAAGAGTTGGTATTATAAGTAGATCAGGAACATTAGGATATGAAGCTGCTCAACAACTTAAAAATTTAAATATTGGAGTTTCAACAAGTGTTGGAATAGGTGGAGATCCTATAAATGGAAGTTCATTTAGAGATATAATTGAAAAGTTTGAAACTGATGATGAAACTGATGCAATTTTAATGATTGGTGAGATTGGTGGTCCACAAGAAGTGGCGGCGGGTGAGTTTGCTAAAGAAAATATGAAAAAACCAGTCATAGCCTATATAGCTGGTCTGACTGCTCCAAAAGGCAGAGTAATGGGTCATGCAGGAGCAATAGTTTCAGCTTATGGTGAAAGTGCAATAGAAAAAGTTGAAATTTTAAAAGAGTGTGGAATTACAATTTCAAAAAATCCATCTGTTATGGGAGACACAGTAAAATCAGTTTTAGAAAATATGTAATTATGAGTTACGACGATAATAATATATTTGCTAAAATACTAAGAAAAGAGATACCTTGCAATAAAATTTATGAAGATGAGTTTGTTTTATCTTTTCATGATATAAATCCACAAAAAAAAATACACGCTTTGGTTATTCCAAAAGGTAAATATGTCGATCTAGATGACTTTAGCCAAAATGCATCGTCTGAAGAAATTGTTGGATTGCTAAAAGGTATTAACACCGTTGCAAAAAAATTAAATATATCTGTTGATACTGGTAAAGGATATAGAGCGTTAGCAAATATAAGTGAGGATGGCGGACAAGAGGTTCCACATTTACATTTCCATTTGTTTGGTGGAGAGAAAATTGGAAAAATGGTCTCGTGATAATTAACGTAGACAGAAGTTTCTTAGAAATTAATTCGATAAAAAAACTTAATCGATCAAAGAGCCCAGGCCCAAACTTCAAAATTAATCAATTAGATCCACCTGATTTTCAACTAAACAAATTTTTTTATAAACAAATTGGAAAAAAATACAGATGGATAGATAGATTGGCATGGGATGACAAAAAATGGATCGAATATGTTGAAAATCCAAGGGTAAAAACCTTTGTTTTAAAGGAAAATAACAACTTGGTAGGATTTTATGAAACCGTTCGTGATTTTGATAATGATCACTCAGAAATAGCATATTTTGGCATCTTAGAAGAGTACTTTGGGAAAAAATGTGGAGGATATTTACTATCTGAGGCAATTAAAAAGTTATTTGAAGATGGAATATCTAGAGTTTGGTTACACACTTGTTCATTAGATCATAAAAATGCAATCAAAAACTACCTAGCTAGAGGTATGCAGATATTTAAATCAGAAAAAATAAATGTTGACGTTAA